>JAURZK010000155.1 GCA_030653505.1 Rubrivivax sp.
GGCCCAGCAGCACCAGCGGCACCGCGATGACGTGGAAGGCGAAGAAGCGGTTCAGCGTGGCGTCGCCGACGACGAAGTCGCCGCGGATCAGCAGCGCCAGGTCGGGGCCGATGAAGGGGATGGCGGCAAACAGGTTGATGATGACCTGGGCACCCCAGTAGCTCATCTGACCCCAGGGCAGCAGGTAGCCCATGAAGGCTTCGGCCATCAGGCACAGGAAGATGGCGACGCCGAAGATCCAGACCAGTTCACGCGGCTTCTGGTAGCTGCCGTAGATCATGCCGCGCCACATGTGCAGGTAGACGCAGACGAAAAATGCGCTGGCGCCGGTGGAGTGCATGTAGCGCACCAGCCAGCCCCAGGGCACGTCGCGCATGATGTATTCGACCGACTCGAAGGCCTTGGCGGCGTCGGGCTTGTAGTGCATCACGAGGAAGATGCCGGTGACGATCTGGATCACCAGCACCAGCAGCGACAGGCTGCCGAAGAAGTACCAGAAGTTCATGTTCTTCGGAGCGTAGTACTCCGAGAGGTGCACCTTGTAGGCCGAGAACAGGGTCGGAAACCGGTTCTCCAGCCACACCGTCGTTTGCGTCAGCGCCGACGAACCGGCAGGCGCTTCCTTGAATTCAGCCATCTTGACCTCGAGGTACTGGGGTTGCTGCTGGAAGTGCGCGCTGGGCTCAGGCGGCCTTGTCCTCGCCGATCACCAGCGTGGTTTCCGACAGGTACATGTGCGGCGGTACTTCCAGGTTGTCAGGCGCGGGCTTGTTCTTGAAGACGCGGCCGGCCATGTCGAAGGTGGAGCCGTGGCAGGGGCAGAAGAAGCCGCCGATCCAGTCGTCGGGCAACGAGGGCTGGGCACCGGGCTGGAACTTGTCCGAGGGCGAGCAGCCCAGGTGCGGGCAGATGCCGACGCCGACGAAAAATTCGGGCTTGATCGAACGCTGCTCATTCTTTGCGTAGGCCGGAATGGGCAGCTGCTTGCGCTCGGACTTGGGGTCGGCCAGCTGCGGGTCGAGCTTGGGCAGTGCCGCCAGTTGCTCGGGCGTGCGCCGCACGATCCACACCGGCTTGCCGCGCCACTCGACCGTCATTTTCTCGCCGGGCTGCAGCGCGCTGATGTCGACACGGACCGGCGCACCCGCGGCACGCGCGCGCTCGGACGGCGCGAAGGTGCTGACGAAGGGCACGGCCACCGCTGCTCCACCCACGGCGCCGGCGCCGCAGGTGATGGCGATCCAGGTGCGTCGGCTCTGGTCGACGGTGGGTTCGACGGTGGCGTCGCTCATGAGGGTCCTCGATTGGATGCAAGGGTTCGGGTCAACTCGGAATTCTAGCCGAGGCGCCTTCGCAAGCCTGACACCCGGACACCCCGGCGCACAGACCGGTCATTGACGCGCCGCCGCCGGGCCCCTACCGTGCTGCACCCGGACCCGACCCCAAGACGGGCCAACCCGGTCACACAGTCGACAACACAGGAGTGCGCATGAGCTTCAGTTCGGAATTCAAGGAGTTTGCTCTCAAGGGCAGCGTCATGGACCTTGCGGTCGGCGTGATCATCGGCGGCGCCTTCGGCAAGATCGTCGACTCGCTGGTCAGCGACATCATCATGCCCATCGTGGGCAGGATTTTCGGCGGGCTGGACTTCAACAACTACTTTCTCGCCCTGTCGGGGCAGACCGCCACGACCCTGGTCGAGGCCAAGAAGGCCGGCGCCGTGTTCGCCTACGGCAGCTTCATCACCGTCCTGATCAACTTCCTCATCCTGGCCTTCATCATCTTCCTGATGGTCAAGCAGGTGAACCGCCTGAAGCGCCAAGCCCCGCCGCCGGCGCCCGCCGCCCCCGCGCCGACACCCGAAGACGTGTTGCTGCTGCGCGAGATACGTGACGCGCTGAAACGGTAGGCCTGTCGCGCCCGGGCCTGTCGGCGGCGTCTGGCAGGGGGATACCGCATACTTGAAAGCATCCCCCCGGGTTGCTTTCTGGCAACCTAGACCCCCATGAAGCCGAACCCCATCCATCGCCTGCCTGCGCCGCTGGAGGCGGCCATCCAGCGCCTGAAGATGGCGGCGCGGCAGGCTGCCGAGCGCTCCGTCGAGAGCCTGGGCCTGGCCGCCCTCGCCGCGCACCACGCCTACCAGCGCGACGGCCTGCTCGAGGCGCAGTTCGAGCTGAACCGCAAGTCGGCCATCTTCGCATTGACCTTCAACGATGCGCTCGACGAGCGAGTGCTGCGTGAACTGGGGCCGCAGGGTGGCGCCGAGGCCGGCGCGTCGTATCCGCTGCCGGGCACGACGCCGGCGGCCACCGACTGGGGTTCGCTGAGCCTGGTCGAAGACAAGGAGGTCGAGGCCCAGATCTCGGCCGAACGCTTCGGCATGGAAGTGGCCCACGCCTGCGAGTGGGAACTGCGCGAGCTCGAGGCGTATGTCAGTGCCCTGCTCGGCGACGCCGGCGGCGAGCGCGACCGCAACCCGCTGCGGCCCGACATCGTCGGCCACGCCGTGATCCGCGGTGTCGACGCACTGTCAGAACGGCCCGAGGTGCGCAAGGTGCTGTCCAACGAGTTCAGCCGCACGCTCAATGCCGTGCTGCGCCAGACCTATGCCGACATCGTTGCCGACCTGCGGCGCGCTGGCGTGCAGCCGGTGGGCCTGACGGTGCGCCACCGGCCCGGGCGTGGCGGCAGCAGCTCGCTCGGCGGGGCTGAAACCGCGGGCAACACCCAGCCGGGCGGCCTGGGCACGCCCGACGCCCCGGGCAGCGACCGCGGGGCAGGCGGGCGCACCGGCTTCGGCACCGGCCTGGGCGACGGCGCCAGGCGCAGCGGCCCGGGCTTCGGCGCGTCGACACGCGCCGGGGCGCACACCGGCCGCGGCGGCATGGCCTCTGGCCACCACGGCACGCCGCTGGGCCATGTCGACCCGGCGCTGATGTCGCTCATCCGCCGCCTGGCCTATGACGGCGGTGGCAGCACCGGTGGCGTCGACGGCGGCTACGGCAGCGCCTACGGCGACGAAGGCGGTGTCTCGGCGCCGCTGCCGCCGAACCTGATCCACGCCCACCGCGACGAACTGCGCCAGGCTTCGCGCGGCACCCTCGATCACATGGTGATCGACGTCATCGGCTTCCTCTTCGACCAGATCCTGGCCGACCCCAAGGTGCCACCGCAGATGGCGCGCCAGATCGCCCGCCTGCAGCTGCCCGTGCTGCGCGCGGCGCTGGGCGACCCGAGCTTCTTCTCGTCGCGCAAGCACCCGGTGCGGCGCTTCATCAACCGCATCGCTTCGCTGGGCTCGGCCTTCGAGGACTTCGGCGAAGCCGGTGCGCAGGCCTTCCTGGCCAAGGTCAAGGCGCTGATCCACGAGGTGGTGGAAGGCGACTTCGAACAGATCGAACTCTACGAGCAGAAGCTGGCGGCGCTGGAGGCCTTCACGGCAGAACTCGCCGGCAGCGACAGCCCCGACCAGGGCGCCACCGAGGCGCTGCTGACCGAGAAGGAAGACCAGCAGCGCCTGCGCCAGCTCTACGCCCTGCGTGTCGAAGGCGAGCTCAAGGGTGTGCAGGCGCCGGCCTTCCTGCGCGACTTCATCAGCCAGGTCTGGAGCCAGGTCCTGCTGCGCGCCGCCGAACAGGACGGACCCGAGGGCGCAGTGGTGCAGCGCCTGCGCGGCGCCGGGCGCGAGCTCTACCTCAGCGTGCAGCCCAAGCCCACGCCGGCGCTGCGCAAGGCTTTCCTGGCCCAGCTGCCCAAGCTGATGCAGGAGCTGACCGAGGGCATGAACCTCATCGCCTGGCCCGAGGCCGACAGGCGCGGGTTCTTCGGCCTGCTGATGCCGGCCCATGCCGAGGCGCTGAAGAACACCAGCGGCAGCCAGCTCGACATCAACCTGATGGCGCGCCAGGTGGAAGGCGCATTGCGCAAACCGCCGCCGACACGCGAGGAACTGCGTTCGGCCCACCTGCCCGTGCTGACCGAGGAGGTGCCCGCGGCGCACTTCAGCGCCGAGGAGGCGCAGCGTGTCGGCCTGGTGCAGGAATCGGCGGTGGACTGGAACGGCGAGGTCGACATCGACATCACCACGCAGGCCGAAGCCGCCGAAGCGGCCGAGGCGGCCGAAGCTGCGGCGTCGACGCCGCCGCTGCCCGGCCTGCCGGCCACCGCCGAACCCGCCGAGCCCACCGAGGGGCGCGCTTTGGCCGAGCACCTGGAGATCGGCTTCGCCTACCAGATGCACCTCGACGACAAGTGGCAGAAGGTGAAGTTGACGCACATCAGCCCGGCGCGGAGCTTCTACATCTTCATCCACGGCGCCCGCCACAAGAAGACGGTGTCGCTGACGCAGCGCATGCTCAAGCGCCTGTGCGAGACCGGGCGCCTGCGCGCCTACGAGAGCGCCTACCTGATCGAACGCGCCACGGCGCGCGCGCGGCGCCAGCTGGCGGCGCTGGCCGCACCGGCCTCGACGCGCTGAAGGTGCAGTGACGGCGCGCCGTCAACCGCCCGCAGCGGCGCCGGCGAGCCGGCGCGCCATGTGCAGGGCCGCCACCAGGCTGGCCGGGTCGGCCAGGCCCCGCCCTGCGATGTCGAAGGCGGTGCCGTGGTCGGGGCTGGTGCGCACGAAAGGCAGGCCCAGCGTGACGTTGACACCCTGCTCGACGCCCAGGTACTTCACCGGGATCAGGCCGTGGTCGTGTGTCATGGTCACCACGAGGTCGAATTCACCGCGGCGTGCACGCATGAAGACGGTGTCGGGCGCGTAGGGGCCGCTGGCACCGATGCCCTCGGCCACGGCGGCCTTCACGGCGGGGCCGATGATGCGGATCTCTTCGTCACCAAAGAGCCCGCCCTCGCCGGCATGCGGGTTCAGGCCCGCCACGGCGATGCGCGGCGCACGGTCGCCCCAGGCGGCCGCGGCGCGGTGGGCGATGCGCAAGGTCTGCAGCACGGCGTCGAAGGTGACTTCGTCGATGGCGCGGCGCAGCGACAGATGGATGGTCACGAGGACGACACGCAGTTCTTCGTTGGCCAGCATCATGCGCACAGGGGGCAGCGGCTGTCCCGGCACCGCGGCCAGGGCCTGCAGCATCTCGGTGTGGCCCGGGTAAGGCACACCGGCGGCCGCGAGTGCTTCCTTGTGGATGGGGGCCGTGACGATGCCGGCGCCCTGCCCGGTCTGCACCAGACGCACGGCGGCTTCGATGCAGCGCGCCGCGGCGGCACCGTTGCGGGCGTCGATCTGCCCCAGCGGCAGCGCCGCCAGCCCTTCGGGCAGGCCCGCCGGCACCAGCACCGGCAGGCATCCCGGCGGCACGTCGGCCAGGTCGGCAAGTGCATCGACGACGGCCGTCATCGGGCTGCCGGCGCGGCGCAGCACGGCCGGGTCGCCGAGCACCACGGCATCGGCCAGCTCGCCGGCCTGGAAGGCGCGCACGATGATCTCGGGGCCGATGCCGGCGGCGTCGCCCAT
>JAURZK010000080.1 GCA_030653505.1 Rubrivivax sp.
CCCTCGCCCATCGTGGTGGCGAGCTCCTTGTGCACGATGCCCACCAGCGCCTGGCCGGGGTTGAGAGAACCGGCGACCTCGGCGCCCAGCGCCTTTTCCTTGACGCGGTTGATGAAGTCGCGCACCACGGGCAGCGCCACGTCGGCCTCGAGCAGCGCCATGCGCACCTCGCGCAGCATGTCCTGCACGTTGGCTTCGGTGATGCGCGCCTGGCCGCGCATGGTCTTGACCAGCTTGGACAGTCTGTCGGAGAGGGTCGAGGCCATGGCTTGTTCAGGCCGCCCGGGAAGGGGCGCGCGGTCATTACACTGTCGTGATGATTCTATCGACCGCGTCTCCTGCGCTCGCCCCCGGGGGCGGGCTGCTGCTGGTGGCGGTGGCCCTGCTGCTGTACCTGCTGGCCGCGCTGCCATTGGCCGTGCTGCAGCGCTTCTCTGCCGCGTCGCTGCTGGGTGGCTGGGCGCTGCACGGCGTGCTGCTCGTCATCGACATCGCCGGCATCGGCTTGGCCGCGCCCGGCGCGCGGCTGGGTTTTGCGCCGGTGCTGTCGATCACGGTGTGGCTGGTCATCGCCGTCTATGCGGTAGAGAGCCGCTTTGCGCCGCTGCTGGCCGTGCGTCGCGGGCTGGCCGTGGCCGGCATGCTGGCGGTGGGTGTGATGGCCGTCTTCCCGGGCGAACTGCGGCCCATCACCTCGCCACTGGCGCCGCTGCACTTCGTGCTGGGGGTCAGCGCCTACGGGCTCTTCGGCGCTGCCGTGCTGCACGCGCTGATGCTCGACGCCGCCGAGCGCCGCCTGCGCGCAGGAGGCTCCGCCGGCCGGCTGCAGGCCGCCGGCCCCAGCGCATTCGGCATGCCGCTGCTGCAACTGGAACGCGTGACCTTCCACTTCGTCGAGGCCGGTTTTGCCGTGCTCACCGCCACGCTGGTGCTGGGTGTGCTGAACACCGTGCACTGGCGCTGGACCGACCACAAGGCCGTGTTCTCCATCCTCGCCTGGGCGGTGTTTGCCGGCTTGCTGGTGGGGCGCCGGCTGCGCGGCTGGCGCGGCAAGCGCGCCACGCGCTGGCTCTATGCCGGAGCGGCGCTGCTGATGCTGGCCTACGTCGGCTCGCGCTTCGTGTTCGAGGTGTTGCTCGAACGCCCGCCGGCATGACGACCGCCACCACGCCATGAAGTTCCTGCTGCTGCTGGCCGTCATCGGCATCGCGATCTGGATCTTCAAGGCACGTCGCCGCGTGCCAGGGCCGAAGCAGCCGCCGCCGGCGCCCAAGCCGGGCACGCCGGCCGCCGAAGCCACACGGATGCTGGCCTGCGCCCATTGCGGCGTGCACCTGCCGAAGACCGATGCCGTGCTCGACCCCGCCGGCCGCGCCTACTGCAGCGCGGCGCACCTGCAGGCCGGGCCGCACTGAACACCGCGCAATGAGCGGTACCGACGCCGACCGCCGTCGCGGCGACCGTCGCCGCACCGACCGCCGTGGCACCGGCACCCGTCGCCACGACGACCCGCTGTTCGGCGACTTCGGCGCCACCGACTCGGCCAGTGGCACCGAGTCCTTCTTCGACCCCGGTTGGCTGGCCTCGGGCGAGGCGCCCGCCGACAGCCGCTTCCTGCTGCGCCAGGCGCGCCGCATCGAACGCGCGCAGGACAGCGCCTTGGCGCGGGTCTACCGCACCTACGCCGCGGCACGCGCCGTCATCGGGCTCGGGCTCGTCGCTGCGCAGGCGGCGAGCAGCGTGCTGGGCTCACGCAGCGCCGAGTGGTTGACGCTGATATCCCTCTTCTACGGCGTGCAGGCCATCACGCTGTGGCTGCTGCCCCGTTTCAGGCCGCTGGCCGCGCCGCAGTCGCAGCGGCACCAACGGCGCAGGCAGTGGCTGGCCACCATCGGCGTCGACCTCGTGGCCTTCTCCTTGCTGCACCTGCTGGAGGTGGGCAGCTCGCTGAATTACGCCGCCCTGCTGGTGCTGCCGGTGCTGATGGCAGGTGTGCTCACCTCGCGCCTGCTGGCGCTGGGCACGGCCGCCGCCGTGGCGCTGATGCTGCTGTTCGCGGCCTGGCGCGCCGGCCTGGGCAGCGACACCGCCGCGGCACTGATGCTGCAGTCGGGCCTGGCGGGGTTGGGCATGTTCATGATCACGCTGCTGGCCGGTGAACTGTCCGGGCGCCTGGCACGAGAGGAGCTCGCCGCTCGCGGCAGCCTGGAACTGGCGCGCCAGCAGGCGCAACTGAACCGCCTGGTGATCGAGGAGATGGCCGACGGCGTGCTGGTGGTCGACCGCAGGCTGCGTGTGCGCGCCGCCAACCCGGCCGCGCGTGCGCTGCTCGTCGACCAGGGCCTGACCCAGCCCGCGCCTTTCACGCTGCACCAGGCGCCGGCCTGGGCAGAACTGCAGCACGCCGCCGAGCGCGCGCTGGCTGACGGCGTCTGGCCCGACGCCGGCCGCGACGTCATGCTGCGCTTCGGTGCCGGACACACCCGCACGCTGCGGCTGCGGGTGCGCTTCATGCGCGGACGTGGCCTCGAGCCCGCCGGTGAAACGGTCGACGAGATGGCGCTGGAGCCCTTCGCCGTGCTGCTGCTGGAAGACCTGCGCACGCTGCAGGCCCGCATCCGACAGGAAAAGCTGGCCGCGATGGGGCGTGTGTCGGCCGGCATCGCGCACGAGATCCGCAACCCGCTGGCGGCCATCGCGCAGGCCAACGCGCTGCTGCTGGAAGACCCGCTGCTGCCCGGGCAGCAACGTCTGGCGCAGATGGTGGCCGACAACGTCGAGCGATTGAAGCGCCTGGTCGACGACGTGATGGAGGTGGCCCCCGGGGCCGAACCGGCGCAGCGCGCCATCGATGCTGCGGCCACGGTGGCCGCGGCCACCACCGACTGGGCGCGTACCACCGGGCTGCGGCTGGGCGCCGACAGCCGCCTGCGCACCGAACTGCCGTCGACGCCGCTGGGCGTCATGTTCGACCCCGAGCACCTGCGCCGCGTGCTCGTGAACCTGCTCGACAACGCACAGCGCCATGCCAGCGCCGAGCGCGGCGCGATCTTCCTGCGCCTGGCCGCCAGGGACGACGGCGGCGTGCAGCTGTCGGTGCTGAGCGACGGCCCGCCGATACCGCACGAGGTCGAGCGCCATCTCTTCGAACCCTTCTTCAGCACGCGCAGCCGGGGCTCGGGCCTGGGCTTGTATATTTGCCGCGAGCTGTGCGAACGTTATGGTGCCAGCATCGAGTACCGGCCGCGACCCGCGGCCGAGCGCCTGCGCAACGAGTTTGTCGTCAGCCTGCAGCGCGCTGCGCTGAACGACACCACCTACCCCCTGCCCCTGGAACCGGTGTGACCGCCGCCGCCCTGGACCGAGCCCCGACCCGCCCTTGAACACCGCCGCCCCTTCCGTCACCGGCCTGCGGCTGCTCGTCGTCGACGATGAACCCGACCTGCGCACGCTCTACGAACTGACGCTGCTGCGCGAGGGTTACGACGTCGAGAGCGCCGGTTCGGTCGAGGAAGGCTGGGCGCTGCTGTGCGAACGCGGCCCCGGCGGCTACCAGCTCGTCATCACCGACATGCGCCTGCCCGACGGCAGCGGCATGGACCTGCTGCAGCGCATCCAGGCTGCCGGGCGGCAGGAGAAGGCCATCGTCATCACCGCCTACGGCTCGCCCGAGAACGCGGTGGAGGCGCTGAAGGCCGGCGCCTACGACTACCTCACCAAACCGGTGGACCTGCGCCAGTTCCGCGCCGTCGTGGCTTCGGCGCTGGGGCGCGCGCCGGCACCGGTGGCCGCGCGCGCGGCACCCGGCGAACCCGCGCTGGCGCGCGGCACGCTGGGCGGCCACCCGGCGCTGGAACGGCTGATCGGCAGCTCGGGCGCGATGCAGCAGGTGCGCTCGATGATCGAGCGTGTGGCGCGCAGCATGGCGCCGGTGCTCGTCACCGGCGAGTCGGGCACCGGCAAGGAGCTGGTGGCGCGTGCCATCCACGAGGTCTCGCCGCGCGGCGCCTTGCCCTTCGTCGCCGTGAACTGCGGCGCCATCCCCGAGCACCTGCTGGAAGCCGAGTTCTTCGGCTACCGCAAGGGCGCCTTTACCGGCGCCAACGAAGACCGCGAGGGTTTTTTCCAGGCGGCCCAGGGCGGCACGCTCTTCCTCGACGAAATCGGCGACCTGCCGATGCAGATGCAGAGCAAGCTGCTGCGCGTGATCCAGGAGCGTGCGGTGCGGCCGATAGGGGCGGTGGCCGAGACGCCGGTCAACGTGCGCATCGTCAGCGCCACGCACAAGGACCTGGGCGCCGAGGTGCTGGCCGGCCGTTTCCGCCAGGATCTGTTCTACCGCCTCAACGTCATCCGCATCCACGTGCCGCCCTTGCGCGAGCGCATGGACGACCTGCCCGCACTGTGCACGCATGTGCTGCAGCGCATCGCGCGCGACGCCGGCGTGACGCCGGTGCCGACGCTGGACGCCCAGGCGCTGCGGCACCTGTCGCGTTTCGGCTTTCCCGGCAACGTGCGTGAACTCGAGAACCTGTTGCACCGCGCCCTTGCGCTCGCCGGCGCGCAGGTCATCCAGCGCGCCGACCTGAGCCTGCCCGATGACGTGGCCGACGAAGCCTCTGCCGACACCGGGGCCGTGCTGGCTGCAGCCCTGGCCCCGACGCCCCCCGCCGGTGCTGCCGCGCCCGCGCTCCCTGCCGACCTCGAGGCCTACCTCGACGGCATAGAACGCGAGATCCTGGAAAGGGCACTGCAGCGCCACCGCTACAACCGCACCGCCGCCGGCGCCAGCCTGGGTCTGTCGTTGCGCCAGATGCGCTACCGCATGGCGCGTCTGGGTGTCGGCGTGGCCGAAGGCGATGCGGACTGACGCCGGCTGACCTGTCATGCCACGCCGCCGCGTCTGGCACGAAGGCTGGTGGACCGGCGCCCGCGCCTGCCCGTCGCCCAACTTCGGGCCGCGGCCTGCCGGCACGGTGGTCACGCTGGTGGTGGTGCACTCCATCAGCCTGCCGCCGGGCGTGTTCCGTGGCGACGCCGTACGGCGCCTGTTCACGAACACGCTGGACTGCGACGCGCACCCGTATTACGACGGTCTGCGCGGGCTGCGGGTGTCGGCACACTTCCTGGTGCGCCGCAGCGGCCGCGTGACGCAGTTCGTGTCCTGCGAGCAGCGCGCCTGGCATGCCGGCGCCTCGCAATGGCGCGGCCGCGACAACTGCAACGACTGGTCCATCGGCGTCGAGCTCGAAGGCCTGGAGGGCGGGCTCTTCGACGCGGCGCAGTACCTCGGGCTGGCCAGGTTGCTGCGGGAGTTGTCGTGCCGCTACCGCATAGCCGAGGTCGTCGGCCACGAGCACGTCGCCCCCGGGCGCAAGGCGGACCCCGGCGCAGGATTCGACTGGGCAAGGCTGGCGCGCGATTGCGCGGGCGCAGGCCCTCACCCGCCGCTCATCGGCGTGCGCGAACGCTGAGATGACGCGGCCCGTGGGCCGTTTTCATGGTTATCGCGGCCGCTGGTGCGGTGCCTGCCGGCGCATGCGCGGCGTGCCGCCACGCATCGTGGCATGGACCGCATCGGCGGCATCGACGGGGCGCGCCGCAGGCCACGAAAACGTGCACAGCGGTATGCGGGAAGGCCCCCATCGAACACTAGCCGTAGTGGCTTGTGAGGGGCTGGCACCCCATATATAGTGCCCTTCGGTGATAATCTCGTGAAACTCGAAAAGCCGCCGGCGCTCCGCCTGCAAGCCCTCAGGGGCCGCAAGGACCCAGTCTCGGGTCGCAGTGCGTGCGGCGCCACTTTGCTGCGCTGGTGCGCCTGCCCGATGCCGGCTTCGAACCCGATACCGCACCCATAGTCCACTGCCCGGCCATCGGCCCTGCGCAAGCGCCGGCCGTGCCACTTCCAGACGAACCAACAAGAGGGGATTGAATGCAAGCTGCTCCGACCACCACCACCACACCGGCCGCCGCCGCCGCCCGACCCGCGGGCCACGTTGCCAACGCCGCCGCGGCCGCCGCCTACGCGGGCTACCAGATCATCCGCCGCAACGGCGCCGTGGTGTCGTTCGAGCCGAACAAGATTGCCGTCGCGCTGATGAAGGCCTTCCTGGCCGTGCACGGCACGCAGGGCGCGGCTTCGGCCAGCGTGCGAGAGACCGTCGAGGGCCTGACCGAAGGCGTGGTGCGTGCGCTGCTGCGTTCGCGTCCCGGTGGTGGCACCTTCCACATCGAGGACGTGCAGGACCATGTCGAACTGGCGCTGATGCGCAGTGGCCACCATGAGGTGGCGCGCGCCTACGTGCTCTACCGCGAGCGCCGCGCGCAGGAGCGTGCACGCCAGGTGGCGCCCGCCGCGGCGAAGGCACCCGAGCTCTTCGTCACCGAAGGCGGCCAGCGTGTGGCGCTGGACATGGCTGAGCTGCGTGGTCTGATGGAAGCGGCCTGCGCCGACCTCGGCGCCGACGTCAAGGCCGAGCCCATCATGGCCGAGACGCGCCGCAACCTGTATGACGGTGTGCCGCTCGACGAGGTGTTCAAGGCCGCCATCATGGCCGCCCGCACGCTGATCGAGAAAGAGCCGTCCTACACACGCGCCACCGCGCGCCTGCTGCTGCACACCATCCGCCGCGAGATCCTGGGCGAGACCGTCACGCAGGCGCAGATGGGCGAGCGTTATGCCGAGTACTTTGCGCAGTTCATCAAGAAGGGCGTGCAGGCCGAGCTGCTGGACGAGAAGCTGCTGCAGTTCGACCTGGCCCGGCTGGGTGCCGCGCTCGACGCGTCGCGCGACCTGCAGTTCGACTACCTCGGCCTGCAGACGCTGTACGACCGCTACTTCCTGCACATCGACGAAGCCCGCATCGAGATGCCGCAGGCCTTCTTCATGCGCGTGGCGATGGGCCTGGCGCTGAACGAGATCGACCGCGAGGCGTGGGCCATCGAGTTCTACAGCGTGCTGTCCAGCTTCGACTTCATGAGCAGCACGCCGACGCTTTTCAACAGCGGCACGCGGCGTTCGCAGCTGTCCAGCTGCTACCTCACGACCGTGGCCGACGACCTCGACGGCATCTACGAAGCGTTGAAGGAAAACGCGCTGCTGTCCAAGTTCGCCGGCGGCCTGGGCAACGACTGGACGCGTGTGCGCGCACTGGGCTCCTACATCAAGGGCACCAACGGCAAGAGCCAGGGTGTCGTGCCTTTCCTGAAGGTCGTCAATGACACGGCGGTGGCCGTGAACCAGGGCGGCAAGCGCAAGGGCGCGGTCTGCGCCTATCTCGAAACCTGGCACCTCGACCTGGAAGAATTCCTGGAGCTGCGCAAGAACACCGGCGACGACCGCCGACGCACGCACGACATGAACACGGCGAACTGGATTCCCGACCTGTTCATGCGCCGTGTCGTCGAAGGTGGTGAATGGACACTGTTCAGCCCCAGCACCTGCCCCGACCTGCACGACAAGTTCGGCCGTGCCTTCGAAGAGGCCTACACGGCCTACGAGGCCAAGGTCGACCGTGGCGAGATCAAGCTCTTCCGGCGCATGCCGGCCAAGGACCTGTGGCGCAAGATGCTGTCGATGCTGTTCGAGACCGGGCACCCCTGGATCACCTTCAAGGATGCCTGCAACGTGCGCAGCCCGCAGAACCACGTGGGTGTGGTTCACAGCTCGAACCTGTGCACCGAGATCACGCTGAACACGAGCGATACCGAGATCGCGGTGTGCAACCTGGGCAGCATCAACCTGGCGCAGCACATCAAGGACGGCCAGATCGATCACGAGAAGCTGCAGAAGACGACGCGCACGGCGATGCGCATGCTCGACAACGTCATCGACATCAACTACTACGCGGTGAAGAAGGCGCGCGACAGCAACCTGCGCCACCGCCCGGTGGGCCTGGGCGTCATGGGCTTCCAGGACTGCCTCTATGCACTGCGCATCCCCTACGCCAGCACGGAGGCGGTGGAATTCGCCGACCGCAGCATGGAAGCCGTGTGCTACCACGCCTATGCGGCCAGCGCCGACCTGGCCGCCGAGCGCGGCCGCTACAGCAGCTACCGCGGCAGTCTGTGGGATCGCGGCATCCTGCCGCAGGACAGCCTGGAACTGCTGCGCGAAGCACGCGGCGGCCACCTGGAGGTCGACATGAGCAGCACGCTCGACTGGGACGCGCTGCGCGCGCGCATCGCCGAGCACGGCATGCGCAACAGCAACTGCGTGGCCATCGCTCCCACGGCCACCATCAGCAACATCATCGGTGTCGACGCGTCGATCGAACCCAGCTTCGGCAACCTGTCGGTGAAGAGCAACCTGTCGGGCGAGTTCACGATCATCAACGAGTTCCTCGTGCGTGACTTGAAGCGCCTGGGCCTGTGGGACGACGTGATGGTGATGGACCTCAAGCACTTCGACGGCTCGCTGCGTCCCATCGACCGCGTACCGGAAGAGCTCAAGCGCCTCTATGCCACGGCTTTCGAGGTCGATGCGCAGTGGCTGGTGGAAGCCGCCTCGCGGCGCCAGAAGTGGATAGACCAGGCGCAGTCGCTCAACATCTACATGGCCGGCGCGTCGGGGCGCAAGCTCGACG
>JAURZK010000168.1 GCA_030653505.1 Rubrivivax sp.
ACTCGGGCAGCAGGCACACCGCGGTGATGTACACCGCGCCGGCCAGGGTCAGGCGGCCCAGGATGCGGTCGATGTGCTTGGCCGTCTGGTCACCCGGGCGGATGCCGGGGATGAAGGCGCCGCTCTTCTTCAGGTTGTCTGCGGTCTCGCGGCTGTTGAACACCAGTGCCGTGTAGAAGAAGCAGAAGAACACGATCATCGCCGCGTACAGCATGACGTAGATCGGCTGCCCCGGCGACAGCGCCGCCGACAGGTCCTTCAGCCAGCGCAGGCCTTCACCCGTGGCGAACCAGCCCACCACCGTGGCCGGCAGCAGGATGATCGACGAGGCGAAGATCGGCGGGATCACGCCAGACATGTTCAGCTTCAGCGGCAGGTGCGACGACTGGCCGCCGTAGACCTTGTTGCCGACCTGGCGCTTGGCGTAGTTCACCAGGATCTTGCGCTGCCCGCGCTCGACGAAGACCACCGCGAAGGTCACGAACACGACCACGGTCAGGATGAACAGGCTGGCCGGGATGCTCATGGCCCCGGTGCGCACCAGCTCGAACAGGCCGCCGATGGCCGAGGGCAGGCCCGCGACGATGCCGGCGAAGATCAGGATCGAGATGCCGTTGCCCAGGCCGCGCTCGGTGATCTGCTCGCCCAGCCACATCAGGAACATCGTGCCCGCCACCAGGCTGACCACGGCCGTCATGCGGAAGCCGAAGCCCGGCGCCAGCACGAGGCCCGGCGAGCCTTCCAGCGCCAGCGCGATGCCCAGGCTCTGGAAGATGGCCAGACCCAGCGTGCCGTAGCGTGTGTACTGCGTGATCTTGCGCTTGCCCGCCTCGCCTTCCTTCTTGATGGCCTCGAGCGTGGGCACCACGTAGGTCATCAGCTGCATGATGATGCTGGCGCTGATGTAGGGCATGATGCCCAGGGCGAAGACGGTGAAGCGCGACAGCGCGCCGCCGCTGAACATGTTGAACAGGTTCAGGATGCCGCCAGCCTGGCTGTTGAACAGCTGCTGCAGCGCCACCGGGTCGATGCCGGGCACGGGGATGTGCGCCCCGATGCGGTAGACCACCAGCGCCAACAGCAGGAAGGTGACCCGCCTGCGCAGGTCACCGAACTTGCCGCTCTTGGCCAGTTGGTTGGCGTTGGTTGCCACGTTCTCGGACTTTCCTTAGGCCGCAGCGCCGGTGGTTTCGACCGCGCCGCCCGCAGCTTCGATGGCCGCCTTGGCGCCCGCCGTCGCGTTGATGCCCTTGAGCACCACCTTGCGCGTCAGTTCACCCGACTTGATGACCTTGACGGTCTTGATCAGCTGGCGCACCAGGCCGGCGGCCTTCAGCGTCAGCAGGTCGACTTCGTCGGCGCCGAGCTTCTCGAGGTCACCCAGGGTGACTTCGCCGTTGTACTTGAGCTGCGCTGACTTGAAGCCGCGCTTGGGCAGGCGACGCTGCAGCGGCATCTGGCCGCCTTCGAAGCCCACCTTGTGGTAGCCACCGGCACGCGAGCTCTGGCCCTTGTGGCCGCGGCCCGCGGTCTTGCCCAGGCCCGAACCGATGCCCCGGCCGACGCGGCGACGCGCCTTCTTGCTGCCCTCGGAGGGCTTGATCGTGTTGATCTGCATCACAGCACCAATACCAGGTAAGCGACCTTGTTGATCATGCCGCGCACCGCCGGCGTGTCTTCCAGGGTGCGCGTGCTGTTGACCTTGCGCAGGCCGAGGCCACGCACCGTGTCGCGGTGCGACTGGCGCGTGCCGGCCACGCTCTTGACGAGCTTGACCGTCAGGGTCTTCTTTTCAGTGGAGTCGGACATGTGCTTCTCCAGGCTCAGTTGAAGAGCTCTTCAACCGACTTGCCGCGCTTGGCCGCCACTTCGGCGGGGGTCGTCGAACGCTTCAGCGCGTCCAGCGTGGCGCGGACCATGTTGTACGGGTTGCTCGAGCCCAGGCTCTTGGCGACGATGTCGGTGACACCCATCACTTCGAACACCGCGCGCATCGGGCCGCCGGCGATGATGCCGTCGCCGGGCTTGGCCGGCGCCATCAGCACCTTGGCCGCGCCGTGGATGCCGCGCACGTTGTGCTGGATGGTGCCGTTGCGCAGCTGCACCTTGACCATGTTGCGGCGCGCCGCTTCCATGGCCTTCTGCACCGCAACCGGCACTTCCTTGGCCTTGCCCTTGCCCATGCCGATGCGCCCGTCGCCGTCACCGACGACGGTCAGCGCGGCGAAGCTCAGCGTGCGGCCGCCCTTGACGACCTTGGTGACGCGGTTGACCGCGATCATCTTTTCCTTGAGCCCGTCGTCGTTCGCTTCGGTCTGCGCGCGGGGAGTGAACTTTGCCATTTGGTGTTTCCTGTGCTGCGCGGCTTAGAACTGCAGGCCCGCTTCGCGGGCTGCGTCTGCCAGCGCCTTGACGCGGCCGTGGTAGGCGAAGCCCGAGCGGTCGAAGGCAACCGTCTCGATGCCGGCGGCCTTGGCCCTCTCGGCGATGCGCTTGCCGATGAGGGTGGCGGCCGACACGTTGCTGCCGTTGCCACCGATCTGCTCGCGCACATCCTTCTCGGCAGTGGAGGCACTGGCCAGCACCTGCGTGCCGTCGCCGGACACGATGCTGGCGTAGATGTGCAGGTTCGAGCGGTGCACTGCAAGCCGCACCTTGCCCTGCTGCGCGATGCGCAGGCGGGTCTGGCGCGAACGGCGCAGGCGTTGTTCTTTCTTGGTCATGCTCATGGCGGTTTCCTAAGCGGACGTCCTTACTTCTTCTTCGTCTCTTTCAACACCACGCGTTCACCCACGTAGCGGATGCCCTTGCCCTTGTACGGCTCGGGCGGACGGAAGGCACGCACCTCGGCGGCCAACTGGCCCACCACCTGGCGGTCGGCGCCGGTGATGACGATTTCGGTCTGCGTCGGGGTGGCGACCTTGATGCCCGCGGGCATGTCCTTCACCACCGGATGCGAAAAACCGATCTGCAGGTTCAGCTTCTGGCCGGCAGCCTGGGCGCGGAAGCCCACGCCGACGAGGCTGAGCTTCTTCTCGAAGCCCTTGCTGACGCCACCCACCATGTTGGCGACGAGCGCACGCATGGTGCCGCTCATCGCGTCGGCGGCGGCGCTGTCGTTGGCGGGGGTGAAGGTCACCGTGCCGCCGTCGATCTTGATCGCCACCAGCCGGTTCAGCGTGCGCGTGAGCGCGCCGTTGCTGCCCTTGACGGTGATCTGGTCGTCCTTGATCGCCACGTCCACGCCTTGCGGCACGGTGACGGGCATTTTTCCTACGCGGGACATGTGCTGTGCTCCGTTTTCGTCAAGGTCATGCGACGTAGCAGAGGACTTCGCCACCGACACCGGTCTGGCGAGCCTTGCGGTCGGTCATCACGCCCTTGGGCGTGGTCACGATGGCCACACCGAGGCCGTTCATGACCTGCGGAATGGCGTCACGGCCCTTGTAGATGCGCAGGCCAGGACGGCTGACGCGCTCGATGCGCTCGATGACGGGCTTGCCGGCGTAGTACTTCAGCGCGATCTCGAGCTCGGGCTTGCCGGTCTCTTCGTGCACTGCGTAGCCGTCGATGTAGCCCTCGTCCTTCAACACCTGGGCGATGGCCACCTTCAACTTCGAAGATGGCATCTTGACCGCTGACTTGTCCACCGCTTGCGCGTTGCGGATGCGGGTCAGCATGTCGGCGATGGGATCACTCATGCTCATGAAATTGCTCCTGCTCTTCTCGCCGAATTACCAGCTGGCCTTGACCACGCCGGGAATGTCGCCCTTGAAGGCGAGCTCGCGGATCTTGTTGCGGCCCAGGCCGAACATGCGGAAGGTGCCGCGGCCGCGGCCCGTGAGTGCGCAACGGTTGCGCAGACGGGTCGGGTAGGCGTTGCGCGGCAGCTGCTGCAGTTGCAGACGGGCGGCGTAGCGCTCTTCGTCGGTCAGCTTGGCGTCGTTGGCCGTGCTTTTCAGCGCGGTGTACTTCTTCGCATACTTGGCGACGAGCTGCTCGCGCTTGAGTTCGCGCTGCTTGACGGAAGTTTTGGCCATGTTCTTGCTGCCTTCAGTTCTTGAACGGGAACTTGAACGCCGTCAACAGCGCCTTGCACTCGTCGTCGTTCTTTGCACTCGTGGTGATGCTGATGTTCATCCCGCGGATGACATCGATCTTTTCGTACTCGATCTCGGGAAAGATGACCTGCTCTTTCACGCCGATGTTGTAGTTGCCGCGGCCGTCGAAGCTGCGACCCGAGATGCCCCGGAAGTCGCGCACACGGGGCAGGGCCACGGTGACGAAACGGTCGAGGAACTCGTACATGCGCACGCCACGCAGCGTGACCATGGTGCCGATGGCCTGGCCTTCGCGGATCTTGAAGCCGGCGATCGGCCGCTTGCTCATCGTGACGACGGGCTTCTGGCCGGCGATCTTGGTGAGATCGCTGACCGCGTTGTCCATCACCTTCTTGTCGCTGACCGCCTCGCTCACGCCCATGTTCAGCGTGATCTTCTGCAGACGCGGCACCTGCATCACCGAGGTGAAGCCGAACTTGGCCATCAGCTCGGGGACGATCTTCTCGCGATAGATGGTCTGCAGGCGGGCCTGCGGCACAGCACCGGCGTTGGCGGGGCCCGCGGGGGCCGCTGCTTCTTTTTTCTTTGCCATGACTTAAGCCTTGATCTCTTCGCCGCTGGACTTGAAGACGCGGACCTTCTTGCCGTCGGCCAGCAGCTTGATGCCGACGCGGTCGGCCTTGCCGGTGGCGGCGTTGTAGATCGCGACGTTCGACTGGTGAATCGGCATCACCTTGTCGACCACGCCGCCGGTCGAGCCCTTCAGCGGGTTCGGCTTGACGTGCTTCTTGGCAACGTTCACGCCGTCGACGACGATGCGCTCTTCGTCGACGCGCAGCGAGACGGTGCCGCGCTTGCCCTTGTCGCGGCCGGTGGTCACGATGACCTGGTCGCCTTTGCGAATCTTGTTCATGGTCGGGTCCTAACGAAGCAGCGCTTTACAGCACTTCCGGTGCCAGCGAGACGATCTTCATGAAGCGCTCGGTGCGCAGTTCACGCGTGACCGGCCCGAAGATGCGGGTGCCGATGGGCTCGAGCTTGGCGTTGAGCAGCACGGCGGCGTTGCCGTCGAACTTGATCAGCGAACCGTCCTGGCGGCGCACACCTTTGGCGGTGCGAACGACGACGGCACTGTAGACCTCGCCCTTCTTCACACGGCCACGCGGCGCGGCTTCCTTGATGCTGACCTTGATGACGTCACCAATGCCGGCATAACGGCGCTTGGAACCGCCCAGCACCTTGATGCACTGGACGGACTTGGCACCCGTGTTGTCGGCCACGTCGAGCCGCGATTGCATTTGGATCATTTTTTCTCCCCAACTTGCCCCGTCGCAGCATTGCCGCGTCGGTCAGTCTTGGGCCCGTGTATGGGTGGATCTGTCCCGCGCCCGGCCCTGCGTTTTCAGCTGGGGGTCAAGCGCGAACAGCGAAGCATTCGATTATGGCATTCTTTGGCGGCTGCCGTCAAGCAGCCGCCGGAGTGCACGTCAGGCGAGCAGCGCCTTGGCCTGCGTGAGCATCGTGCCGGCATCGCTGACCTCGAACTTGCCGGGCGCCTCGACGTTGAGCGACTTGACCACGCCGTCGACGACCAGCATCGAATAGCGGTTCGACCGCAGGCCCATGCCGCGTGCCGCCAGGTCCAGCGTCAGGCCGGTGGACTTGGCGAAGTCGGCGCTGCCGTCGGCCATCATGCGCACCTTGCCGGCCGTCTTCTGGTCACGGCCCCAGGCGCCCATCACGAAGGCGTCGTTGACCGCAAGACACCAGATTTCGTCGACACCGGCAGCCTTGAATTCGGCAGCTTTTTCCACGTAGCCCGGCACATGCTTGGCCGAGCAGGTGGGGGTGAAAGCACCAGGAACCGCAAACAGCGCAATGGTTT
>JAURZK010000184.1 GCA_030653505.1 Rubrivivax sp.
CTTCTCTTCCGGCGCCGCGTCGATCTGGTCGTAGGCCTTGGCCTCGCCGCCGAACTTGGCCGCCAGCACCGACGTGATCGCCGCCGTCAGCGTCGTCTTGCCATGGTCCACGTGGCCGATCGTGCCCACGTTCACGTGGGGCTTGGTGCGTTCGAATTTACCTTTTGCCATTTTCAGCGCTCCTGGCGAAGACAATGGAAACAGATGAGACGTGGTGCCCATGGCGGGAATCGGACCCGCGACCTCCCCCTTACCAAGGGGGTGCTCTACCACTGAGCCACATGGGCATCGTTAAGGGTCTGGCGGCTGCCGCGGCTGCCAACCGGCAGGCCCTTGACGACGAAACGATCCTGATCAAAACAAACCTGCCGTGGAGCGGGAGACGGGAATCGAACCCGTGCCATTAGCTTGGAAGGCTAAGGTTCTGCCATTGAACTACTCCCGCTGCGGAACCCTCCCGAAACACCGTGGAGTCACGACTCGCCACCGAAAGCGGGACCCCATCGCGGCTGACGACGGGAAAGTCTCTGGTGGAGGAGGCTGGATTCGAACCAGCGTAGGCGTAAGCCAACAGATTTACAGTCTGCCCCCTTTAGCCACTCGGGCACCCCTCCGGAGAGCCTGTGACTATACCACGGCCACGGACGCGGCCAGCCCCCACTCGACCGCTGGGCGGCCAGCCCGTTGCAGAAAGGCGTTGGCCAAACCGAAGTGGCCGCAGCCGATGAAGGGCGCCGGCGGCCGCAGCGCCGACAACGGTGAGGGGTGGTTGCAGCTCAGCACCGCATGGCGTGCGCCGGCGGCGGCCAGCAGCGGCGCCTTGGCCTGCGCGTGTGCGCCCCAGAGCATGAAGACCTTCGGTTCGGGATGATGTGCCAGAACAGTACATATCTCGTCAGTGAGCGTTTGCCAACCCAGTCGCGCGTGGCGGCCGGCCTGCCCGTCCTCGACGGTCAGCGTTGCGTTCAGCAGCAGCACGCCCTGCCGTGCCCAGGGCACGAGCGACCCCGAGGCCGGCAGCGCCAGCCCGAGGTCGCGCTGCAGTTCCTTGAAGATGTTGCGCAGGCTGGGCGGCAGCCGCTGCCCGGGTGCCACCGAGAAGGCCAGGCCCTCGGCCTGACCCGGCCCGTGGTAGGGGTCCTGCCCGAGGATGAGCACACGCACGCTGGCGAGCGGTGTCAGCGCCAGCGCGCGGAAGACCTGCGCCGGGTAGACCTTGGCGCCGGCCGTCACGCGCTCGTCGACGGCGGTCACCAGCGCCTGCCCGGCGGGGCTGGCACGCCAGCGCTGAAGCAGCGGCTGCCAGTCGCCGAAGTCGGCGGCCAGCAGTTCGTCCAGCGGATGCTTGAGCCGGTTCAATCGAAGAGCCGGGCCAGCGCCTCGCCCGGGTCGGGGGCGCGCATGAATGCCTCGCCGACGAGGAAGGTGTTCACCCCGGCGCCGCGCATGCGCTGCACGTCGGCGCGGGCCAGGATGCCCGACTCGGTGACCAGCAGTCGGTCGGCCGGCACACGCGGCAGAAGGGCCAGCGTGGTGTCCAGCGTCACCTCGAAGCTGCGCAGGTTGCGGTTGTTGATGCCCAGCAGCGGTGTCTTCAGCTTCAGCGCGCGGTCGAGTTCTTCGCCGTCGTGCACCTCCACCAGCACGGCCATGCCCAGCGTGTGCGCCGCGGCTTCCAGGTCGGCCATCTGCTGGTCGGACAGGCAAGTGGCGATGAGCAGGATGCAGTCTGCCCCCAGCGCCCGCGCCTCGACGACCTGGTACTCGTCGATCATGAAATCCTTGCGCAGCACCGGCAGCGTGCAGGCGGCGCGCGCCTGCTGCAGGTAGGCGGCGCTGCCCTTGAAGAAGCGCTCGTCGGTCAGCACGCTCAAGGCAGCTGCACCGTGCAGCGCGTAGCTGGCGGCGATCTCGGCGGGGATGAAATGCTCGCGCAGCACACCTTTGCTGGGGCTGGCCTTCTTGACCTCGGCGATGACGGCTGCGCTGCCAGCATCGAGCTTGGCGCGCAGCGCGCCCTCGAAGTCGCGCAGGTCGTGCCGCGCCTGGGCTTCTTCGCGCCAGCTGGCCAGGCTGCGTGCGGCACGTGCCACCGCCAGCTCTTCACGCTTGACCGCGACGATGCGGTCGAGGATGTCGCTGCTCACGGCGTCTTCAGCTTCTGCGTGACGCCGACGAACTGACTCAGCTTGGCCATCGCCTTGCCCGAGGCCACGGCCTCGCGGGCGCGCTTGACGCCGTCGGCCACCGAAGATGCCACGCCCGCGCAGTACAGCGCCGCACCGGCGTTGAGCAGCACCACATCACGGATGGGGCCGTCCTCGTTGGCCAGCGCGCGCTGGATGCACTGCACCGACTCGTCCTTGTTGGCCACCTTCAGCACCCGCGAGTCGTAGACCGGCAGGCCGAAGTCGCTGGGGTGGATGACGTATTCGCGCACCTCGCCGTGCTGCAGTTCGCCCACGGCGGTTTCGCCCGACAGGGAGATCTCGTCCATGCCGTTCATGCCGTAGACCACCATCACGTGCTCGCTGCCCAGGCGCTGCAGCACACGCACCAGGATGCCGACGAGGTCGGGGTGGAACACGCCCAGCAGCTGGTTGGGTGCGGCGGCCGGGTTGGTCAGCGGGCCCAGGATGTTGAAGATGGTGCGCACGCCCAGCTCACGCCGCACCGGTGCAGCGTGTTTCATCGCCGCGTGGTGGTTGGGCGCGAACATGTAGGCCACACCGGTTTCGTCCAGGCAGGCCGCCACCTGCTCGGGCGTGAGGTTGATGTGGGCGCCCAGCGCCTCCATCACGTCGGCCGAGCCCGAAGTCGACGACACCGCGCGCCCTGCGTGCTTGGCCACGCGCGCGCCAGCGGCCGCGGCGACGAAGACCGACGCGGTGCTGATGTTGAAGGTGTGCGAACCGTCGCCGCCGGTGCCGACGATGTCGACCAGGTGCCTGCGGTCCGTCACCGGCACGGGTGTCGCGAATTCGCGCATCACCTGCGCCGCGGCGGCGATTTCGCCCACCGTTTCCTTCTTCACGCGCAGGCCCGTGGCAAAGGCAGCGATCATCACCGGCGACATTTCGCCGTTCATGATGCGGCGCATCAGCACCAGCATCTCGTCGTGGAAGATCTCGCGGTGCTCGATGATGCGCGTCAGCGCCTCGGTGTTGGTGATGGGCGTGGGCATGGAGGCCTTTCTACAGGGTGGCGCGCAGCACGGCGACGGCACGCGCGATGTCGGCTGACGAGACGTCGAGATGGGTCACGAAACGCAGGCGGTACAGCCCCGTGCACAGCAAGCCGGCGGCGCGCAGGCGCTCGACGACGCCCGCCGCCTTCTCGGGCGCCAGGTCGACAAAAACGATGTTGGTCTGCGGCGCTTGCACCGTCACACCGGGCAGCCCTTGCAGGCCCTCGGCCAGCGCGCGGGCGTTGGCGTGGTCGTCGGCCAGGCGCTCGACATGGTGGTCCAGCGCGTGCATGGCCGCCGCGGCCAGCACACCGGCCTGCCGCATGCCGCCGCCCAGCATCTTGCGCACACGGTGCGCGCGGGCGATGACTTCCTTCGACCCCACCAGCGCCGAACCCACCGGCGCGCCCAGGCCCTTGCTGAAGCAGACCGAGACGCTGTCGAAGGGCGCAGCGATCTCCGCCACCGGCACGCCGCTGGCCACCGCGGCGTTGAAGACACGCGCGCCGTCCAGGTGCGTGGCCAGGCCCTTGCGTCGCGCCAGCGCGGTGGCCTGCTCGATGTAGGCCTGGGGCAGGATCTGTCCGCCCCAGGTGTTCTCCAGCGCCAGCAGCCGCGTCTTCGCGAAATGTGCGTCGTCGGGCTTGATGTTGGCCTCGATGTCGGCCAGCGGGATGGATCCGTCGGCCTGCTGCGGCAGCGGCTGCGGCTGGATGCTGCCCAGCACCGCAGCGCCACCGCCTTCCCAGCGGTAGGTGTGCGCCATCTGGCCGACGAGGTACTCGTCACCGCGCTGGCAGTGCGCCATCAGCCCGCACAGATTGCTCTGTGTGCCGGTGGGCGTGAAGAGGGCCGCTTCCTTGCCCAGCATCGCGGCGATGCGCGCCTGCAGCGCGTTCACGCTGGGGTCGTCACCGAACACGTCGTCGCCGACCTCGGCCGCGGCCATCGCCGCACGCATCGCAGGCGTGGGCTGCGTGACGGTGTCGCTGCGCAGGTCTATCGCCCTGTCCAGAGGCTTCATGCGTGCACCTGCTCGAGGAAATTCTTCAGCATCGCGTGGCCATGTTCACTGAGGATGGACTCGGGGTGGAACTGCACGCCTTCCAGCGGCAGACCGCGGTGGCGCAAGCCCATGATCTCGCCGTCCTCGCTGGTGGCGGTGACGAGCAGTTCGGGCGGCAAGGTGGCACGCTCCACCGCCAACGAGTGGTAGCGGATGACGCTGAACTGCTTCGGCAGGCCGAGGAACACGCCCTGCTGATCAGTGGTGATGGTGCTGGCCTTGCCGTGCATCTGCACCTGCGCGCGCACCACCTTGCCGCCCAGTGCCGCGCCCATCGCCTGGTGCCCCAGGCACACACCCAACATCGGCAGCTTGCCGGCGAAGTGGCGGATGGCCTCGATGCAGATGCCGGCCTCGGCCGGACTGCAGGGCCCGGGCGAGAGCACCACGCGTTCTGGCTTCAGTTCGGCGATGCCTTCGACGGTGATCTCGTCGTTGCGGAAGACACGCACGTCCTGCCCGAGTTCGCCGAAGTACTGCACCAGGTTGAAGGTGAAGCTGTCGTAGTTGTCGATCATCAGCAGCATGGTCGGGCCTCCCGCCGGGCCGCCCCAAGGGAGGCCTGCACCCCCTCGGGGGGCAGCGAACGAAGTGAGCTTGGGGGCATCAGAACCCCTCTTCGACCAGCTCGGCCGCGCGAATCAGCGCCCGCGCCTTGTGCTCGGTCTCGCGCCATTCCATCTCCGGCACCGAATCGGCCACGATGCCGGCTGCCGCCTGCACGTAGAGCGTCTGGTCCTTGATGATGCCGGTGCGGATGGCGATGGCCACGTCCATGTCGCCGGCGAAGCTGAGGTAGCCGCAGGCGCCGCCGTAGATGCCGCGCTTGACAGGTTCCAGCTCGTCGATGATCTCCATCGCGCGGATCTTGGGCGCGCCCGTCAGCGTGCCGGCCGGGAAGGTGGCCTTCAGCACGTCGAGGTTGCTCATGCCGTCCAAGAGCTGCCCTTCGACGTTGCTGACGATGTGCATGACGTGCGAATAGCGCTCGATGACGAAGGGGTCGGTGACCTTCACGCTGCCGATTTTCGCGATGCGGCCGATGTCGTTGCGCGCCAGGTCGATGAGCATCAGGTGTT
>JAURZK010000083.1 GCA_030653505.1 Rubrivivax sp.
GCGGATGTGGCCGGTGCCGTTGCAGCGCGGGCAGGTGATGTGGTTGCCTTCGCTCAGCGCCGGGCGCAGGCGCTGGCGCGAAAGCTCCAGCAGGCCGAACTTGCTGATGCTGCTGAACTGCACGCGCGCACGGTCGGAACGCAGGCCGTCGCGCAGGCGGTTTTCCACCTCGCGCCGGTTCTTGCTCTCTTCCATGTCGATGAAGTCGACGACGATCAGGCCGCCCAGGTCGCGCAGGCGCATCTGGCGCGCCACTTCGTCGGCGGCTTCCAGGTTGGTGCGCGTGGCGGTTTCCTCGATGTCGCTGCCGCGCGTGGCGCGGGCCGAGTTCACGTCCACCGACACCAGCGCCTCGGTGTGGTCGATGACGATGGCGCCGCCCGAGGGCAGGTTCACCGTGCGGCTGAAGGCCGTCTCGATCTGGTGCTCGATCTGGAAGCGGGAAAACAGCGCCGCGTCGTCGCGGTAGCGCTTCACGCGATTGGCCGTTTCGGGCATCACGTGGTTCATGAACTGCTGGGCCTGCTCGAAGATGTCGTCGGTGTCGATCAGGATCTCGCCGATGTCGGCGGTGAAGTAGTCCCGGATGGCACGGATGACGAGGCTGCTTTCCTGGTAGATCAGGAAGGCGCCCTTGCCCGCCTTGGAAGCGCCGTCGATGGCGTCCCACAGCTTGAGCATGTAGTTCAGGTCCCACTGCAGCTCTTCGGCGCTGCGGCCGATGCCGGCGGTGCGCGCGATCAGGGACATCCCCTTCGGATAGTCGAGCTGGTCGAGGTTTTCCTTCAGCTCTTCGCGCTGTTCACCCTCGATGCGCCGGCTGACGCCGCCGCCGCGCGGGTTGTTGGGCATCAACACCAGGTAACGCCCAGCAAGGCTGACGAAGGTGGTGAGTGCCGCGCCCTTGTTGCCACGCTCTTCCTTTTCCACCTGCACGAGCAGGTTGTCGCCTTCCTTGACGACGTCCTGGATGCGCGCGTTCTTGACGTCGGCGCCTTCGCGGAAGTAGTTCTTGGATATCTCCTTGAAGGGCAGGAAACCGTGGCGCTCTTCGCCGTAGTCGACGAAGCAGGCTTCCAGCGAGGGCTCGACGCGCGTGATGAGCGCCTTGTAGATGTTGCCCTTGCGCTGTTCGCGCCCTTCGATCTCGGTTTCGAAGTCGAGCAGCTTCTGCCCGTCGACGATGGCCAGGCGCCGTTCTTCCGGCTGCGTGGCATTGATCAGCATGCGTTTCATGTGCACTCCACGCGGGGCCGCAAGGCCCCGCTTGTCAGGGAAATGGCGCGGCCCTTCAGGCGGGCGCGCCCGTTTTCACATCGATGCACGAAAAACGCGGTGGAACCGTCGGCGCGAAATGCCCTGGACTGCGTTCTTACCGCCGTTGGCGGTCAGGGGCGCAGCGTTGGCGCGTGCGCTTCGGGCGCGGCTGCAGCGGCATGCGGCGTCGACCCTGGCCGCTGCGGATCACGCAGCGGTGCCCCCACGCCCCGGCTTGCGGCAGGGGGCCGAAGCGCAGGAAGGCGTGTGCGGGGCGGGACGGGAGACGGGGACGACATGGACTGCAGCTGGGCGCACCGGGCGCGGATGCCAGAGTCGCCGGCTTCGGCGGTCTGCCACCACGGGTGTTCACGGGTGTCTTGCCTGGGGGCTAGACAGGTTCTTCTTCGTTTCTCTGCCACCTGCAGCTGCGGCCTGCCGGGTACCTCCAGGGCCCCGGCCCGAACGCCCGCTGCGGGCGTTGCATCACCTCTTGTTGCGCACAGGGGGTTCATGCCCCACCTGCCGCGCACCACGCTCACACCGGGTAGGCCCGGGTAAACTCCCATAAATCAAGCACTTACAGCGCAAACGTGGAGCGGCAGATTATAGGGGCCAAAGCCCGGCCCAAGGCCACGACCGATGCGCCGGCAGTGCGCCACCTCACGGTGGATGCCGAGTCGGCGGGTCAACGCCTGGACAACTTCCTGCTGCGTGTGCTGAAAGGCGTGCCCAAGACGCATGTCTACCGCGTCATCCGTTCGGGTGAGGTGCGGCTGAACAAGGGCCGGGCGCAGGCCGACAGCCGGGTGGCCGAGGGTGACGACGTGCGGGTGCCGCCGATGCGCATGCCCGAACTCTCGACCGCACCGCCGGCGCCGGCGCGTGAGTTTCCGGTGCTGTTCGAGGACGAGCACCTGCTGGCCATCGCCAAACCTGCCGGCGTGGCGGTGCACGGCGGCAGCGGCGTGAGCTCGGGGGTCATCGAGCAGCTGCGGTCGTCGCGTCCGGCGGCGCGTTTCCTCGAACTGGTGCACCGGCTCGACAAGGAGACCTCGGGCGTGCTGCTGCTGGCCAAGAAGCGCAGCGCGCTGACGGCGCTGCAGGACCAGTTCCGCAGCCGTGACACGGGCAAGACCTATGCTGCGTTGGTCTTCGGCGCCTGGCCCGACAAGCTCAGGGTCATCGACCAGGCGCTGCACAAGGGCCTGGACGCGCAGGGTGAACGCCACGTGCGCGTGGTGGCCGCCGACCACGCCGACGGCCGGCGCAGCATCACGCTGGTGAAGGTGGCGCAGCGGCTGGGCGAAGGCACCGACGCCGTCACGCTGCTGGACGTTACGCTGAAGACCGGCCGCACGCACCAGATCCGCGTGCACCTGGCCAGCCACGGGCACCCCATCGTCGGCGACCCGAAGTACGGCGACTTCGCGCGCAACAAGGCCTTTGCGCGCGAACACCGCTTCGAGCGCATGTTCCTGCACGCCCGCCAGCTGGCCTTCGACCACCCGGCCAGCGGCGAGCGCATCACCCTCACCGCGCCCCTGCCCGCCGAGTGCGCGAAACTCCTGCCCCCATGAAACACCGCCACCGCCGCTACGACCTCATCGCCTTCGACTGGGACGGCACGCTCTTCGACAGCACGATGCTCATCGCGCGCTGCATCCAGAACGCCTGCCGCGACCTCGGCGTGGCCGTGCCCAGCGACGAGGCCGCCGCCTACGTCATCGGCCTGGGCCTGCACGACGCGCTGCGCCACGCCGTGCCCGACCTGCCGGCCGAACGCGTGAACGAACTCGGCCTGCGTTACCGCCACCACTACTTCGCGAGCAAGGACGCCCTGGTGCTCTTCCCGGGCACGCTGGAGATGCTGCAGGCGCTGAAGCAACGCCAGCACTTCCTGGCCGTTGCCACCGGCAAGAACCGTCGCGGGCTGGACGACGCGCTGGCGCAGTCCGAACTGCACGGCCTGTTCGACGCCACGCGCACGGCCGACGAGACCGCCAGCAAGCCGCACCCGCTGATGCTGCAGGAGCTGATGGCCGAACTCGGCGTGTCACCCGAGCGCACGCTGATGATCGGCGACACCACGCACGACCTGCAGCTGGCAGCCAACGCCGGTGCGCCGCGTGTCGCGGTGAGCTACGGCGCGCACGACGCCGGGGCCTTCGAGGCCCACGAGCCGCTCTTCGTCGCACACAGCACACGCGAGCTCCATCACTGGTTGCTGGACAACGCATGACGGAGGGCCGCACCCTGCTGCCCACCGTGACGGACGTCGAGCCGCAGGCGCTGTGCGCCGCCGTCGAGCTCGAAGAGCGCGGCCGCGCCTGGGTCTGGGACGTGCTGGAGTACGGCCGCCCGGCGCGTGCGTTTGCTCTGCGCTTCGACGGCGAGGTGCGCGCCTACCTGAACCGCTGCGCGCACGTGCCCACCGAGATGGACTGGCAGCCCGGCGAATTCCTCGATATCGGCAAACGCGTCATTCTGTGCAGCATCCACGGCGCGGAATACGAACCCAGCGACGGCCGCTGCGTCGGTGGCCCCTGCGGACGCGGCCGGTTGACGGCACTGCGCGTCGGCGAAAGCGAGGGCTGGGTGCATTGGTATCCTTCCCGCGACATCCGGCCGGTGCCCTTCGATGCGCCGCCTACTGAAAGCCCTGCATGAGCGCCACCGACACACCACCGCCTTCCGGCCCGGTGGAACCTCCCTTCGACAGTCCCCGTCTGGGCGGCACCCCTGCCGCACGCAGCGGCCTGGAGTCCTCGCTCGAGCGTGTGGCGATGGAAATGCTGCGCCAGCAGAAGAGTGAACGCCGCTGGCGTCGGTTCTTCCGCCTGGCCTGGCTGGGCCTGGTGGCGGCCGTGCTGTGGGTCGGCTTCGCGCAAAGGGGCGTCAGCACCGCACCCAGCGCGGCGCACACCGCGCTGGTGGAAGTGCGCGGCGAGATCGGCCTCGAAGAGGAAGCCAACGCCGAAGATCTGGTGGCCGCGCTGAAGAACGCCTTCGAGGACGCGGGTGCGCAGGCGGTGGTGCTGCGCATCAATTCGCCAGGCGGCAGCCCGGTGCAGAGCGGCATCGTCAACGACGAGATCCGCCGCCTGAAGGCCAAGCACAACAAGAAGGTCTATGCGGTGGTCGAGGAGATGTGCGCCTCGGGCGCCTACTACATCGCCGTGGCCGCCGACGAGATCTACGTCGACAAGGCCAGCATCGTGGGCAGCATCGGCGTGCTGATGGACGGCTTCGGCTTCACCGGGCTGATGGACAAGCTGGGTGTCGAGCGCCGGCTGCTCGTCGCCGGCGAGAACAAGTCCATGCTCGACCCCTTCAGCCCGCCCAACGCGCAGCAGACCGCGCTGGCCCAGGCCATGATCGAGCAGGTGCACGCCCAGTTCATCGCCGTCGTCAAGCAGGGTCGCGGCGAGAGGCTGAAGGAGACGCCAGAGACCTTTTCGGGCCTGTTCTGGAACGGCGACGACGCCGTCAGGCTGGGTCTCGCCGACGCGGTGGGCAACCTCGACTACGTGGCGCGCGAGATCGTCAAGGCCGAGACGATCGTCGACTACACACCGCGCCCGAACGTTGCCGAGCGCCTGGCCAGGCGTTTCGGTGCCGGTGTGGGTGCCGGCGCGGTGAAGGCGCTGCGCGAAGTCCCTGCATGGCGGTGAGTGCCACGCACCGGGCCGATGCGCGGCCGCTGTCAGAACGCCTGGCGGTGGCCGCGCAGCACCTGCTGCCGCAGCAGGCGCTGACGCGCTTTGCCGGCGTCGTCGCGGGCGCTCGCCTGGGTGCGCTGACGACACTGAACATCCGCTGGTTCATCGGCCGCTATGGCGTGAACATGGCCGAGGCCGCCAACACCGACCCGGGCGCCTACACCAGCTTCAACGAGTTCTTCACCCGTGAACTGAAGCCCGGCGTGCGGCCGCTGGCCGCTGCCGACCTGGTGTGCCCGGTGGACGGCGCGATCAGCCAGTTCGGCGCCATCGACGGCGACCGCATCTTCCAGGCCAAGGGTCATGACTACACCGCGACCGCACTGCTCGGCGGCGACAGTGCGCTGGCCGCGCACTTCCACGGCGGCCACTTCGCGACCCTCTACCTCAGCCCGAAGGACTACCACCGCATCCACATGCCCTGCGCCGGCCGGCTGCTGCGCATGACGCACGTGCCGGGCGAACTGTTCAGCGTCAATCCGGCCACCGCGCGTGGCGTGCCGGGGCTGTTTGCGCGCAACGAACGTGTGGTGTGTGTGTTCGACGGCCCGCACGGCGTCTGGGTCAACGTGCTCGTGGGTGCCACCATCGTCGGCAGCATGGCCACCGTGTGGCACGGTGTCGTGAACCCGCCGCGGCCGGGTGTGGTGCGTGACTGGCGCTATGGCGATCAGGACGTCCAATTGGCGCAGGGCGCCGAGATGGGGCGCTTCCTGCTCGGGTCCACCGTGGTGTTGCTGTTTCCAGCGGGCCCGCTGCGCTTCAACCCGGACTGGGCGCCGGGCGGCGCGGTAAGCCTGGGCCAGGCCATGGCGCAGCGCGGCTGAGCGCGTGAACGTGACGCCGCAGGGCCGCGCCGCGCGCTGGGCGCCGGCGCTGCTGTGGGTGGTGCCGGCGCTATGGTCGTCGAACTACGTCATCGCGCGCGCCGCCGAAGGGGTCATTGCGCCGCACCTGCTGGCCAGCGGGCGCTGGCTGCTCGCAGGGATGATCCTGCTGCCCTTCGTGGGGCGGGGGTTGCTCGCCCAGCGCGCCGCCTGGCGCAGCGAATGGAAACAGCTGCTGGTGCTGGGCGCCCTGGGCATGTGGATCTGCGGCGCCTGGGTTTACCTCGGCGGGCAGACGACGACCTCGACCAACATCGCGCTCATCTACGCGGCAACGCCGGTGGCCATCGCGGTGCTCAGCACACGCTTGCTGCACGAGAGGTTGTCCGTGGCACAGAAGCTCGGCGGTACGCTGGCCTTGCTGGGCGTGCTTTTCGTCATCGCCAAGGGCCAGCCGCTGAACCTGCTGGCGGTGCGCTTCACGGTGGGTGACGGCTGGATCGTCGCCTGCGCCGTCGCGTGGACAGCGTATTCGGTGCTGCTGCGGTACTGGCCGTCACGCCTGACGCCGGCCGAGCGGTTGCTCGCCATCATCGCCGGCGGGCTGGTGCTGTTGCTGCCCTTCACGGCGCTGGAGGCGTGGCTTGCGCCTGGCCCGCCACTGGGCGCAGAGGCGCTCGGGCTGGTGGTGGTGGCGGCGCTGCTGCCGGGGGCGCTGTCCTATGCCGCGCACGCCTACATCCAGCGCGAACTCGGGGCTTCGCGCACCTCGCTGATGCTCTACCTGGCACCGGTCTACGGCGCGTTGCTGGCCTGGGTGCTGCTGGGCGAGGTGCCGCAGGTCTACCACCTCGTCGGTGCCGCGCTGATCCTGCCCAGCATCTGGCTGGCGACGCGGCGCTGAGTCAGCACGTGAGGGTCCGGAGGGACCCGAACGGCCGACGAATGCCCGAGCGCGATTGCACGCGTGAGGGCTGAAGCCGCCTGCGCCGCTGCCAGCGTCACCGCATCAGCCGAAGAGGCCGGGCGCGTCGACGGGGTCGTCGGCCTCGCTGTAGAAGCACGAGGGGCACACGGCGCGGTAGCGCTCGTTGCCGCCGATGACGACCTGTTCACCTTCCTTGACGCGCCGCCCCTGGTCGTCGACTCGCAGGTTCATGCTGGCCTTGCGTGCGCAGGCGCAGATGGTCTTCATCTCTTCCAGGTCGTCGGCCAGTGTCAACAGTGCGGCGGCGCCGGCGAAGGCCTCGCCGCGGAAGTCGCTGCGCAGGCCGTAGCAGATCACCGGCAGGTGGGCAGCATGCGCCAAGCGGTGCAGCTGACGCACCTGCCCGGGGTTCAGGAACTGGGCTTCGTCGATCAGCACGCAGGCCCAGCCCGCGCCCAGCCAGCCGGCGTCGAACACCGTCTGCGGGCCGAAGGTCTCGACCTGCCGCTGCAGCCCCAGCCGCGAACCGATGATGCCGTGGCCGGCGCGGTCGTCGTGGGCGGCGGTGAAGAGCCGCACCTTCATGCCGCGCTCTTCGTAGTTGTGCGCCGCCTGCAGCAGCGCGGTGCTCTTGCCGGCGTTCATCGCGGCGTAGCGAAAGTAGAGTTTGCTCACGCAGGCACTCTACCCGCCACGCGCGCCGGCGCTGAGCTTCAGGCCAGCGGCGGAATGCGCAGCATCTGCCCCGGATAGATCTTGTCGGGGTGCTTCAGCATGGGCTTGTTGGCCTCGAAGATCGCCGGGTACTTGTTGGCGTCGCCGTAGAACTGCTTGGCGATCTTCGACAGGTTGTCGCCCGCCACCACGGTGTGCCACTTCGCCTCGGGCTCGGGGGTGGTCACCGTCAGCATGTCGTTGACCCCGGCCACGCCGGCCACGTTGCCGCAGCACAGCAGCACCTTTTCCTTGGTCGCCTGGTCGGCGACCACGCCTGCGACGGTGACGGTGGACGTGGCGCCGTCGAAGCGCACGTCGAGCGCGTCGACCTTCAGCCCCTGCGCGACGACGTAGTCGGCGATGGCCTTGCCGGCGGTCTGGTTCAGCGCCGCCACCTGCTCGGGCGATGCGCTGGCGGCCGGGGTTGCGGCGGCGGCCTTGCCGGTGCCGAAGAGCTTTTCGCCGGCTTCCTTGAAGAATGACATCAGACCCATGGTGTTGACCTCCAGTAGTGGGATTCGGGTTCGGGCGCGAGGGCCCAGAGTTCCATCTTAGGCCGTGCCCGCACCGCCTTCCGTGCGTTGGCGCAGCCTGCGGGCGGTTTTTCAGGCCGCCAGAAGGCCGCGTGTCTCGATGAAACGCACCACCTCGGCCAGCCCCTGCTGCGTGCGCAGGTTGCTCATCACGTAAGGTCGCCGGCCGGCGTGGTCGGGACGCATGCGCTGCGTGTCGGTTTCCATCACCTCGAGGCTGGCGCCGACATGCGGCGCCAGGTCGGTCTTGTTGATGACGAAGAGGTCGCTCTTCGTGATGCCGGGGCCGCCCTTGCGCGGGATCTTCTCGCCGGCCGCGACGTCGATGACGTAGATCGTCAGGTCCGACAGTTCGGGGCTGAAGGTGGCGGCCAGGTTGTCGCCGCCGCTCTCGATGAAGACGATGTCGGCGTCGGGGAACCGTTCGAGCAGGCGGTCCACCGCCTCGAGGTTGATCGATGCGTCTTCGCGGATGGCGGTGTGCGGGCAGCCGCCGGTCTCGACGCCGACGATGCGTTCGGGGGCCAGCGCGCCGGCCACGGTGAGCAGCCGCTGGTCTTCCTTGGTGTAGATGTCGTTGGTGACGACGACGATGTCCCAGCGCTCGCGCATCGCCTTGCAGAGCATCTCCACCAGCGTCGTCTTGCCCGAGCCCACCGGGCCGCCGACACCCACGCGCAAGGGGGGCAGCTTCTTGGTCCGGCCGGGGATGACATGCAGCTTCGTGTTCATGCGGGGCATGATGCACGAAGCGTGCAAGCCTTCGTGTCCGGCGCAGGTGGTCTCAGGAACGGAACAGGCGCGAGTATTGCGTTTCGTGCTGAGCGCTCAGGATGGCCAGCATGGGCGCGTAGGCCTGGCGGCCTTCGGCTGGCAGGGACAGCGCCTGGTCGACGACGGCGGGCAGTTCTGCGGCAAGGCGCGAGAGCACACGCTGCGCCGCGGCCTGCCCCAGAGGCACGGCCTTCATCGCCGCCTGTGCCATGTTCTCTGCCCAGCCCCAGGCGAAGGCCAGCAGCGTGTCGCGCGGCGTGGCGCCGGCCAGCACGGCGGCGAGCGCAAACGCGGTGGGCCACAGCGGGGCGGGTGGCAGCGTCGCCAGGGCGGCCAGTCGCGGGTCGGTGGCGTTGGGGCCGTTCCTCAGCCAGTCGAGCATCGAACGGCCCATCTGCTCGGCCTGGGCTCGGAACTCGGCGCTTTCGCGCGTGCAGCGCAGCCAGGTGTTGACGGCCTGCGCCTGGGCGGTCTCGTGCGCCAGCCAGGCAGCATGGGCCTGGGCCAGTGCCGGCAGGTCGCTGCGCGCCAGCGTCAGCTGCAGCTGGCCCGACAACCAGTCAGAGGCCTGCGCCTCGTCCGTCACGAGCTTGCCTTCGACGGCCGCTTCCAGGCCTTCTGAGTAGCTGAAACCGCCCACCGGCAAGGCCGGCGAGGCCAGCCACATCAGCTGCAGCAGCGTGGCCGGCGGCGTGGTGGCGCCGGGGCCGGCCGCCGCTGGGGCTTCAGCCCTCACGCGTGAAATCGCGTCAGGGCCTTCGGCAGGCGTTCGGCTCCTTCCGGAGCCTCACGCCCAGCCTCAGTGCTTGTGGTCGCCGTGGTCATGGCCGCAGCCGGGGCCGTGCACGTGTGGCGCGGGCACGGCGGCCACGCTCACCGGCACGGGTTTGCCGCGCGCCGGCGCTGGCGCGGCGTGGGCGTGGTCATGGCTGGTGCCGTGATCGCGCGCGTGACCCTTGTCATGTTCATGGTCACGGGCGTGACCATGTTCGTGGCCGGGTGCATGACCGTGCCCGTGCGAGGCGGCGTAGGCGCCGCCCTCGGGCTCGAAGGCCTGCTGTTCCTCGGTCACCGTCAGGTGCATCGCTGTCAGCATCTCGGCCAGTACGTGGTCGGGTTCGAGCTTCAGGTGGTCAGCGGCAATCTCCAGCGCCACATGGCGGTTGGCCAGGTGGTAGGTGGCGCGCATGAGGTCGAGCGGGCTGCCGTGTTCGGCGCTGGCGCGCACCACCAGCACGGGCTGTGGTGCGGCTTTCACCTCCACCAGCGAGCCGTCTTCCACCACCAGCATGTCGCCGCCGCGCACCATGGTGCCGCGCGGCAGGAACACGGCGAGCTGTCGGCCTGTGGAATCGACGGCGTCGAAACGGCTCTTCTGGCGCGTGTCCCAGCCCAGTTCGACGCTGTTGGCGCGCTTGCGCAGCGCGGGCGCCAGGCCGCGGCCCTGGGCGATGAGCTTGTTGACGGTGAGCATGGCGGATGGCCTTCGGGTGGCGGGCTTGCGGGGTCGGGATGGTCGGGCTAGTATAACGTCTGTTATAACGGAAGGCCTATCATGACCACGCTCAAGCTTACCCAGATCGGCAATTCCGTCGGCGTCATCCTGCCCAAGGAGGTGCTGGCGCGGCTGAAGCTGGAGAAGGGTGACACGGTGTTCGTGACCGACGCGGCCAATGGCGTGACGCTCACGCCCTACGACCCGGCACTGGACGAACAGCTGAAGGCCGGCCGCGAATTCATGCGCGAGTACCGGGACACCTTCCACCAGCTCGCCAAGTGAGCTGGCGCTGGGTGTCGCGGCAGGCCCTGGAACTGCTGCACGACGAGAGCATTGCCGAGCACGGCGGCGCACCAGGACTGCGCGACGAAGGCTTGTTCGAGTCCGCCCTGGCGCGGCCGATGAACCTTGCCGCCTATGGTGAGCCCGATGTCGCGGAGCTGGCTGCGGCCTACGGCGTGGGGTTGGCGAAGAACCATCCCTTCGTCGACGGCAACAAGCGCGTGGCCTTTCTTGCGGTGGGTATGTTCCTCGGCCTCAACGGCCACCGCCTCGTCACCACGCAGGCTGAGGCAACGGTCACGATGCTCGATGCGGCCGCTGGCGTGCTGGATGAAGCCCACTTCGCCGCCTGGCTGCGCCGTCACCTTCAGCTGCGCTGACGCCGCTCCCGGTCAGAACAGGAAGTACCGCTGCGCCAGCGGCAGCACCGTGGCCGGGTCGCAGGTCAGCAACTGCCCATCGGCGCGCACGCGGTAGGTCTGGGCGTCGATCTCCATCGTCGGCAGGTAGGCGTTGTGCACCATGTCGGTCTTCCTGACTTGCCGGCAGCCCTTCACCGCCGCCAGCCGCTTGCGCAGGCCGAGCTGGTCGCCCATGTCGCTGGCGATGGCGCTCTGGCTCATGAAAGTCAGCGACGTGGCCTGCAGCACACGCCCGAAGCTGCCGAACATCGGCCGGTAGTGCACCGGCTGCGGCGTCGGGATCGAGGCGTTGGCGTCGCCCATCAGCGCCGAGGCGATGAAGCCGCCTTTCAGGATCAGGCTGGGCTTGACGCCGAAGAACGCCGGTCGCCAGAGCACGAGGTCGGCCCACTTACCCACCTCGATGCTGCCGACTTCGTGAGCGATGCCGTTGGCCAGCGCCGGGTTGATCGTGTACTTGGCGATGTAGCGCTTGACGCGGAAGTTGTCGTGACGCGCGTTGTCTTCGGGCAGCGTGCCGCGCTGGCCCTTCATCTTGTGTGCCGTCTGCCAGGTGCGGATGATGACTTCGCCCACACGCCCCATGGCCTGGCTGTCCGACGACATCATGCTGATCGCGCCCAGATCGTGCAGCACGTCCTCGGCGGCGATGGTCTCGCGGCGGATGCGGCTCTCGGCGAACGCCAGGTCCTCGGCGATGGACGCGTCCAGGTGATGGCAGACCATCAGCATGTCCAGGTGCTCGTCCACCGTGTTGGCGGTGTAGGGCATGGTCGGGTTGGTGCTGCTGGGCAGGAAGTTCGCCTCGCCCACCACCTTCAGGATGTCAGGGGCGTGGCCGCCGCCAGCGCCTTCGGTGTGGAAGGCGCAGAGTGTCCTGCCGCGCGTGGCCGCGATGGTGTCCTCGACGAAGCCGCTTTCGTTCAACGTGTCGCTGTGGATCGAGACCTGCGTGTCGGTGACCTCCGCAATGTCCAGGCAGTTCGAGATTGCCGCCGGCGTCGTGCCCCAGTCCTCGTGCAGCTTCAGGCCGATGGCGCCGGCGGCGACCTGCTGGCTCAGCGCGTCGGGCCGCGCGGCGTTGCCCTTGCCCATGAAACCCAGGTTCATCGGGAAGGCCTCGGCGGCCATCAGCATGCGGTGGATGTTCTCGGGGCCGGGTGTGCAGGTGGTGGCGAAGGTGCCGGTGGCCGGGCCGGTGCCGCCGCCCAGCATCGTCGTGATGCCGCTGGTCAGGGCTTCGTCGATCAGCTGCGGGCAGATGAAGTGGATGTGGCAGTCGATGCCACCGGCGGTGACGATCATGCCCTCGCCGGCCAGGATCTCGGTGCCCGGGCCGATGATGATGTCCACTCCGGGCTGCACGTCGGGGTTGCCGGCCTTGCCGATGGCGGCGATGCGGCAGCCCTTGATGCCGATGTCGGCCTTCACGATGCCCCAGTGGTCGATGATCAGCGCGTTGGTGATGACGAGGTCGTGCGCCTCGTGGTGGCCGGGGCCGTTGACGACCTGGCTTTGGCCCATGCCGTCGCGGATGGTCTTGCCGCCGCCGAACTTCACCTCTTCACCGTAACCGCCGGCGTTGAGCGTGAAGTCGTGTTCGACCTCGACGACGAGCCCGGTGTCGGCCAGGCGCACGCGGTCGCCGACCGTGGGGCCGTACATCTCGGCGTAGGCGCGCCGTCCGATGGTTCTGCTCATCACACGCCCCCGTTCGTCAGGCCGCGGAAGCCCCACACCTGGCGCTTGCCGCCGTAGGCCACCAGCGCCACCGTGCGTTCCTGCCCGGGCTCGAAGCGCACCGCGGTGCCGCTGGCGATGTTCAGCCGCATGCCCTTGGCGGCTTGGCGGTCGAAGAGCAGCGCCGCGTTGGTCTCGGCGAAGTGGTAGTGCGAGCCCACCTGGATGGGCCGGTCGCCGCTGTTGGCCACGATGATCGTCGTCTTCGCGCGGCCGGGGTTGAGTTCGTGTTCACCCTCGTCGATCAGCAGTTCACCGGGAATCATCTGGGCATCCTCATTGAGCAACGTGCTTGGCACGTGACCAAGCTTCCCGCCGCGGAACCGGCTCTGCCGGGCCGCTGGCGGACGGCCCCCTTGGGGGGTAGCGAGCGATAGCGAGCTTGGGGGCTCACGCTATAGGTTGGTGCACGGTCACCAATTTGGTGCCGTCGGGGAAGGTGGCTTCGACCTGGATCTCGCTGACGATCTCGGGCACACCGTCCATCACGTCGTCGCGGCCGAGCACGTTCTTGCCCTCGCTCATCAGCTGAGCCACGGTCTTGCCGTCGCGCGCGCCCTCCAGGATGGCGCAGCTGATCAGCGCGATGCTCTCGGGCACGTTCAGCTTCAGCCCGCGCGCCTTGCGGCGTTCGGCCAGCAGGCCGGCGGTGAAGAGCAGCAGCTTGTCCTTTTCACGCGGGGTCAAATCCATAGCGCTTCGCTTTCAGTCTGCGCGTGCGGCCGCAAATGCCGGCCGAACGCGTGGGGTCAGGTCCATGGGCATCCCTTCAGCACATGGGGTGCCAATGTAACCAGCCCGGCCGGCCTGGCGCCGGCGGCACGGGCCGCGGCTGGCCCGCATCCTGCGTTTCGTGGCGCAGCCATGTCCAGCGTCACCGCGCCCCCGTCACACGAACCCCGACCCGGGAGCGACGCGCCTGTGCCACAGCAACGTGTCATCAAGGTGCGGCGCGACTACAACGCCTGGGTCGCCAGCGAGACGCTGGAAGACTATGCGCTGCGCTTCACGCCTCGCAGCTTCCGCAAGTGGAGCACCTGGCGCGTGGCCAACACCGCGCTCGGCGGTGCGGCGTCATTCCTGGTGTTGGAGGCGCTGGGCGCCACGTTGCTGCTGCAGTTCGGCTTCGTGAATGCCTTCTGGGCCATCGTGGCCACGGCGGTGATCATCTTCGCCGCCGGCCTGCCCATCAGCGTCTACGCCGCGCGCCACGGCCTGGACATGGACCTGCTGACCCGCGGCGCCGGTTTCGGCTACATCGGCAGCACCGTCACCAGCCTGGTCTACGCCAGCTTCACCTTCATCTTCTTCGCGCTCGAGGCGGCCATCAGGGCCTACGCGCTGGAGCTCGCCTTCGACATCCCGCCGGCCTGGGGCTACCTGCTCTGCGCGCTGGTCGTCATCCCGCTCGTCACCCACGGCGTCACCGCGGTGAGCCAGTTGCAGGTGTGGACGCAGCCGCTGTGGCTGGTGCTGCTGGTGCTGCCCTACGTCTACGTCTTCAACGCCCACCCCACGCTGGTGGCCGAACTGCGCGCGTATGCCGGCGAAAGCGGGCAGGGTGGCGCCTTCGACCCGCTGCTCTTCGGCGGCGCACTGACGGTGGGCGTGGCGCTCATCACGCAGATGGGCGAGCAGGTCGACTACCTGCGCTTCATGCCCGAGAAGACGCGTGCCAATCGCTGGCGTTGGTGGGGCGGCGTGCTGCTCGGCGGCCCGGGCTGGGTGGTGCCGGGTGTGCTGAAGATGCTGGGCGGTGCGCTGCTGGCGCTGCTGGCGCTGAAGATGGCGGTGCCCGCCGATCGTGCCGTCGACCCCAACCAGATGTACCTGGCGGCCTGGGAACTCGTCTTCGCCGACTACGGCTGGGCGGTGGCGGCCACGGCGCTGTTCGTCATCGTCAGTCAGCTCAAGATCAACGTCACGAATGCCTATGCCGGCAGTCTGGCCTGGAGCAACTTCTTCGCCCGTGTCACGCACAGCCATCCCGGGCGCGTGGTGTGGATGGTGTTCAACACGCTGATCGCGCTGATGCTGATGGAGCTGGAGGTCTTCCAGGCCATCGGCGGCGTGCTCGGCCTGTACAGCAACATCGCCATCAGCTGGATCATGGCCGTGGTGGCCGACCTGGTCGTCAACAAGCCCCTGGGCTTGTCGCCCAAGGGCATCGAGTTCAAGCGCGCCCACCTCTACGACATCAACCCGGTGGGCGTGGGCGCGATGGGCGCGGCGTCGGTGCTGTCGATGGCCGCCTACCTGGGCGCCTTCGGGCCGATGGCGCAGGCCTTCTCGGCCGTCATCGCGATGGCCGTGGCCTTCGTCACCGCGCCCTTGATCGCCTGGGCGACGCAAGGGCGCTACTTCCTCGCGCGCAGCGCACCGGCGACGGACGACGCGGCAGGCAGCTACCTTGGCGGCAACGCGGGGCTGAAGGCGCAGCGCCGCTGCGTCATCTGCGAGCGCAACTACGAAGGCGAGGACATGGCCGCCTGCCCGGCCTATGGCGGGCCCATCTGCAGCCTGTGCTGCAGCCTGGATGCGCGCTGCCACGACCTGTGCAAGCCCGCCGCAGCGCGTGCGCCCGAGCAGCTGGCCAGCCTGCTGCGCCGGCTGATGCCGCGCAGCTGGTGGCCACAGCTCGACACCGGCCTGTTGCGCTACCTGCTGCTGATGGCCGCAGTGGCCCCCGCGCTGGCCGGGCTGCTCTACCTGCTGTACGAGGCCGAACTGCGCCAGCTCGGCGAAGGCGCCACGCTGCTGGCGCCGGCGCTGCGCGCCGGCTTCATCAAGGCCTATTGCGCGCTGCTGCTCCTGGGCGGCGTCATCGGCTGGTGGCTGGTGCTGACGCAGATCAGCCGCCGCGTGGCGCAGGAAGAGAGCAACCGGCAGACCGAGGCGCTGGTGCACGAGATCCAGTCGCACCGCCGCACCGACGATGAACTGCAGCGCGCCAAGCTCGCGGCCGAGTCTGCGCGAAGTTCGGCCGAGGCCGCCAACCAGGCCAAGACGCGCTACATCTCGGCCATCAGCCACGAGCTGCGCACGCCGCTGAACAGCATCCTGGGCTACGCGCAGCTGCTCGACGAAGACCCCACGCTGCCTGTTCACCGCAAGCAGGCGGTGGGTGTGATTCGGCGCGGCGGCGAGCACCTGCTGGGGCTCATCGAAGGCACGCTGGACATCGCTCGCATCGAAGGCGGCAAGCTCACGCTCGACCCCAAGCCGATGCGGCTGCGCCAGGCGCTGCAGCAGATCGTGCAGCTGTTCGAACTCCAGGCCTGCGCCAAGGGCCTGCACTTCGAACACGACATCAACGCTGCACCCGAGTTCGTGCGTGCCGACGAACGGCGGCTGACGCAGATCCTCATCAACGTGCTGGGCAACGCGGTGAAGTTCACGCAGGCCGGGCGCGTGGCCTTCCGTTGCGCTCACGTGCGCGAGATGGCGGTGTTCGAGATCGAGGACACCGGGCCGGGCATCGCCGCGGCCGACCTGGAACGCATCTTCGAGCCCTTCTCGCGCGGAGCGCACGCCGCCGGCAGCACTGCGGGCGGCACGGGCCTGGGCCTGACCATCGCCAAGATGCTGACCGACCTGATGGGCGGCGAGATGACGGTGAACACCACCCCGGGCCGCGGCACGGTGTTCCGCGTGCGCCTCTTCCTGCCCGCGCTGCACGGCGTGCCCGTGCCGCATGCACCGCCGCCGCGAGGGGGCTACGCCGGCCCGCGCCGGCGCTTGCTGGTGGTCGACAACGAAGAGGTCGACCGCACGCTGCTCGCGCGCCGCCTGCAGGCGCTGGGCTTCGACGTGTTGGAAGCTGGCTCGGGCCATGCCGCACTGGCGCTGCTGCAGGAAGCGCGTGCGCTCGGGCTTGCCGCAACGGCAGACGGCGCCGACGCCGCCGCGCCGCCGCGGCTCGACGCCATCCTGATGGACCTGGCGATGCCCGGCATCGACGGCTGGGAGACCATCCGCAGCCTGCGCGCGCAGGCCCTGAGCGCAGCGCCGGTGGCCATCGTCTCGGCCAACGCCTTCGACAAGGCACTGGACAACGACGTCGGCATCACACCCGCCGACTTCATCACCAAGCCGGTACGCCTGGACGAACTGCTGGACTGGCTGGGCAGCCGGCTGGCGCTGCAATGGCACGCCTCGTCGGTGCCCGTCACGCCGGCGGCGGCCCGGCCTGCCGCCGACGGCCCGCAACCGACGTACGCGCAGCTGCAGGCGCTGCAGGACATGGTGCGCCTGGGCTACCCCCGTGGCGTGCAGCGCCTGCTGGCGCAGATCGAGGCCGAACGCCCTGAATGCGCGCCCTGGCTGGCGCCGCTGTGCGCGCTTGCGCAGAGCTTCGAGTTCCACCGCATGGCCCCGCTGATCGAGGCCGCCCTTGCCAGACCCGAGGTGACCTGAGTGAACACTCCCCTGCCCACCCGAGCCGCCCCGCTGCCCCTGCCTGCCCTGGGCATCGGTGCTCCGGGCCTGCCCGACAACAGCCGCAGCGCTGGCCTGGTGCTCATCGTCGACGACGTGCCCGACAACCTGGCCGTGCTGCACGACGCGCTCGACGCTGCCGGCTACACCGTGCTGGTGGCCACCGACGGCGCCAGCGCGCTGCAGCGCGCGGCACAGGCCGACCCCGACATCGTGCTGCTCGACGCCGTGATGCCCGGCATCGACGGTTTCGAGGTCGCGCGCCGGCTCAAGGCCGGGCCCGAGACGGCGCACATCCCCATCGTCTTCATGACCGGGCTGACCGAAACCGAACACGTGCTCGCGGCCTTCGACGCCGGCGGCGTCGACTACGTCACCAAGCCCATCCGCGCGCCCGAGGTGCTGGCGCGCATGGCCGCGCACATGCAGGCCGCGCGCCAGGCGCGCCAGGCACGCAACGCGCTCGACGCCTACGGCCACGCGACGATCGCGGTGCGGCTGGGGCCGCAAGGCGCGCGGCTGGTGTGGCAAACGCCGCTGGCGCGGCGCTGGCTGCCGAGTTACTTCGAAAGCATGCCTGAAGAGGTGCCAGCCGAACTGCTGCAGTGGCTGCTGGCCGCAGCCGCGGGGCGCGACGAGGGTGGGCTCACGGCCGGTGGTCGCGAGGTTCGTCCGCTGTCAGCGACCCAGCCCGGCCCGCGTGGCGGCCGCCACCTGGTGTGCACGCTGCAGGGCCGCACGGTCGACGACGACTGGCTGGTCGTGCTGCGCGAGGTCAGCGACGCCGCCACCGTGCAGGCCACGATGCTGGCCTTCGGCCTGACGCTGCGCGAAAGCGAGGTGCTGTACTGGGTGGCCAAGGGCAAGACCAACCGCGACATCGGCGACATCCTGGGCAGCAGCCCGGCGACGGTGAAGAAACACCTGGAGCGTGTCTACGAGAAGCTGGGCGTGGAGACGCGCACCGCGGCGGCGGCGATGGCGCTGCAGCGGGTGCGCGAACTGGCGCCAGCCTGAGCTACCCGCCGCAGCAGCGCTTCAGCAGGCTGGGGTTGCCACCGTGATCGTCGTCGCCGCCAGCCCCTCCGTCATGGTTCTGGCGCCGATGGCGAGCAGCCTCACCGCATGCGTGAACTGTGCCTGCCGCGCCTGCAGCCCGGCAGCGACGGTGGCCAACGCCTGTGGGGGCAGGCCGTCGGCCACCATCAGCGTCGCGCGGCGCGGCACGAAGCGCGCCAGCGCCTGCAGGCCGCCGGGTGTGTCGATCACATAACCGCAGTCCCAGGCGTCGGTAGGCTGCCTGGCACGCCACCACATCGCATCGTGCAGTTTCGTGGCGCCGCGCACTTGCAGCCGGCCCCACGTGTGGCAGGCCTGCATCTGCAGGCTGCCATCGCGTTCCAGGCACAGCGCCTGCGACAGCGCGCGCTGAGTCGCGATGTCGGCGCCGACCAGCGTGGCGACGGCGAAACGCAAGCCGATAGTCGGTGCACTGGCCGGCGACCAGAAGGATCGCGTGCCGGGGCCGGCACCGTCCAGGCACCAGCGGTGCAGCGCGGGCCAGCCGGGGTGGTCCTGCGCCGGGTGCCGCACCTGCCCGGCCGGCAAGGCTGCGGGCGGGCGCAGCGCCGCGATGTCGAAGCGTGCGCTCAGCACCGCGCGGCGCCCGCGGCCGCGGCCGAGGGCCTTGACGCGCGGCAAGGACAGGCCGCAGCGCCATGGGCAGAATGCGCGGCCTGCATGAGGAGCACACCCGAGATGGCCGCCCTGACCTGGAACGATGCCCTGGCGCTGCAACAGCCGCGCATGGACGACACGCACCGCGAGTTCGTCGACCTGCTGAACGCCGTCGAAGTGGCGCTGCAAGGCGAGAGCTTGCCGCTGGAACAGGCGCTCGATCGTTTCGTGCAACACACCGAAGCCCACTTCGCCCAGGAAGACGACTGGATGCGGCGTGTCGGCTTCGCGGCGCAGAACTGCCACAGCCTGCAGCACGCGCAGGTGCTGGAACTGGTGCGCGAGGTGCACCGGCGCTTGCGTGACGAAGCCGATGTCGAGGTAGTCCATGCGCTGGTGCCGGCGCTGGCCGAGTGGTTTCCGATGCACGCGCAGAGCATGGACGCCGGTTTGGTGCAGAGCATGCAGGAAGCCGGCTTCGACCCGGAGACCGGCGCGCTGCAGCACCCGCTGCCTGCCGAGGCCGAAGCGCTCGCCGGCTGCGGCAGCGGCCGTGGCGGCTGAGCCGCGCCGCGGGGCGCTGGCCGCATCAGCCGCCGGGCCGCCCGCCGGTGGTGCTGCTGCGCATCAGCGGCAGCACCGGTGAAGGCGGCGTGGCGGTGGCGTCGAAGGGGTGCTTGGCCTGCCCGGCCACGGCGGCCAGGATCTTCAGCACGTACAGGCGCGTCTCGGCATACGGCGGCACGCCGCGATAGCGCTCCACCGCGCGTTCACCGGCGTTGTAGGCCGCCGCCACCAGGCGAAGGTCGCCTTCGAAGTAGGCCATCAGCCAGCGCAGGTAGGCCATGCCGCCGCGGATGTTCTGCGCCGCGTCGCGGATGTTGCGCACGCCGAAGCGTGCCGCGGTGCCGGGGATCAGCTGCATCAGCCCGTGCGCGTCCTTGGGCGACACCGCGTTGGGGTTGAAGTTCGACTCGGTGGCCATGATGGCCAGCACGAGGTGCGGCTGCAGGCCGTAGTCGGGCGCCAGCAGGTTCACGAAACGTACGATGGGTTCCGGTGCATTCGGCGGCGGCGGGGGCGGCGGCAGGCGCACGGCGGGCCGCGCCGCCGCGGCCTGCACGGGTGGGGGCGCAGACAGCACGTCGCCTTCGGGCGGGCGCAGGCAGGCCGGCGGCGGGCCCTGCGGCGTGCCCATGCGTGCCAGCATGTTCTGCGCCTGCACCATGCCCTGTTCTGCCGCGGCCGAGAAGAGGTGCGCGGCCTGCGCCTCGTCGCGCAGGATGCCGCGTGAATTCGTCAGCATCCAGGCCAGGCTGTATTGCGCCTCGGCGTCGCCGTGACGCGCTGCACGGCAGTAGAGCTCGGCGGCGTGCACCGGGTCGCGCGGCAGGCCGTCGCCGTGTTCGTAGGCCTTGGCCTCCTGGCGCCATCGCTCCACCTGCGCCGGCACCACCGGGCCACGTTCGGGCGGCGGCGTGCGCGGCGCGGGCAGGTCATCCAGCGACGGCAGCTGTGCCTGGACCGCAGCCGCACACAGCAGCACCAGGGTGCAGGCGGCAAGGCGGGGAACGGCGCGCAGGGCGGTCATCTCGATCGGCGTGCGTCGCGGCACGGGGCGAGTCGTCAAGACCGCAGTGTAGAAGCGCCGCGTCGTTTTCCTGCCCACCCGTACGCCGGACGGCGTATGGCCCGTGTCGCCCTGTGGCCCTAGCCTGCAAAGCATTGCCGGACAAACCGGCCCCACAGGAGCGAGAAGCCATGACCCACCCCACCCGCCGCCACGTCGGCAAGACCCTCGTCGCCACGGCCCTGGCCGCGGCCAGCATGGGCGTCACGCCCTACGCCTTCGCGCAGGCGACCATCAAGGTCGGCGTGTTGCACTCGCTGAGCGGCACCATGGCCATCAGCGAGACGGTGCTGAAGGACACCATCCTGATGGAGATCGACGCCATCAACGCCAAGGGCGGCCTGCTCGGCAAGAAGCTCGAAGCCGTGGTCGTCGACCCGGCGTCGAACTGGCCGCTGTTCGCCGAGAAGACACGCCAGCTCATCAGCAACGACAAGGTGGCGGTGATCTTCGGCTGCTGGACCAGCGTCTCGCGCAAGAGCGTGCTGCCGGTGGTGGAAGAGCTCAACGGCCTGCTCTTCTACCCCGTGCAGTACGAAGGCGAAGAACTCAGCAAGAACGTCTTCTACACGGGTGCTGCGCCCAACCAGCAGGCCATCCCCGCGGTGGAGTACCTGATGAGCAAGGACGGCGGCAGCGCCAAGCGCTGGGTGCTGCTGGGCACCGACTATGTGTACCCGCGCACCACGAACAAGATCCTGCGCGCCTTCCTGAGAGCAAGGGCGTGGCCGAGGCCGACATCATGGAGGAGTACACCCCCTTTGGTCATGCCGACTACCAGAGCATCATCGCCAAGATCAAGAAGTTCAGCAGCGAGGGCAAGAAGACCGCCGTCGTCAGCACCATCAACGGCGACAGCAACGTGCCCTTCTACAAGGAACTGGGCAACCAGGGCCTGAAGGCGACCGACGTGC
>JAURZK010000014.1 GCA_030653505.1 Rubrivivax sp.
CGCCAGCGCCTGCGCCCGGCGCTGAGCGAAGGCAACCACATCACCTGCCCGCGCTGCAACGGCACCGGCCACATCCGCGACACCGAGTCTTCCGCGCTGCAGATCCTGCGCATCATCCAGGAAGAGGCGCTGAAGGAGAACACCGCCGCCGTGCACGTGCAGGTGCCGGTGGAAGTGACGAGCTTCCTGCTCAACGAGAAGCGCAGCGAGATCACGAAGATCGAACTGAAGCAGCGTGTGACCGTGCTGCTGGTGCCCAACAAGCATCTCGAGACGCCGAACTACAAGCTGGAACGCCTGCGCCACGACGACCCGCGTCTGGAAAGCCTGCAGGCCAGCTACACGATGATCGAGGAGCCGGACGACGAGGTCGGTATCACGCGCCGCGAAAAGGCCAAGGCCAAGCAGGAGCCCGTGATCAAGGGTGTGCTGCCCGACCAACCGGCCCCGCCCGCACCGACACCGGCACCACTGCCGTCGCCGGCCCCCGTGGCCGTGGCCGCACCGGCGCCGCGCGCGCCGGCAGCTGCCCCGGCACCGGCCGGTGGTGGCTTCTTTGCCTGGGTGGGCCGCCTCTTCGGCGCCTCGCCCGCCCCGGCACCTGCGCCGGTGGCAGCATCCGCGGCAGCCGCAGTGGCCCTGCCCGGCGCATCGGCCACACCCGAGAAGCGCGACGGCCGACGCGGTGAACGCGGTGGCCGTGGTGGCGAACGTGGCAGTGAACGGGGTGGCGAGCGCGGCGGCCGTGGTGGCCGCGACCGCGGTGAGCGTGAAGGTGGCAGCCGCGAAAGTCGGGACGGCCGTGGCCGTGGCCCGCGGCCCGAGACCGTTGCCGACACCAGCGCACCGGCGGCCCGCGAGGAGCGAGCCCCGCGCAACGCCGAGCGTGGCACCGAACGCGGTGAAGGCCGTGGTGAAGGCCGCGGCGGCGACCGCAATGGCGAACGCCGCGGCCCGCGCCCCGAGCGCAGCGCCGCGCCGCAGGGCAGCGAGGAACTGGCCGGCGCCGCAGCCGTGGCCGTGCCCCAAGGGCTGGTCGAAGCCGTGCCGGGTGCCGAAACACCGGCGGCCGAGGGTGAACGCGATGGCCGCGGCCGCCGCCGCCGCCGCGGTGGCCGCGACCGTGGTGAAGGCCGCACCGACGAGGCGCGCGGCGAAGAAGCCGGCGCCACAGAAGGCGCCGAGCCCGCCGCGGTGAGCGCTGCGGCCGAAACCGCTGCACCCGCCCTCAACGCCGAAGGCACGGCTCCTGCCGAAGGCGGCGAACGTGAACGCGGCCGCCGCCGTGGTGGCCGCGGCCGCGACCGCCAGCGTGGTGAAGGTCGCGAAGACCTGCCGCGTGAGGCAGGCGACACCGAGCCGACCCCGGCGGCGCTGATGCCGGCGATGCACGACGACGGCACCGGCGAACCCGAGGCGCAGCCCCTCGCCGCCGCTGCCGAAGCGGCATCCGCGACGGACGTTCCGGCCCCAGCCGAGGCGGCGCCCCGTGCGGCGCAGGCCAGGGTGGACGCGCCGGTTCGGGCACCGGTTCAGGCACCGGTTCAGGCGCCGGTTCAGGCGCCGGTTCAGGCGCTGATCTTGGCACCCGCCCCGGCCCCGCGCCCCGCAGCCCGCATCGAGCCTTTCGTGCTGCCCTTGACCGAGCTGCAGGCGCTGGCTGCGCAGGCCGGGCTGGAGTGGGTGGGTTCGGACGCCGAGAAGGTGGCCAGTGCCCAGGCGGCCATCGCCGCCACGCCCCAGCCCGTCCACGTGCCGCGTGAACCGCGGCCGCCGGTGGTGGTCGACGAGGGCCCGCTGGTGCTGGTGGAGACGCGCAAGGACCTGTCGCAGCTGAAGCTGCCCTTCGACCACACGGCCGCCTGAACGGCACACGGCTGGAACACGAAGGCCCCGCTCGCGGGGCCTTTTTCATGGCTCACGGCCAGGCCGCGGGCCGTGCGTCCCCTCAGGGCAGCCGTTCGAGCGCGCGCTGGTAGACCGGGTCGTGCATCAGTTCGTCCCACGGCAACGGCGCGGTCTGCGGCAGCAGCGCGATACGGCGCGCCTCGCTGTCGGGGTCGGGCTGCCAGCGGCCGTCGGCGGCAGCGGCCTGCAGGTCGGCCAGCAGACTGTCCACTGCCGCACCACCGGCGCTGAGCGACTGGTTGCACAGCAGCGCGAGGTCGCAGCCGGCGTTCAGCGCCAGCAACGCGGCTTCGCCGTAGCTGAGCACGCTGCCGTCGAGGCGGCGCGCTGCTTCCATGCTGAGGTCGTCGGTGAACACGGCGCCGGTGAAACCGAACTGGCCGCGCAGGATGTCCTTCAGCCAGCGGTCCGAAAAACCCGCCGGCCGGTGGTCGACCCTGGCGTAGACCACGTGCGCCGGCATCACCGCGGTCAGCGTGCTGCTGAGCCATTCGTAGGGCCGCGCGTCGTCGGCCAGGATGGCATTCAGGCTGCGCTTGTCCACCGGCACCGCGACGTGGCTGTCGGCCGAGGCGTAACCGTGGCCAGGGAAGTGCTTGCCGCAGTGCGCCATGCCGGCGCGCAGCATGCCGTGCGCCATGCTGCGCGCCAGCAGTGCCACGACACGCGGGTCGCGGTGGAAGGCGCGGTCGCCGATGACCTGGCTGTGGCTGTGTTCGAGGTCGAGCACTGGCGCGAAGCTGAGGTCGACGCCGCAGGCGCGCAGTTCGCTGGCCATCACGAAACCCAGGGCGGCGGCAGCGTCGGTGGCGTTCATCGCGCCGCTGCCGGGCTGGCCCTTGCCATCCTTCATCCACTGCTCGCCCAAGGCGCGCATCGGCGGCAGCGCGGTGAAGCCGTCGGTGCGGAAACGCTGCACGCGGCCGCCCTCGTGGTCGACGCAGATCAGCACGTCGGGCCGCGTACGCTTGATCCCCGAGGTGAGTTCGGTGAGCTGCAACCGATGTTCGAAATTGCGCGCGAAGAGCACGACGCCGCCGGTCAGCGGGTGCTTGAGGCGCCGGCGGTCGGTGGCGGTCAGTGTCGTGCCGGCGACATCAAGCACGACCGGGGCATGCAGGTTCATGGCGAGGCTCTCGTGGTTTCGACGACGACGAAGGACGCCGCGTAGTCGGTTTCGTCGGTGACGGTGACATGGGCCACCAGCCCGCGCGCAGTGAACCAGTCGGCCAGTTCGCCCGAGAGCTTCAGCACCGGCTTGCCGCTGGGTTCGTTGAGGATCTCGCAGGCCTTCCAGGTCATCGGCCAGCGTATGCCCAGGCCGATGGCCTTGGAGAAGGCTTCCTTGGCCGAAAAGCGTGTCGCCAGAAAGCGCAGGCCACGCGCCTCGACGCGCGCCCGGCGGGCGTGGAAGACCTGCAGTTCGGCCGGGCCCAGCACCCGTTCGGCGAAGCGGTCGCCGCGCCGGGCCACGGTGGCCTGGATGCGGCGGATGTCGCAGATGTCGGTGCCGATGCCGTAGATCACGGCTGGCGTCCGCCGCCGGGCCGCCCCAAGGCGGACACACCCCCTTGGGAGGGCGACGCCGCAGGCGTCTCGGGGGCCAGGTTCACTTCTGCGATGCAGGCGCGGTAACGGCGCACCGTCTCCGCCAGGCCGAACTCGAGCGCGTCGGCGATCAGGGCGTGGCCGATCGAGACCTCGAGCACGCCGGGCACGGCGCGCAGGAAGTCTGCGAGGTTGTCGCGGTTCAGGTCGTGGCCGGCGTTGACGCCCAGGCCTGCGGCCTGCGCAGCGGCGGCCGCGGCGGCGAAGCGCGCCAGTTCTGCGCCCTGCCCTGGCCTGCCATGAGCTGCGGCATCGCTCATGGCGGCCGCATGCGCTGCGGCGTAGGGCTCGGTGTAGAGCTCGACGCGATCGGCCCCCACCGCACGCGCAGCGGCCATCACACCGGGCTCGGCATCCATGAACAGGCTGACACGCACACCCAGGGCGTGGCATTCGGCGATCAGCGGCCGCAGGCGTTCACCGTCGACAGTGATGTCCCAACCGTGGTCGGACGTGAACTGGCCAACGCTATCGGGCACGAAGGTGGCCTGGTCCGGCTTCACCGCGCGGATGAAGTCCATCAGGTTGTGGAAGGGGTTGCCCTCGATGTTGTACTCGGCCTGCGGCCAGTCCTTCAGCAGCGCGGCGATGTCGTGCACGTCGTGGGCGCGGATGTGGCGCTCGTCGGGCCGTGGATGCACCGTGATGCCGCGCGCGCCGGCCTGCAGGCACAGCGTGGCCGCGCGCGTGACCGATGGAATGCCGAGGTGGCGGGTGTTGCGCACCAAGGCCACCTTGTTGAGGTTGACCGACAGCGCGG
>JAURZK010000017.1 GCA_030653505.1 Rubrivivax sp.
CCGCTCGATTGGTCGTGTCCATGGTTGCTGCTCCGTCGATGAACGAGGCGGATTGCCTCGCTCGTCAACTTCGCAGAACCGCGACTGCAATGGGCCACCAATACGTGGCCGGAGCGCTTACCGCGCGAGCGGTTTAGTCCATCGTCAGCAAAGTGGCGTCGATTTCTCCTGTTTGGGCACCCGCCACCGGCCATAACCGGGCATTGGCGGGCGGCCGGTTTGGAGCAAGCCCAGTTCCGATTCCCGTACGCCAAGCGTGATGCGTGTCCCGGACGATCGCCGTGCCGCCAGGGTCGGGCGCTGTCGAGAACCTTTACAGATGGGTCGGCCTCCGATGGAGGCTGGGGCCCGCTCACGAGCGGTCAACACCGGAGCTGCGCAGGGAGTCGCGATGCTTTCAGGCCGCTGCCGCATCCAGCGGTATGAAATTTGCTGCCGCTAGTCAGGCCGCAGGACGGCCTTCACCGCGTCATGTGGCCCAAGGCATTTTTGGGGCCGCAGAGTGTGCAATGAGGAATCCAACGAAAGAAATCACATGCCGATTCGAACTCTTTCAACCCCAAGCCGCGTGTTGTCCTTGCGGGGCCGCGTCGGCAACCTGACCGCTAAATCCGTTCTGCTCGCGTCGCTGGCGCTCGCCTCGGCCGCCCACGCGGCGGTTATCACCCAGTACAGCTTTCCCGGTGCTGCCCTCACGGCAACGACCGTGTCGGGGAATGCTGCAGCCACCGCGATTGATTTCGCAGGCTCGAGCGCATCGCGGTTCACTTTAGCCGACGTGCTCGCGGTCAACTCCGGCGCCGGCGCCAGCGGCGTCGCGAGCGCAGTCGCCGTCAATAGCTACTTCCAGTTCACTGTCACGCCCGATGCGGGTTTTGCGCTCGACCTGGACAGCTTCTCGCTCGATGCGGCGTATGGCAGCAGTGGCAGCGGGTTCTCGGTACGCTCGAGCGTCGACGCCTACGCCAGCGACCTGCTATCGGCCGTCGTCGCGACAGCCTACCCGACCTTGACGAACTACACGGCGTTGCTGACCACTGCGGACCTGCAGAACGTGACCAGCGCCGTAACGTTTCGGGTCTACAACTACCTCGGTGGGCAAGCCGGGAATCCGAGCCAGGCCTTCGACAATGTGACGCTGAACGGCACGGTGCAAGCTTCGGCTGCGGTGCCGGTTCCGGGGACGGCTTGGCTGGTGCTGGCAGGGGCGGCGGCGTTGCTCGGCACCCGTCGACGTTGCTGACGCGACCCACGGCGGCCGGGCGTCTCGGCCTTACGACACGCGGGCCGCAGCTGAGCCGGCCGCCGCGCCGGTGGCTGGCAGCGACGTGAAGCGGTTCGGAGGCTGCGCAGAAGAAGCCCCTCGTTGTCGCGCCGCCGGTCGGGCGGCCGCTGGCGATCTGGGCCCGGGTGCTGCCGTAGCTCCCGGGATGCTCAACAGCAGTTGCGCGTGGGTGCTGTCGGTAAGACCAACTCGGTGACGCAGGTGTCGGCGCCGGATGACTGAGCGAGCCTTCGACCGGCAGCTTCAGGGCGGCGAAATCGCGACAGCGGGTATCGGCTCAGGGTCGATTGCCGGCCCAGACGAACGACCGCTGACCGGCATCCGATTCATGTGGCTCTGGCGCTCCGAAACCGCCGGGAAGTGACAGGCCGCTGTCTGTGTGAAGCGGATCCTCGAGAATCGACGGCCAGCCTCAGCACATGGCCGAGCCTTGCCGGTCGCGGCTGGCAGCTTCTGTGCATTCGAGCGAGCTTGACCCGGCGCAAGAACGGACAATTGCCGACCCCGGTCGATGATCGCTGCGCCCCTGCTGGGCACTCGTCCGGACGTTTGTCTCGAGCGCGAAAGACGAGCTTCTATCCGCCGCTCTCCGACGCCCAGCATCCTTTGCCTCAGCTCGTTCCTCATTGGGAGAAGACAGCTGTCTTGCGCGGACCATGATGAGCGCTGAAGACCTGGATATTGGAAGCTTCCAATATTCTTGCGGGAACGAAAAAGGCCTTGCATCGCTGCAAGGCCTTGATCTGACTGGCTTTTTTGGCTCCCCGACCTGGGCTCGAACCAGGGACCTACGGATTAACAGTCCGGCGCTCTACCAACTGAGCTATCGGGGAATACAGCCTTACAGTATATCGCGGAACGGTGCTCCAGCTGCCAGCGCGCCCCAGTCGGGACGTATCAGAAGTCCAGCCCCACCGACGCGTGCAGCGTGCGTGGCGCCAGCGGGTAGAGGTAGGCATGGCCGTACTGGAAGGGCGCTTCCTTCCAGGCCCGCTCGTCGGACAGGTTGTCGACACCCAGGCGCCACACAGCACTCTGGTTGCTGCCCAGCCGCTGCGTATAGCGCGCAGCCAGGTCCACGCGTGTCCAGCCCGGTGTGGCCAGCGCGTTGTCGGGCAGCACCATGCGCTCGCCCTCGTACGTGACGAAGGCCAGCACGGCCAGGCCCGGCACGCCGCTGAGGTTGTACGCGCCCTGCAGCTTCACGCTGGTGGCCGGCACGTTGGTGGGCCGCTTGCCGTTCAGCGTGGCATCCGCCGAGCCCTCGCGCCGCGCACGCAGCGCCAGCACGCTGCCTCGCAGGCTCAAGGCGCTGCCACGCCACTCGGCTTCGGCCTCCACGCCGCGATGCCGCGCCGAGCCGTCGGCGCGACGCTCGCAGCTGTCGTCGGCACTGCAGCTGCCGATGTCGCGCCACTCGGGGCGCTCGATGTCGAAGGCGGCCACACGCCAGTCCAGGCTGCGGCTGACATGTTTGTAGCCGACCTCGACCTGCCGGCTCTTCAAAGCCGCAAGCGCCTGCCCGGCGTCGATGTACCGTGCTCGATTGGGGATGACTTCGCTTTCCACGCCGCGGCCCCAGCTGGCGTAGGCCGTGCCCGTGTCACCGATGGCCTGGCTCAGGGCCAGCCAGGGTGTCGTGAAGCTTTGCGTGTAGGCCGTGGCGCGTGAACCATCGGTGCGCACGCTGTCGCGCTGCAGGCGCGTGTGGCGCAGGCCGGCCCACAGGCGCATGCCGCGGCCGATGTCCACCATGTCCTGCAGGTGCAGTTCGGTACTGCGTTCGTCACGGTTCGTGTTCTCGTCCGTCAGCGCGGGGTCGGCAGGCACCACGCCCCCGCCGTCGATGCTGCCGCTGCCGACGTAGTTGTAGGCCTGGCGCTGGTAGCGCGCCGTGTAGCGCGTGCCCAGCACGCCGATGTTGAAGCGGTGCGTCAGCCCTGCCAGGCGGGCCCGGCCCTGCAGCGACAGGTCAAGCGCCCGGCTGTGGCGGCGTTCGCCTTCGCTGCGGAAGTCGTAGAAGTCGAAGCTGCCGTCGCTGCAGTAGCGGTCGAACGCATCTTCGCTGCTGCAGCCGTAGGGGAAGGCGATGCGGTCGTCGGTGCGCAGCCGCTGGCTCATGGCGTGGGCGACGAAGTCGACACTGCCGCCTAACGCCTGCCTGTAGCGCAGCGAAGCCGTGGTGCCGGCCATCGCCACCGGCAGGCTCCAGGCCTGGTTGTTGAGGTTGGTGCGCGGGTCGATTTCGCGCGCTTCGGGCAGTCGGCTGCCCAGCAGGCTGAAGCCCGGCGTGCTGCGCTGGCTCTGGCGGCTGATCTCGACCTCGGCTTCGAGCAGGCTGCCTTCGACCGGCTGCAGTTCGAAGGCGCCGGCCAGCAGCTGGCGGCTGCCGCGTGCGTTGTGCATCGGCGGGTCCAGACGTTCGGCGCTGGCGTTGATGCGCCAGCCCGTGCGCATGCCGCCGTCGCTGCGGTCGCCGATGTCCAGCGCCGCAGCGACGCTGCCGTCTGCCTCCCAGCCCAGCCGCACCGTCCGCACGTCACGCTGCGGCCGCTTCACCACCAGGTTCAGCAGGCCGCCGGGGGCGCTGGTGCCGGCCTGCAGGCCGCTGGTTCCCTTGATGATCTCCAGCGCCTGCTTGTTGGCCTGGACGATGACGGTCTCGGCGTTGATGGGCAGGCCGTCGCGGCGGTAGTTGAAGCGGTTGTCCAGCGTGTAGCCGCGCACGGCCAGCTGGCTCCAGTAGCCGGGCGGGTTGTAGGCGTCGCTGATGCCGGCATCAAGGCGCGTGATGTCGGCCAGGCTGGCTATGCCGGCGTCCTGCAGTTGCGTGGTGCTGATGACGCTGGCCGACAGTGGCGTGCGCGACAGCGGCAGGTCGCCGAAGCCCGCCACGCTGGCGCTGTTGCCGGCGCTCTGGCCGGTGACGGTGATCACCTGCGCCTGTGGGGTCTGCGCCAGCGCAGGGGCGGCCACCCACAACAGCGCGGCTTGGGCCAGCCGTTGGCGCAGCTTTGGTGGAAGGTGGACGAAGGGACTTGAAACGGAGCGGAATGCCATCGTGATGCCTTTGCGATGGCAGGTTGGCAAACACTGGAGGCTGCGCACGCGGAAACACGTGTGCGGTTCAGGCTGCTTCCCTGCGCGAGGATTACCTCAGTCAGGTTCAAAGGGACTGTCTCAGTCGGTATCGCATGCGCGATGCCAACACCCCTAGCGAAGTGCCGCCGGCCCTGGCGAGAGCCGTCAACGGGCCGCATTATGGCCGCGGCGCGCAACGGCGTTGGCGACCCCGGAAACAAAACAGCCCGCGCGCGGCGGGCTGTCGGCATTCAGGTGCGGCGCTTCAGTCGAACACCGGCGACTCCACGCCCAGCACCTTGTGCAGCTTGGGGCTGGTGGTCGTGTATTGCAGCAGGATGCGCTTTTCCGGGAAAACGTACGGCGCCGCGCCGAACGCGGCCAGCGCGGCCTCGTGGAAGCCACAGAGGAGGAGCTTCTTCTTGCCCGGGTAGATGTTGATGTCGCCCACGGCGAAGATGCCCGGGATGTTGGTCTCGAACTTCTCGGTGTCCACCACCAGCTGCTTGCGGTCGATGCCCAGGCCCCAGTCGGCGATGGGCCCGAGCTTGGGGCTCAGGCCGAGGAAGACCAGCAGCATGTCCAGCGGCAGCACACGCGTCACGCCGTCGCCGCCGGTGAACCTCAGCCGTAGCAGCCGGCCTTCGGCTTCCTCGAAGCCGGTGACCTGGCCGACCACGAACTGCATCTCGTAGGCTTCGCACATCGCGCGCATCTTGGCGACGTTGGCGGGCGCGGCGCGGAAGGCGTCGCGCCGGTGCATCAGGATCACGCCTCCGGCTCGGTGCGGGCCGGGCTGCGCGAAGTTCAGCGCCCAATCGAGTGCCGAATCCCCACCGCCGACGATGACGAGGTTCTTGCCCGCGAACTGCGCGGGGTCGCGCACGCGATAGAAGAGCTGGGTGTCGTTGAAACGCTCCAGCCCGTCGACCTTCAGTGTGCGCGGCTGGAAGGAACCCACGCCGCCGGCGATGAACACCGTCTTGCTGAGGAAGCGTGTGCCCTTGTTCGTCTCGATGAGGAAGCGCCCGTCGGCCTGCTTGCGCACCACGGTGACTTCCTGGCCGAGGTGGAAGGTGGCGCCGAAGGGTTCGATCTGCCTGAGCAGTTTGTCGGTGAGTTCCTGGCCGGTGCACACGGGCACGGCCGGGATGTCGTAGATGGGCTTGTCGGGGTAGAGCTCGACACACTGGCCGCCGGGGTAGGCCAGCGAGTCGATGATGTGGCACTTGATCTCGAGCAGCCCCAGTTCGAAGACCTGGAAGAGACCGACAGGGCCTGCGCCGACGATGACGGCGTCGGTCTCGATGGGGCCGGCCGCTTTGGCGGCTGGCGGCTGCGGTGTGTCGGCTGCGGCGTGGGTGCGCTGGTCCATGGGGGCGCGCTTCAGCGGGCCAGCTGGTCGAGCTTGTCCTTGCGGTCTTTCCACTCGTCGGCGTCGGCAGGCGGCGCCTTGCGCTTGGTGATGCTGGGCCAGTTGCGCGACAGGTCGGCGTTGAGCTTGATGAAGGCCAGCTGGTCGGTGGGCACGTCCTCTTCGGGCAGGATGGCGTTGACGGGGCACTCGGGGATGCACACCGCGCAATCGATGCACTCGTCGGGGTCGATGACGAGCATGTTCGGGCCCTCGCGGAAGCAGTCGACGGGGCAGACGTCAACGCAATCCGTGTACTTGCATCGGATGCACGATTCGAGAACTACGTGGGTCATTTACGGGCTCGGTGGAATGTGACGGGGCGGCGGGGCATGCCGCAGCCCGCACCAACCGCGCATTTTAAGGCGCGGTGACGGCCCGCCCGGCTTGCGCAGTCTCAAGCCCAGGACAGGCGGATGGCCGCGGCAAGGCGCGCGCGCCCGCGCCGACCGTCACCACCGTGGCCCGGCCGGCGTGCAGCACGGCGGCCGCGGCCAGTTCGTGCAGCGCGTGGTCGCTGCCGACGGCGTCGGGCCAGCCGGCGCGCGAGACCACGCACACCGGCGTGACGGCGGGCCAGCCGGCCTGAAGCAGGGCGCGCCCCAGTGTGCCGAGCTGGCGGCCGGCCATGTAGAAGACCTCGGTGTCGGCGTGGTGGCCGGCCTGCAGCGCGCACTGCCTGGTCATCGCCGTTGTCAGGCTCACGCTGCGGCCGGTGCCGCGGCGCGTCAGCGGCCGCTGCGAATGCGCCGCTGCAGCGATGGCGGCGGTGACACCGGGCACCACTTCGCACGCGATGCCGGCCGCGGTCAACGCCTGCAGTTCCTCCTCCAGGCGGCCGAAGACGCTGGGGTCGCCGCCCTTCAGTCGCACCACGGTGCGGTGTTCACGTGCGTGGTGCACCAGCAGGGCGTCGATGGTGGCCTGGCCGGTGGCATGGCAGAAGCCACGCTTGCCCACGTCGACCCACAGCGCGTTGGGCGCGTAATCGCGCAGTGCCGGGTCGGTCAGCGCGTCGAAGAGCACGACGTCGGCCTCGGCCAGGCGCCGTGCGCCGCGCACGGTGATGAGGTCGGCGCTGCCGGGCCCCGCGCCGATGAAGACGACCCGACCAAGCTTCCCGCCGCGGATCCGGCTCTGCCGGTCCGCCAGCGGACGGCCTGCGGCGAGGACGCCGCCGGCGCCCGTAGGCGAGGAACAGTCCGCAGGGACTGTTCCCCGTCCGACTCGCCCCCCCCGGGAGGTGGCGAGCGCAAGCGAACTTGGGGGCTTCATCTCACCAGCAGCGCGCCGCTGGTGCGGTGGCTGGCCGGGTCGACCACGATCATCGCTCCGGCCACACGGTTGTCCGTGTACGGCGCCAGCGGCAGGGGCTGCTGCAGTTCGAACACCACGTCACCGATCTGGTTGACCGCCAGTGCGTGCGCAGTCTCGGGCAGCAGCGTGTGGATGTCCAGGCAGCTGGTGATGTCCAGCAGCCGCGCCTGCACCCAGCGGTTGCCGTGGCGCAGCAGGTACTTGCGGCCCGGCGTCGCGGTTTCCGTGTCCAGCCAGGCCAGCGTGGCGGCGAATCGGCGCGCCGGCTGCAGCGTGCCGCGCGCGGCCAGCCAATCGCCACGCGAGACGTCGAGCTGACGGTCCAGCACCACGCCCGCCGACTGCCCGACCTGCGCCGCAGCCACCGTGCTGCCGGCGCGTCGCAGCCCGGCGACCAGGGCGCGTTCGCCGCTCGGGAAGACCTGCACCTCGTCGCCGACGTGCACGCTGCCCTGTGCGATGCGGCCCCAGAGCACACGCTGCTGTTCGCCGGTGCCCGCGCCTTCGCGGGCCACGTACTGCACGGGCAGGCTCAGCGGCCCTGCGGCCGCATCTTCGGTGACGGGCAGACTCTCCAGCAGTTGCAGCAGCGACGGGCCGCGGTACCACGGCACGTCCAGCGGTGTGGTGACGTTGTCGCCACGCAGCGCCGATACCGGCACGATGCCTGCGACTTCGATGCCCGCCTCTGCAGCGAAGGCCCGCAGCGCCTGCGACACGGCTTCGAAGGCCGGGCCGGGATCGGCCACGGCGTCGAGCTTGTTCACCGCGAACACGATGCTGGGCACGCGCAGCAGTTGGGCCAGCAGGCTGTGCCGGCGGGTCTGTGGCAGCAGCGGCACAGGCCGTGCGGCCAGGTCGAGTTTGGTGATGTCGACCAGCACCACGGCGGCGTCGCTGCCGGCGGCGGCGGTGACCATGTTGCGCGTGTACTGCTCGTGGCCCGGCGCGTCGGCGATGATGAACTTGCGCGCCGGCGTGGCGAAGTAGCGGTAGGCCACGTCGATGGTGATGCCCTGTTCACGCTCGGCCTCCAGGCCGTCGGTGAGCAGGCTCAGGTCGAATGCCGGGCCGCCTGCGGCTTGGGGTGCACCGGCGGCGCGGGCATGCAGGTGGTCGAGCTGGTCTGCCAGGATGGCCTGGCTGTCGAAGAGCAGGCGGCCGATGAGCGTGCTCTTGCCGTCGTCGACGCTGCCGGCAGTGAGGAAGCGCAGCGCCTTGTGCGGCTGACCCGGGGCAGTGGATGGGGCCTGTGGCAGGGCGGGCATCAGAAGTAGCCTTCCTTCTTGCGCCGTTCCATCGAGGCGTCGCTGGTGCGGTCGTCCATGCGCGTGGCGCCACGTTCACTGACGGTCACGGTCAGCGTCTCGGCGACGATCTCGGCGGCCGTGCTGGCATCGCTCTCCACCGGGCAGGTGCAGGTCATGTCGCCCACGGTGCGGAAGCGCACGGGCAGCGTCTCGACGAGCTCGCCGGCGGCCGGTGGTGTCACCGGCGTCACCGGCACCAGCAGGCCCTTGCGGCGCACCACCTCGCGTTCGTGGCGGTAGTACAGGCCGGGCAAAGCGATGTTCTCGCGCGCCAGGTAGAGCCACACGTCGAGTTCGGTCCAGTTGCTGATGGGAAAGGCGCGGAAGTGCTCGCCGGGTTTGATGCGCGTGTTGAACAGCGTCCAGAGCTCGGGCCGCTGCGCCTTGGGCTGCCACTGACCAAAGCTGTCGCGGTGGCTGAAGATGCGTTCCTTGGCACGCGCCTTCTCCTCGTCGCGCCGCGCACCGCCGATCAGGCAGTCGTAGCGGTGTTCCTCGATGGCTTCCAGCAGCGCCACGGTCTGGTGTCCGTTGCGGCTTTCGCCCGGGTGAGCCAGGCGCACCGTGCCGCGCCGGATGCTGTCTTCGACACTGCCCACCACCAGGCGCTCGCCCATTTCGGCCACACGTTGGTCGCGGAAAGTCATGACCTCGGGGAAGTTGTGCCCGGTGTCGACGTGCAGCAGCGGGAAGGGCAGGCGGCCGGTGAAGTGATGGCCCGAGTTCGTGGATGAAAGGCGTTGCTTGAACGCCTTTTCGGCCAGCCGCAGCACCACGCAGCTGTCCTTGCCGCCCGAAAACAGCAGTGCCGGCCGCTCGAAGCTCGCCGCCACCTCGCGCAGGATGAAGATGGCCTCTTCCTCCAGGCCGTCGAGGTGCTGGCGGTCCAGCCCGGGCAGCACGTGGTCGAGGCTGACGGGCGCGTTCATGCGGCTTCCTTCGATGCGATGCGGCCGACGTGAAGGCCGCACTCCTTGGCGCTCTCGTGCTCCCACCACCAGCGTCCCGCACGCACGTCCTCGCCAGGCGTGACCGCGCGTGTGCAGGGTGCGCAGCCGATGCTGGGGAAGAAGCGGTCGTGCAGTTCGTTGTAGGGCACGCCTTGCGCGGCGATGTAGTGCCAGACGTCGGCCTGGCTCCAGTCGGCCAGCGGGCTGAATTTCTCGCGGCCGCTTTCGTCGACGCTGCTGAAGGGCACCTCGGCGCGTGCGCCGGACTGCTCGCGGCGCAGCCCCGTGACCCAGGCGCTGCGCCCGGCCAGCGCGCGCGACAGCGGCTCCAGCTTGCGCAGCGCACAGCAGGCCTTGCGCAGCTCGATGCTGCGGCGCATCGGCAGTTCGCCATGCTCGGCCTCGAAGCGCCGCACTGCCGCGGCATCGGGCGCCCAGCGTTCGACCGTCACGCCGCAGTGCAGCTCGGTGCGCTCCAGCAGCGCCAGCGTCTCGGCATGCAGCTGCCCGGTCTGCAGCGTGGCCAGCGCGATGGGCAGGCCGTGGCTGGCGATGAGGTCAGTCAGCACCATGTCCTCCGCGCCCAGGCTGGTGGTGAAGACGATGCGGCCGCTGTGGCGTTCTGCGGCTTGCTGCAGCAGGGTCAGCGCGTGGGCCACACGTTCACCGAAGCCGGCGGTGCGGCGCGCGTGCAGCGCGATGGCAGTCAAGCTCATGCCGAGGCTCCGGCGCCGCGTTCGGGCGGCACGGTCTGGTAATGGGTGTCGAAGTAGCCCAGGGCGCGCTGGGCCGATTCCAGCTTCTGGTCGGCGCGCAGCTGCACGGCGTCGAAGCCGCAGCGGCGCAGCAGCGGCAGCATGTCGGCCATCACGTCGCCGGTGGCGATGATCTCGCCCGGGTAGCGCAGGCGGCCGCGCAGCAGCACGGCCTGCGAATAGGCGCGGCCGTCGGTCCACTTCGGGAAGTGCAGCAGCACCGCCCGGTGGCCGTGGATCTCGCCGGCGCGGGCCAGCACGTCGGTCGTGTTGTCCAGCGCCAGCGCGTCGGCAGGCAGCGCGTCGGTGGCGGCGATGAATTGCATGGTCATGGCGGGCGGCTTCACGCGGGAGCCGTGGCGCGACGCACGGCGTCGGCGGCATGGCGGAAGGGCAGGGGGCCCAGGCGGCGCGAGGTGTCGATGAAGCGCTCCCCGGCCCGGCGCTCGCGCAGGTAGGTTCCGATGACGGCCTCGATCACGTCGGGCACCTCGTCGGCGGCAAACGAGGGGCCGATGACCTTGCCCGGCACGGCCGGCCCGCTGAGCGTGCTGCCGTCGGCACCGGCGACGCTGACCTGGTACCACTCCAGGCCGTCCTTGTCGACGCCGAGCACGCCGATGTGGCCGCTGTGGTGATGGCCGCAGCTGTTGATGCAGCCGCTGATGTGCAGGTCGATGTCGCCGATGTCGTGCAGGTCTTCCAGATCGGCGAAGCGTTCGGTCAGGGCCGCGGCGATGGGGATCGAGCGCGCGTTGGCCAGCGCGCAGAGGTCGCCGCCGGGGCAGGCGATCATGTCGGTCAGCAGGCCGATGTTGGGTGTGGCGAAACCACCTTCGCGCGCCGCCAGCCACAGTGCACGCAGGTCGGCCTCGCGCACCCAGGGCAGCAGCAGGTTCTGCTCGTGGCTGACACGCAGTTCGCCGTGGCTGAAGCGGTCAGCCAGCTCGGCCGCGGCGTCCATCTGCGCGGCCGTGACGTCGCCCGGCGGCAGGCCGGCGCGCTTGAGCGACAGCGTCACTGCCCGGTAGCCGTTGAGCTTGTGGGCATGCACGTTGCGCTGCAGCCAGCGTGTGTAGGCCGGCAGCGGGTCGCCGCAGGGCGGTGCGGCCGGCGTGCCGGCGGCCGTCACCGGCGTGGTGAAGCAGGCCGCAACGCGGTCGAGTTCGGCCTGCGGGATGAGCGGCGTGGCCGGGTCGGCCAGCAGTGCCTCGAACTCACGCTGCACGGCGTCGACGAAGCGCTGCCCTTCGGCCTTGACGAGGATCTTGATGCGCGCCTTATACAGGTTGTCGCGCCGGCCGTAGAGGTTGTAGACGCGCACCACGGCCTCGATGTAGACGAGGATCTGCTGCCACGGCACGAAGGCCTGGAACTCGGTGGCGATGACCGGGGTGCGGCCCATGCCGCCGCCCACCGCGACGCTGAAGCCCACCTCGCCGGCAGCGTTGCGCTGCAGCTGCAGGCCGATGTCGTGCCAGCCCGTGGCGGCGCGGTCTTCACGTGCGCCCGTCACCGCCAGCTTGAACTTGCGCGGCAGGAAGGCGAACTCGGGGTGCAGCGTGCTCCACTGGCGCAGGATCTCGCAGTAAGGCCGCGGGTCGACGTCTTCGTCGGGCGCGATGCCGGCCAGCGCGTCGCTGGTGATGTTGCGGATGCAGTTGCCGCTGGTCTGTATGCCGTGCATGTCGACTTCGGCCAGCAGGTCCATGACGTCGGCGCTGGCGGCCAGCGGTATCCAGTTGAACTGGATGTTCTGGCGTGTGCTGAAGTGGCCGAATCCCCCGCGCTCTGTGGACAGGTCGGCGTCCTGCAGGTCGAATTCGCGCGCGATCTTCGCCAGCTGGCGCAGCTGGCGGCTGCTCAGCTCACCGTAGGGCACGGCCACGCGCAGCATCGGGGCGTGGCGCTGCACGTACCAGCCGTTCTGCAGCCGCAACGGGCGGAATTCTTCGTCGGCCAGCTCGCCGGCCAGGCAGCGCTGCAGCTGGTCACGGTACTGAGCGGCGCGGGCACGCACGAACTGGCGGTCGAATTCGGTGTAGCGGTACATCTTGGCGGAGGTGCGCCGACGCAAGTCGCGGGTGGGGCGGGCTCGGGGGCCCGGGAGTGCGCAATGTAGGGAGATGTCTTATCAGCGTGAACTACAAAGAAGTAGCTTGTTTATACGTCTGCGGCATAAGTGCCTCGATAGCGGCAAGGGGCGATGCCGGAGAATCGGGCGATGCCCACATCTGGTCCTTTTTTCTTCGGCCTGCCGGCCCGCCACCTGGGCTGCCTGGTCGTCGGGGCGCTGCTGTCGGCCTGCCAGACAGCGCCACCCTTGCCACCCGCGCCACCCGCCGCACCCGCTGTGGTGGTGCAGGAGCCGCCGAAGGCCCCGCCCGTGCTCATGCCAGCCCCGCCACCACCCAGGCCGCCGCGCATCGGCCTGGCGCTGGGCGGCGGCGCGGCCCGGGGCTTCGCCCACATCGGTGTCATCCAGGTGCTGGAGGAGGCCGGCATCCGGCCGGCGCTGGTGGCCGGCACCTCGGCCGGCAGCTTGGTGGCCGCGATGTACGCGGCCGGCAAGACCGGGTCCGAGATGGGACAACTGGCGCTGAGCATGGACGAGGGCGCCATCACCGACTGGTCCTACCCCACGCGCGGACTGATCCGGGGCGAGGCGCTGGCGCGCTATGTGCGCGAGCAGACGGGTGGCCGCACCATCGAGCAGATGAAGCTGCCGCTGGGCATCGTGGCCACCGACCTCGACAGTGGCGCGGCCATCCTGTTCCAGCGCGGCGACACGGGTGCGGCAGTGCGCGCCAGCAGTGCCGTGCCCGCGGTGTTCCAGCCGGTGCGCATAGGCAACCGCGAGTACGTCGACGGCGGGCTGGTATCCCCCGTGCCGGTGCGTTCTGCGCGCCAAATGGGCGCGGAACTCGTGATTGCGGTAGACATCTCGTCACCGCCCGAGGGCAACGCCACGGGCGACGTAATGAAGATGCTGCTCCAGACCTTCGCCATCATGGGCCGCAGCATCAACCAGTTCGAACTGCGTGAGGCCGACGTGGTGTTGCGCCCGCTGCTGGTGGGGGTGACGAGCGCCGACTTCTCGGCCCGCGCCAAGGCCGTACAGGCGGGGCGTGAGGCGGCGCAGCGTGCGCTGCCCGACCTGAAGGCGCGCATCGCCACCTTCATGGCGCGCCAGCTGCGGCCGGACTGACCGCTGCCGCACGCCAACCGCCCGAGCCATGGCCCTGCACGCCGCCTTGCCCGCACTGGCTGCCGCACTGCTGTTCGGCGCGAGCACGCCGCTGGCCAAGCTGCTCGTCGGCAACGTGCCGCCGCTGTTGCTGGCCGGGCTGCTCTACCTCGGCAGCGGCCTGGGGCTGGGCGTGCTGTGGGCGCTGCGGCGGGCAGCTTGGCGCGGGCCGGAGCGGGCGGCCGCGCCCACCGGCGTTCCAGTAGGGGTGCCGCGCCGCGAACTGCCTTGGCTGCTGGCGGCCATTGCCTTCGGCGGCATGCTCGGCCCGGCCTTGCTGATGCTGGGCCTGGCGCAGACCAGCGCTGCCGCGGCTTCGCTGCTGCTGAACGTCGAGGGTGTGCTCACGGCCGTCATCGCCTGGGTCGTGTTCAGGGAGAACGCCGACCGGCGCATCGTGCTGGGCATGGTGGCCATCGTGGCCGGCGGTGTGCTGCTGGCGTGGGAGCCCGGCGGTGCGGGCCTCTCGGTCGGCGCGATGTTCATCCTCGGCGCCTGCCTGTGCTGGGCCATAGACAACAACCTGACCCGCCAGGTGTCGACACACGATGCGGTGTTCGTCGCCGGCGTCAAGGGCCTGGCCGCAGGCGCCTGCAACACGGCGCTGGCCCTGGCCGGCGGCGCGGCATTGCCGGCGCTGCCGACGGTCGGTGCCAGCCTGCTCGTGGGCTTCTTCGGCTACGGGCTCAGCCTCAGCCTCTTCGTCGTCGCCCTGCGCGGGCTGGGCACGGCGCGCACCGGTGCCTATTTCTCGGTGGCGCCGCTCTTTGGCGTGCTCGTCGCGCTGACGCTTTGGCCTGAGCTGCCCGGGCCCCTGTTCTGGGCGGCAGCGGCACTGATGGCGTTGGGCGTGACGATGCACCTGCGCGAACGCCATCTGCACGGGCACAGCCACGACACGCTGGAACACGCACACCCGCACCGTCACGACGCTCACCACCAGCATGCGCACGACTTTGCGTTTAGCGGCGACGGCGTGCATCTGCATCGCCATCGTCATGAGGCGCTGACACACGCCCACCCGCATTACCCGGACATCCATCACCGGCATCCGCATCCGCACTAGGACTTGCGGAGGCGTCGGGTAGCCGGGGACGCCAGGCGAGCGGCCAAAAGAAAAGGCCCGGCGTTGCCACCGGGCCCAAAACAACCTTCCACACGAGAGACCCGGGGTTGAAGTCCCCCAGGCCCCGGATAGAGCAGCGGCGGCGCAGAAAGTTCCGCGCCTGCCGATCACGTTGCTGGCGCGGGCTGGCCGCGCCGCGTGATCAGGCCGCCTTCTTCGACTTCGTGGCGGTCTGGCTGGCCTTGACGGCCTGGTTCGTCAGCGTCGTGAAGTTGGCTTCGGCCACTTCGGTGGCTTGCTTGGCAGCCTTCTGCACGCTTTCGAAAGCGTTGTTGGCGGCAGCAACGGCCGACTTCATCATCGCCACGGCGTTTTCCGAGCCGGCGGGCGCGTTCTTGACGGCGGTGTCGACCAGGGCCAGCACCTTCTTCTGGCTGTCGGCCATGGTGACTTCGGCCGCCTTGACGACTTCGGCGTTGGTGCCGGCCAGGATTTCGTAGACGTGACGGCTGTAGGCGGCGGCCTTCTCGGCGCTGGGCTGCAGCAGGCTGGCCTGCAGGTTCAACAGCTCTTGCGCGTCCTTGACCGACAGGGCGGCCTGGGTCGACTCGGCCAATTCGGCCAGCGTCGTCCTGGCGACCTGCATGTTCAGCTCGACCAGCTTCTCGACGCCTTCGAAGGCCTTCGAGGTCAGGCCGAACAGGGTTTCGAGGTTGGCCTTCTGGGCAGCGGCGACTTGCTCGGGTGTGAATTGCGTGATCATGGTGTATCTCCGTTCAGGATGAGGTCAGGGAAACCGTGCCGCGCTCTGCCGATACAACTTTGCTGCGCTGCAACATGGACTGAAGTATAGGCACTGCGGCCGACTATGCAAGCCTTTTTTGCTGCACTGCACCAAAGTAGGGGCGTCTTCCTAGAATCCGGCGCCGTGCTCGCCTTCCACTCCGACCAGTTCGTGCTGCCGCTGCCGGCAGGCCACAGCTTCCCGATGTCCAAGTACCGGCTGCTTCGGGCAGCCGTCGAGGCCTCGATGGCCGGCGTGCGCATGACCGAGGCCGAAGCGGCCAGTGACGGTGAACTGGCGTTGGCGCACGAGCCGGGGTGGATAGGCGCCGTCGCCGAAGGAACGTTGACCACCGCGCAGCAGCGCGAGATCGGCTTTCCGTGGAGCGAGCGCATGGTCGAGCGTTCCCGCCGCTCGGTCGGTGCCACCATCGCCGCGGCGCGGGCGGCGCTCTTCGACGGCGAAGGCGTGGCGGCCAACCTCGCCGGCGGCACCCACCACGCCTATGCCCACAAGGGCTCGGGTTATTGCGTCTTCAACGACGTGGCCGTCGCGGCGCGGCTGATGCAGGCCGAATGGCACCGCCGCGGCCAGGACAAGCCCGGCGGACAGCGGCTGCTGCGTGTGCTCGTGATCGACCTCGACGTGCACCAGGGCAACGGCACGGCGGCCATCTTCCGCGACGACCCCAGCGTCTTCACGCTCAGCCTGCACGGCGCGCGCAACTTTCCCTTCCGCAAGGAAGCCAGCGACCTCGACGTCGACCTGCCCGACGGCTGCGGCGATGCCGAGTACCTCGCCGCGCTGGACAACGCGCTGGCGCAGGCCTGGGCGCACCATGGCGACCGCCCGCCCGGGCTGGCC
>JAURZK010000018.1 GCA_030653505.1 Rubrivivax sp.
CGCCAGCCAGCCCGGCGCCGTAGCGAACACTGGCCACCACATCGGGAATCTGACCTTCCACCGGGGCGCTGGCCAGGCGCCAGTAGCCAACGATCGCCGGGTCGGTGACGGCCATGGTGCCGGCGATCCAGCCCAGCAGCATGCCGCCCGCGGTGATGATGACGGGGAAGCGGTCCATCAGCTTGATCACGAGCGTGCTGCCCCAGACGATGATGGGGATGCTGACGAGCAGGCCGAAGACGACCAGCACCATCTGGTGCTCCCCGGCGCCCTGGGCCGCGCCCGCGATGGCGATGACGTTGTCGACGCTCATCACGAGGTCGGCCACGATCACCGTCTTCACTGCCGCCCAGAGCTTGTCGGAAGACTGGATGTTGGCGTGTTCGCCCTCATCGTCGGGTGCGAGCAGCTTGACGCCGATCCACACCAGCAGCACGGCGCCGACGACCTTCAGGTAGGGAATGGCCAGCAAAGTGAGCGCAAAGAAGATCAGCACCACGCGCAGCCCGATGGCGCCTGCCGTGCCCCACAGGATGCCCTGCGTGCGCTGCTTGGGCGGCAGCTTGCGGCAGGCCAGTGCGATGACGACTGCATTGTCGCCACCCAGCAGGATGTCGATCATGATGATCTGGCCTACTGCGATCCAGAACGCAGGGTCGGAGAGCATGTCGATCATGGGCTTGGCGCTTTCGGCATTGGGGGCGGGCGGGGCGGGAAGCTCCAGGCCCCAGACAGCCCAAAAGTGTAGTCGGCGCCCCGCGGGCGCCGACTGTGGAAATTACGACCGCCTGTGGCGCTGGGCCGAGGGGCTCAGCCTGCGGGTGTGAAATCGCCCGCCCGCCTTCGACAGCCGTTCGGCTCCTTGCGGAGCCTCACGCGAGGTTTCAGAGCAGGGCCTTCAGCAGACGCGCCATCTCCGACGGGTTGCGCGTGACGGTGAAACCGCACTCTTCCATGATGGCCAGCTTGGCGTCGGCCGTGTCGGCGCCGCCGCTGATCAGCGCGCCGGCATGGCCCATGCGCTTGCCGGCCGGTGCGGTGACGCCGGCGATGAAACCCACCACGGGCTTCTTCATGTTCGCCTTGCACCAGCGCGCGGCTTCGGCCTCGTCGGGGCCGCCGATCTCGCCGATCATGATCACGGCGTCGGTCTCGGGGTCGTCGTTGAAGAGCTGCATCACGTCGATGTGCTTCAGGCCGTTGATGGGGTCGCCGCCGATGCCCACCGCGCTGCTCTGGCCGAGGCCGATCTCGGTGAGCTGCGCCACGGCTTCATAGGTCAGCGTGCCCGAGCGCGAGACGACGCCGATGCGGCCCTTGCGGTGGATGTGGCCCGGCATGATGCCGATCTTGATCTCGTCGGGCGTGATCGTTCCCGGGCAGTTCGGCCCCAGCAGCAGCGTCTTCTTGCCGCCGGCGGCTTCCTTCACCTTCATCTTGTTGCGCACTTCGAGCATGTCCTTGATGGGGATGCCTTCGGTGATGCAGATGGCGAGATCGAGGTCGGCTTCCACCGCTTCCCAGATGGCGGCAGCAGCGCCGGCGGGCGGCACGTAGATCACGCTCACCGTGGCGCCGGTCTGCGCCTTGGCGTCCTTGACGCTGGCGTAGATGGGGATGCCCTCGAAGTCCTCGCCGGCCTTCTTGGGGTTCACGCCGGCGACGAAACAGTTCTTGCCGTTGGCGTAGGCCACGCACATGCGCGTGTGGAACTGGCCGGTCTTGCCCGTGATGCCCTGGGTGATGACGCGGGTGTCCTTGTTGATCAGGATGCTCATGTGTTCGTCCTTACTTGACGGCCGCGACGATCTTCGTCGCGGCGTCGGCCATGGTGTCGGCGCTGATGATGGGCAGGCCCGACTCGGCCAGCATCTTCTTGCCCAGGTCTTCGTTGGTGCCCTTCATGCGCACGACCAGCGGAATCGACAGGTGCACGGCCTTGCAGGCGGCGATGACGCCCTCGGCGATGGTGTCGCACTTCATGATGCCGCCGAAGATGTTTACGAGGATGCCCTTCACGTTGCCGTTCTTGAGCATGATCTTGAAGGCCTCGGTGACCTTCTCGGCCGTGGCGCCGCCGCCGACATCGAGGAAGTTCGCCGGCTCGCCGCCGAAGAGCTTGATGGTGTCCATCGTCGCCATCGCCAGGCCGGCGCCGTTGACGAGGCAGCCGATGTTGCCGTCCAGGCTGATGTAGCTGAGGTCGAACTTGCTGGCCTCGACTTCTGCCGGGTCTTCTTCGTCGAGATCACGGTAGGCGACGATCTCGGGGTGGCGGTAGAGCGCGTTGCTGTCGAAGTTGAACTTCGCGTCCAGCGCCTTGATGTTGCCGTTGCCTTCCAGGATCAGCGGGTTGATCTCGGCCAGGCTGGCGTCGGTGTCCATGTAGCAGGTGTAGAGCTTCTTCAGCACGTCCATCGCCTGCGCCTGGCTGGCTGCCGGCACGCCGATGCCGCTGGCCAGTTCCAGCGCCTGCGCGTCGGTCATGCCGACCAGCGGGTCGATGAAGACCTTGAGGATCTTCTCTGGCGTGGCGTGCGCCACTTCCTCGATGTCCATGCCGCCTTCGCTGCTGGCCATCATCGCCACCTTCTGCGTGGCGCGGTCGGTCAGCGCGGCGACGTAGTACTCCTTCTTGATGTCGGCACCTTCCTCGACGAGCAGGCGGCGCACCTTCTGGCCTTCGGGGCCGGTCTGGTGCGTCTTCAGCTGCATGCCCAGGATCTGGCCGGCCAAGGTTTCGACTTCGGCCGGCGTGCGCGCCAGCTTCACGCCGCCGCCCTTGCCGCGGCCGCCGGCGTGGATCTGCGCCTTCACCACCCACACCGCGCCGCCGAGCTTTTGCGCCGCCTCTTGCGCTTCGCGCACGGTGAACGCCGGGTAGCCGCGCGGCACCGGCACGCCATGGGCGCGCAGCAGCTCCTTGGCCTGGTATTCGTGGATCTTCATCGGTGGGGCTCCTTCGCTCGCGCGTTCGTTCGGGGAGAAATTGGGCAGAACCGTGTCAGGCGGCCTTGGCGGGCCGGTACCAGCGCGGGTAGTGCTCGCGCACCACCGCGCCATCGCTGCGCAAGGCGTGGCAGCGGTCGATCTGGAAAGGCTTCTCGGCGCCATCGGCCTGGCCGCGGGTGTCGATGACTTCACCGGCAAAGGCCTGCACCACCGCGGTGGGCAGCACCTGTGCCAGTTCGGTGATGTGGGTGCAGCCCAGCACGCCACCGACACGTTCGCGCAAGCCGGCGCGGAAGTCCTGCAACAGGTTCAGGCCGACGAGTGCGGTGTAGGCATCGCCATGCTCGTTGCATTCACCCGTGTAGGGCATCCACCGTGTCTCGGAGCCGGCTTCGACGACGTCGAGCCGTTCGTTGACCACCAGGCGCAGCAGCATCTCGTGCAGCGGCAGGCCGGGCGCGCGGTCGCCGCCGGCGAGGTGGGCGACACGGGTTTTGATGTCGGTGAGCACCGCGTCCACTTCCCAGAGGCCATTGCCGCGCGCGAACACCTGCACGTCGATCTGGCGGCGGTGCTTGAGCTGGCGCTGCGGCGCCGCTGACGGAAGGGTCATCGCTGGGGTGGGGGTGGTGGCGCTGCGGTGGCGCAGTGCGGCGGCGAATCTAACATGCTGCTCTGCAGCAGAACCTTACAAGCACGGCCGGCCGCCGCAGATCGGGCGCACCGGCCCTGCAGCCCGACATCGCCCAAGCGTGGCGGCAAGGGGGCCGGGAAAGCGCACGGCGAATCGGCCCGCCGGCACGTCCCCGCGCGTCAGTCGTCGTGCGCGTCGCCGCCGCGCACGACACGGCGGATGACATCGCCCTCGAAACCTCGGCCCGCCAGGAAGCGCATCTGCCGGGCGCGCTCTGCGGCGTCGACGGGTGGGCTGCCGAAGCGGCGGCGCCAGACTTCCTGGGCGCGTTCCAGCTCGGTGGCACGGGCCTGCTGCAGCGTCTGCGCCACGAGTTCGGGCGCCAGGACCTTGGCCTGCAGGGTCTGCTTCAGACGGCGGACGCCGTAGCGCCGGCCTTGCCCGAGCAGCACCGACTCGGCCACACGCGCCTCGCTGAGCAGGCCCTTGGCGGCCAGGTCGTCCAGCGCGACAGCGATCTGCGCCTGCGCGCTGGCCTCGGGCTGGTCTTCGACGTGGCGTGCGAGCTTGCGTTCGAGTTCGGCGCGGGAGTGTTCACGCTGCGCCAGGTAGCGCAGCGCCCGGCCCTTTACCGACAGCGCGCCGAAGCCCATGTGAGCAGCGCCGTGCAGCGCCTGGGCGCCGGGCCTGCCCCCTTACTCGCTGACGACGTCGGCGGCCAGCAGCGGGATGCCCAGCGATTCGCGCACCTTGTTCTCGATCTCGCGCTTGATCTCGGGGTTCTCGCGCAGGAACTCGCGCGCGTTGTCCCGGCCCTGGCCGATCTTCTCGCCGCTGTAGGCATACCAGGCACCGGATTTTTCGATGATCTGGTTGGCCACGCCCATGTCGATGATTTCGCCGTGGCGGCTGATGCCTTCGCCGA
>JAURZK010000025.1 GCA_030653505.1 Rubrivivax sp.
CGCCAGATCATGGCCTGGTCGGGTTCGATCAGGAAGCCGATGCTCATGACCTGCACGCCGTAGTTCTCCATAGGCTCGATGCTCTTGCCGTCGGCACTCTCGGGGCGGCCGCTGATGCCCATCATCATGGGCTGGCTGGGGCCGTAGATGTCGGCGTCGAGGATGCCCACGCTGGCGCCCTCGGCGGCCAGCGCCAGCGCCAGGTTGACGGTGGTGGTGCTCTTGCCCACGCCGCCCTTGCCCGAGGCCACGGCGATGACGTTCTTGACGCGCGGCAGCAGCTGCACGCCGCGCTGCACGGCGTGGCTGACGATGCGCGTGGTGAGCTCGACGCTGACGTTCTGCACGCCGGCCACACTGCGCGCCGCCGCAATCAGCGCCTTGCGCAGCGCCGGGTGCTGGCTCTTGCCGGGGTAGCCCAGCTCGACGCCGAAGGCCACGTCGCCGCCTTCGATGCGCAGGTTCTTCAGCGCCTTGGTGCTGACGAAGTCCTTGCCGGTGTTGGGGTCGGTGACGGTTTTCAGCGCGTCGAGCAGCGCGCTTTCGGTGACGGAGGTGGGCATGGCAGCAGGGATTCCGGGGACAGGAGGGGCGGAAGTCTAGCCGGTGCACCCGGCCGGGACGCCGACAAGGTCAGTCGACCCGCCGCACCCGTGGCACGCGGTTGGCGCCTTCGATGTCCATCACGAAGCCGCCCAGGACGGCGCGGCGCACCGTGACCTCGGGGTCCTTCAGCCAGTAGACGCCGCTGCTGTCGTCAGCCACCTGCCACACCTGCCCGTTGGCCAGGGTGAAGCGTGTGCGCGCGGGCCCCAGCCCTCGAAGGGGCCGGGAATGCGGCTGGTGACGGCACTGGGCTCGTCCTGGCGCGGCTTGCCGAAGGTCTGGCTGGCGGGCGGAACCGTCACCCCGGTGGCCGGTGCCACCTTGGGCGGCGCGACGCCCGTTGCCACCGCGGGTGCCACGGCAGCGGGCGCTGCCGCGGGCGCAGGCCGCAGAGGCAGCGCGTCTTAGCAGGCCAGGCGCGCGGTGGTGTCGGCGATGGCACGACAGCGATGCAGGGCCGCGCCGTCGGCCGCAGCGGCGCCGTCGACCACGAAGGCCAGCAGCGCAGGCCAGGCAGCAGGACGCGGGCGGCGCGGCAGGGGAAAGGGATGTCTCATGGGGCGCGGATGATGCCGCCTGGCGCCGCGCCGCGCAAACCTAGAATCGGGCCATGACCCGCAAGCTCTTCGTCACCACCGCCCTGCCCTACGCCAACGCGGCCTTCCACGTCGGCCACATGATGGAGTACATCCAGGCCGACACCTGGGTGCGGCTGCAGCGCATGCTGGGCCACGAGGTGCACTTCGTCTGTGCCGACGACGCGCATGGCGCAGCCATCATGATTGCCGCCGAGAAGGCCGGGCTGACGCCGCAGGCCTTCGTGGCCGGCATCGCGGGTGATCGCCAGAAGTACCTCGACGGCTTCCACATCCACTTCGACAACTGGCACAGCACCGACGGCCCCGAGAACCACGCGCTGGCGCGGAACATCTACCTGGCGCTGCGCAGGAACGAGCTGATCGAGGTGCGCGAAGTCGAGCAGTTCTACGACCCGCAGAAGGGCATGTTCCTGGCCGACCGCTTCATCAAGGGCGAATGCCCGAACTGCGGCGCCCAGGACCAGTACGGCGACAACTGCGAGGTCTGCGGCGCCGTCTACGCACCCACCGACCTGAAGAACCCGGTCTCGGCCCTGACGGGCGCCACGCCGATCTTGCGCAGTTCCGAGCACTTCTTCTTCAAGCTCAGCGACCCGCGCTGCGTGGAGTTCCTCGAGGCCTGGACGCAGGACGGCCGCCTGCAGCCCGAGGTGGCCAACAAGGTGCGCGAGTGGTTCAAGCGCGACGATGACGGCAAGGTGAGCCTGGGCGACTGGGACATCAGCCGCGACGCGCCCTACTTCGGCATCGAGATCCCCGACGCGCCGGGCAAGTACTTCTACGTCTGGCTCGACGCCCCCGTGGGCTACCTCGCCTCGCTGCAGAACCTGTTTCACCGGCTGGGCATCGACATGGAGGCCTATCTGGCCGACCCGGCGGTGGAACAGGTGCACTTCATCGGCAAGGACATCGTCACTTTCCACACCCTGTTCTGGCCGGCGATGCTGAAGTTCAGCGGCCGCAAGGTACCCGACCACATCTACGTGCACGGCCACCTCACGGTCAGCGGCGCGAAGATGAGCAAGAGCCGCGGCACCGGCATCAGCCCGCTGAAGTACCTGGAACTGGGGCTGAACCCCGAGTGGCTGCGCTACTACATCTGCGCCAAGCTCAACGCCCGCGTCGAGGACCTCGACTTCAACCCCGATGATTTTGTTGCCCGCGTCAACAGCGACCTGGTGGGCAAGTACATCAACATCGCCAGCCGCGCCGCGGGGTTCCTGCACAAGCGTTTCGCCGGCAAGCTCAGCGCCGACCTGGGTGTCGAGGGCCGCGTGCTGCTCGACGGCCTGCGCGCGCACAGCGCCACGGTGTGCACGCACCTGGACGAACGCGAGTACGGCAAGGCGCTGCGCGAGGTGATGCTGCTGGCCGACCGTGTGAATGGCTACGTCGACCGCCACAAGCCCTGGGAGCTGGCCAGGCAGCCGGGCATGGACGCCGCGCTGCACGACGTTTGCAGCGTCTGCATCGAGGCCTTCCGCGTGCTGACGATCTACCTCAAGCCCGTGCTGCCGGCGCTGGCGGCACAGGTCGAGGCCTTCCTGAAGGTGCCGCCCATGCAGTGGGCCGACGCGCAGCGCTCGCTGGGCCACCATGTCATCGGCGAGTACAAGCACCTGATGCAGCGTGTCGACCCGAAGCAGCTGGAAGCGCTCTTCGAACCGCCGCCCGCCCCCGCAGCACCTGCACCCGGTGGCGAGGCACTCGCGCCCGAGATCGGCATCGGCGACTTCACCAAGGTCGATCTGCGCATCGCGAAGATCGTCAAGGCCGAAGCCGTCGAAGGCAGCACCAAGCTGCTGCGCCTGACGCTCGACGCCGGCGAAGGGCGGCTGCGCAACGTGTTCAGCGGCATCGCCATGAACGTCGCGCCCGAACAGCTGACTGGCAAGCTGACGGTAATGGTGGCCAACCTGGCGCCGCGCAAGATGAAGTTCGGCGTCAGCGAAGGCATGGTGCTGGCCGCCAGCCACGCCGACGAGAAGGCCCAGCCCGGCGTCTTCGTGCTCGAGCCTTTCCCGGGTGCGGTGCCGGGCCTGCGCGTGCGCTGAGCCCGCGCACACAAGCCCGGAAGGGCTTGTGTGGCGGGCGTTGGCCCGAACGCGACTTCACGTGTGAGGGCTGAGACGCCGCAGCACCTCGGGCAAGCACCCCGGGATCACCCTGAGAAAACGCCGGTCTGGCGGCCCACTGCCGTCAGGCTGGCAACGGCATGCAATGGTGACAATCGCCCACCATGCTCAGCGGCCAGTTGCACCCTTTCCGCCCGCGCCTGCTCGACACGCTGAAGGGCTACAACAAGCAGCGTTTCCTGGCCGACCTGGGCGCCGGCATCACGGTAGGCATCATTGCGCTGCCGCTGGCGCTGGCCTTCGGCATCGCTTCGGGCGTCAAGCCCGAGCAGGGGCTGATCACTGCCATCGTCGCCGGCTTCCTCATCAGTGCCCTGGGCGGCAGCCAGGTGCAGATCGGCGGGCCGGCAGGCGCCTTCATCGTCATCATCTACGGCATCGTCGAGCGCTACGGTTTCACCAACCTGCTGGTGGCCACGGTGCTGGCCGGCGTGCTGATGTTCCTGCTGGGGCTCTTCAAGCTGGGTGCGCTCATCCGCTACATCCCGGTGTCCATCGTCATTGGCTTCACCAACGGCATTGCGGTGCTCATCGCGCTGTCGCAACTGCGCGATCTCATGGGGCTGGACATCGCCAAGATGCCGGGCGAGTTCTTCGCGCAGCTCTCCACCCTGGGCAGCCACATCGGCAGCTTCAACCCCTGGGCCTTTGGCATCGGCGTGGCCTGCATCGCCGGCCTGGCCTTGTGGCCGCAGCTGTTCTCGCCCGGCAGGCTGCTGCCGCCGCAGGCCTTGCACGCACGGCCGGTGCGCCTGGCCGGGAAGTTGCCGGCGCCCATCGTCGCGCTGGTCACGCTCACGGCCATCGCCTGGTGGTTCCAACTGCCGGTGGAGACCATAGGCTCGCGCTTCGGTGAATTGCCGCGCGGCCTGCCCAGCTTCGACCTGCCGCCGGTAAGCTGGGCCACGGCGCAGCAGGTCATCATTCCCACCATCACGATCGCGCTGCTCGGTTCCATCGAAAGCCTGCTGTGCGCGCGCGTGGCCGACAACATCAGCACCTTCAAGCGCCACGACCCCAACCAGGAACTGATGGCGCAGGGTGTGGCCAACGTCGTAACGCCCTTCTTCGGCGGCATACCCGCCACCGGCACCATCGCGCGCACCGTGACCAACGTGCGCGCCGGGGCCGCCAGCCCGGTGTCGGGCATCGTGCATGCGTTCACGCTGCTGGCCATCCTGCTGGCGGCGGCGCCGCTGGCCAGCCTGGTGCCACTGGCCGCGTTGGCCGGGATCCTGGTCTTCGTGGCCTGGAACATGTTCGAGGGCCACCAGTTCGCGCGCCTGCGCCGATTCTCGGCCGGCTACCGCACGCTGATGCTGGGCACCTTCGTGCTCACTATCGTCTTCGACCTCACGGTGGCCGTGCAGGTGGGCCTGGTGCTGAGCTGCGTGTTCTTCATCTGGCGCATGGGCACGCTGTTCAGCGTCAAGCCGCACCTGCCCAGGGACACCACCGAGCTGCCGCCCGGCGTGGCCGCATTCGACCTCTACGGCTCGCTATTCTTCGGCGCCGTCGGCAAGATCGAGGCCCTGCCCGACGAGCTGCCCGCCGGCACGCGCGCCGTGGTGCTGGACATGCAGCGCCTGGTGCTGATGGACAGCTCGGGCCTGGACGCGCTGGAACAGATGCACCGCACGCTGCAGCGCCAGGGCATCGCGCTGGTGCTGGCCAACGTCAACGAGCAGCCGCTGGGCCTGATGCGACGCAGCGGCTTCGAAGCCGTGCTGGGCGCCGACCAGATCGTGCCGACGGTGTCGGCCGCACTCGACGGGGCTGCTGAGCGCTGAAGGCGCGCGGCGGCGCGGTCTACCACTCGATCTGCCAGCGCCAGCCGCAGCCGCGGCAGCACACGCGCATTTGCGCCGGCGCACCTTCGTCCGACGCCGTGCCCTCGGTCTCGCGCGGCACGGCCGCCTGCGGCTCCACCACCCAGCGGCCGTAGGCCTGGCACTGCGGGCAGACGGCCTGGTTGGCGATGTGCTCGGCCCGCGTCAGCAGGAAGAGGTAGCGGCGCAGCGCCCACAGCCCGATGGCGGCGGCCACGAGAACGCAGCTTCCCATCAGCCAACGCTGGCCATCGGGCTGGGAGAAGGCCTCCATGCCGCCCAGCAGCGTGAGCGCGCTCAGCAGCAGCAGCACCAGGTGCGAATGTCCGACGAGCAGTTCGCGCTCGTACCACTTGCGGAAACCCCTGCGCTGTATCGCCTGCGGTATGGCCATGCTGCTCGCCCCCGGTGCCGCGCCATGCTAGCGCGGCACGGGCGGCAGTGCAGCGTCAAGGCCCGTAGTCGAGTTCGATGCGCTGGAGCAGCCGCCGCGCCACGCGCATCGCTTCCTTCAGGATGCTGCGCTCGATGTCATCGAGCGTGCCGACGTCGATCAGGTTGGGGTTGCCCGCCGGGGGGGCAGCGCCCTCGGACACCTGCGCCTGCAGCCGCAGGCCCTGCAGGACCTCGAAGGCGCTGACCCAGGCCTCGCCCTCGCGAGCCGCCACGCGCATGCCTGGCGCCGCCGCTTCCAGCCGTGCCCGCGTGCCCAGGACCGGCAGACCCTGGGCGAGCGCGAAGAGGCGCGCCGCGTCGACGAAGATGGCCGTGCCGTGCAGCTTCAGGTCGAGCCATTCGCGGCCGTCCACCGTCTGCGTCTCGAGCGCGCCGCGCCAGTTCAGCGGCACGCGGTAGCGCAGCGCGTTGCCGGCCAGCTGCTTCAGGAAGCGCGGCACCTTGGCGGCCTCGCGCGCGGGCATGGCCTGCAGCGCCTGCGCCAGCGCCGCGTTGCCGCACAGCGGGCGCAGGTCGAAGTAGATGCTGGCCTTGAGCAGGTCTTCCGGCGCGCCGTGTTCGATCCAGTGCGCGAAGCGCGCGCGCCACTCGCCTTCGGTCAGGCAGCACTCGGGGTTGCTGGCCATCACCTGTCCCTTGCACAGCGGGTAGCCGCAGGCGTCCAGCGCGTCGTTGACCTCGCGCGCCAGCGCCAGCCATCGCGGGCGGTCGTTGGCGGGGTCGGGGCTGGCGAACACCAGGCCGTTGTCCTGGTCGGTGGCCACCGTCTGCTCGCCGCGGCCCTCGGAGCCGAAGGCCAGCCAGCAGGCCTGGCCCATGTCCATGCCGCGGCGTGCGGCCACCATCAGCACCAGGCGCTCGGTGAGCACGTCGTTGAGGTGGCTGATGAGTTCGGTGGTCTGGCGCGCCTGCACACCCTGGGCGAGCAGGTTGCGCGCGAAGCCGCGGATCTCGCCGGCCAGGTGGCGCAACGCGTCGACATCCGGCGCAGCACGGATCTGCGTGCTGAGCTGCTTCAGCGAGAGCCGCTGCAGCGCGAACAGGTCGCGCTCGGAGACGATGTTGACCACGCGCCCCCCTTCCGTCACCGGCAGGTGGCGGATGCCGTGCCGGGCCATCGCCAGCGCCGCATCCTGCAGTGTGTGCTCGGTCGTCAACGTCTGCAAGGGTGTGCTCATGACCTCGGCGATGGGCGTTTGCAACGGCAGTTGGGGCAAGGTCACGCGGCCCAGGATGTCGTGCCGCGTCAGGATGCCCAGCGGCGACTGCGCGGCGTCCAGCACCAGCACCGAGCCGACGCGCCTCTCGTGCATCGCCGCCAGCGCCTGCGCCAGCGGCGTGTCCGGGTCGCAGGCCAGCGGCTGCTTGCGCGGCAGGCTGGACAGGCGGGCGTCGAGCGTGTGCGCCGCGCCACCGTGCTGCAGCGCGCGCTGCGACAGCGCCAGGAAGTCCATCACGCGCCGGTTCAGGAAGTCGGCAAACGTCGGGCTGGCCGCCGCCAGCCGCTGCACCTCGGCGGCGGGCAGCGCCAGGCACAGGCTGTCTTCGTTGGCGGTGTAGGTGGCGGTGACGGCGCGTTCGCCAAGCACCGCGCCCACCGGGAACAGGTCGCCCGCGACGTATTCGAAGGGGCCGGCCGTTTCGGCCATGCCATGCCGGCCGGTGATGCTGCCTTCGCGCACGAACAGCAGCGACTGCACGGGGCCGTCGGCAGGTTGCAGCACCACGTCGCCACGCTTGAACGGCAAGGGCCGAGACGCGTCGATGAACTGCCCGACCTGCGCCAGCGGCATCGCCGAGAACGGCGCATGCCGTGCCAGCACGGCGCGCAGGTCCGCCGACGTGTCGTGCGCAGTGGCGTTGGTGGGCGTTGGAGTCTCGGACATGCGGCGCTCTCTCGTGCAAAACCTTGCCGGGCATCTTAGGACCGCGCGACCGGCTCCAGGCGCCCCTGCGCCTGACCTGGATCAATCGCCCCAACACGCCGTGCGCCCATGAAAAAGGGCTGCACCCTTGGCGGGTGCAGCCCTGCGTTCAAAAACCCCCGGGTCAGGCGCGCGAGGTGTTCAGGTTCGGGTAGCGCACGTGCTCCACCAGTTCCTGCGTTTCGGCCGACGGCGCCTTGGTCAGCAGGCTGACGATGATGATCACCGCGAAGCCCAGCGGCACGCCGAAGAGGCCGGCAGAGATCGGCAGGATGCCCCACCACAGCTCGATCGGCGAGGTGACGCCGAAGACACCGCGCAGCCACGGCTGGGTCGTCACCATGTAGTAGAAGGTGATGCCCAGGCCGGCGATCATGCCCAGCGACGCACCCCACTTGTTGGCGCGCTTCCAGAAGATGCCGAGCGTCAGCGCCGGGAAGAAGGCCGCCGCTGCGAACGAGAAGGCTGCCGACACCAGGAAGAGGATGTCGGCCGGCTTCTGCGCCGCCACCGAAGCGGCGGCCAGGGCCACCACCAGCAGCAGGATCTTGGAGATCATCACGCGGCGCGCCGTGGGTGCGTTCGGGTCGAGCATCTTGTAGTACAGGTCGTGCGACAGCGCGTTGGCGATGGTCAGCAGCAGGCCGTCTGCGGTCGACAGCGCGGCAGCCAGGCCACCGGCGGCCACCATGCCCGACACCACGTAGGGCAGGCCGGCGATGGCCGGTGTGGCCAGCACGATGATGTCGCCGCCGATGCGCATCTCGCCGAGCTGGAAGATGCCGTCCTTGTTGACGTCGACCACCGAGAGCAGGGCCGGGTCAACCCTGTTCCATGCCGATATCCATTCAGGCAGTTGCGTAAATGGCGTGCCGACCAGCGTCGTGAAGATCTCGTACTTCACCAGCACGGCCAGCGCCGGGGCCGTGAAGTACAGCAGGAAGATGAAGAACAGCGACCAGGTCACCGAAGCCCGTGCGTCCTTCACCGAAGGCGTGGTGTAGTAGCGCATCAGGATGTGCGGCAGCGCGGCCGTGCCCACCATCAGGCAGAACACCAGCGCCAGGAAGTTGCGGCGAGACTCGTTGAAGGTCTTCTGCGCCTTCTCGTCGCCGTTCGGGTCGCCCGCGTACTGCGCGGCGTGGCGCGGCATGCCGGCCAGCGGCTTGGCGCGGCCTTCGGCGGCGGCCCTAGCGGCCGTCCAGGCTTTCCGGGCGGCGGCTTCGTCCTTGGGCAGCGCGGCCAGCGCCTTCTCGGCCGCCTGCAGTTCGGCCACGGGGGCGGTGGCGGCCTTCAGATCGGTCACCTTCTGCTCGGCGGCAGCCTTGTCGGCGGCCAGCGCTGCCGGCACGTCCTTGAGCTTGGCGCCCAGGTCGTCGGCCTGCTGCTTGAAGATGGCGATGACCTCCTTTTCCTTCGGGTCGTCGATCAGCTGCTGCTCTCGGGCCGTGACCTTCTCGAGCTGGTAGCCGTAGACGGCCTGCGGGATGGGCACGCCGGTCTGCTTCACGGCCAGCCACACCACCGGGATCATGTAGGCAATGATCAGGATGATGTACTGCGCCACCTGCGTCCACGTCACTGCGCGCATGCCGCCCAGGAAGGAGCAGACCAGGATGCCGCCCAGACCGACGAAGATGCCGATCTCGAAGGCCAGGCCCGACAGCCGCGTGGTGATCAGGCCGACACCGTAGATCTGCGCCACCACGTAGGTGAAGGAGCACAGGATGGCAGCCAGGATGCCGATGAAACGCGGCAGGTTGCCTTCATAACGCGCGCCCAGAAAGTCGGGGATGGTGAACTGCCCGAACTTGCGCAGGTAGGGCGCGAGGAACAGCGCCACCAGACAGTAGCCGCCCGTCCATCCCATGATGAAGGCCAGGCCGCCGTAACCCGTGAGGTAGAGCGTGCCGGCCATGCCGATGAAGGACGCGGCCGACATCCAGTCGGCGCCGGTGGCCATGCCGTTGTAGACCGCAGGCACACGCCGGCCGGCGACGTAGTACTCGGCAGCGTCGCTGGTGCGGCTCATGATGCCGATGCCGGCGTACAGCGCCACGGTGGCGAGCAGGAAGACCATGCCGATCGCGGCACGCGACAGGCCCATCTGCTCGGCGATGCCCAGCACGATCACGAAGGCCAGGAAGCCCCCGGTGTACCAGCCGTAGACCTTGTTCAGGCCCTTCTTGAAGGCCGCGTTGGCGTCCTTGTTGGAGACCCCAGCCTGGGGATCGAAGCTCAAGCCTGCCATGTCATTCCTCCTCGGACACGCCGTGCTCGATGTCGAGCTTGTTCATGTAATGCGCGTAGTAGCCGATGATCAGGACATAGACCACCAGCGAACCCTGCGCCGCCATCCAGAAGCTGAAAGGCCAGCCAGCAAACTTGAAAGCCAGGTCACGGGCGAAAAACGCCATGACATAGGTCACCACAAACCAGATCGCCAGCAGGATCGACGTGATCCTGAGGTTCTTGCGCCAGTAACTCTGGTGGTTCTCGCTCACCTTCATCGTTGTCACCTCTCGGTTGGAAGGGCGCCCGGGGAGGGGCTTCTTGGGGACTTCGCCGCGCTTCCCATGGCGCGGACCGGTGCCGACGGTGTTGCCGGCGGCGCGAACCTCGATGTACGCGAAGGCGCGCGCGTCACGCGGCGGCCTTGCCGGCCATCAGGCCGGTCTCGCGTTCCAGCTGGGCCGCCACCTTGGGCTCGAAGCCCTTGAGGTGGCGGATGATCTTCACGGCCTCGTCGGGCTCGTGGCGGTCGACGTGCACCCGCGCCAGCTGGTACCAGCCGTAGGGGCTCATGGGCTGCAGCTCGGTGTTCTTCTTCAGCGCCACCATCGCTTCGTCGTAGCGCTGCAGGCGGATGAGCACGAGGCCCAGGCCATACCAGGCGCGGTCGAGCTCGGGGCTGAGCTCGGTGGCCTGCCGGAAGGCGGTCTCGGCCTCGGCGAATTCACCCGCTGCCTCGAGCATGAAACCATGGTTGAACCAGGTGCCGCCGTGACCGGCGCGCAGCACCACCAGGCGGCGCGAGTCGGCCAGCGCGGCCTGCATCTGGCCCACTTCGGTCAGCAGATGGGCACGGCTGGCCAGCGCGTAGGCGTCGTCGGGCCAGCGCTGCAGCATGGCGTCGAAGACGGCACGCGCCGCGACCTTGCGGCCCAGCACCAGCAGGCCGATGGCGCGCCACTTGTCGAACTGGTAGGAAAGGTCCATCAACGGCAACCCGGCTGGCCGACGAGGCCCTGCGTGACGCAGAGGTCGGCACGTTCGAAGGTGACCACCATGTAGATGACGGCCAGCAGGAAGAAGGTGACCAAGGGCACCTGGGTGTCCGACACCTGCTTCGGCGTGATCTTGCGCACCAGCCAGGTGAAGGGTTTGCTCACCACCTGCAGCAGCTTGTAGAAGACATTGCTGTCGCGGCGCTGGCCCGCCAGCACGTAGAGCGCGCCCTGCCCGACCAACGCCAGCAGCGCGATATACAGGACCAATTGCAGGAAATTGAGGAAGGTCAACATGGCGTCAGATTTGTGTGGGCCGACTGTTTTGCCTGGCGCTTACGGCTTTCTGACAATCCGCTCTGTACGCTCGCAAACACCGCTAGGCTTTACCCTAGGCCGGCCAGGCCTAAAATCGGCTCTCTCCCTGTCGACGCCGAGCCGCTCATGCCCCTGTTCTGGAAACCCTACAAGTCCGACGTGACGAACTTCATCGAGGAGCTGAAGGCGAAGAAACCGACGCTGGAAGCCGAGCAGCGCGCTGGCCGCGCGCTGCTGTGGGACCGCAGTCTCGACCGCAGCGAACAGGCCGAATGGCGCGAGGCCCAGGTGCCGCAGCAGCCCTACGTCTACCAGACGAAGGCTTGAGCAGCGCCCAACCGACGGCCGACCGGGCGCCCGAACTGGCGCCCGAGACGGTGGCCCCCTCGCCAGGCGTGGTGGACCAGGTGGCCGTGGCGCGCCTGTACGGCGAGCCGCTCTTCCGCATGCCGCAGGACCTGTACATCCCGCCGGATGCGCTGGAGGTCTTCCTCGAGGCCTTCGAGGGCCCGCTGGACCTGCTGCTCTACCTCATCCGCAAGCAGAACTTCAACATCCTCGACATCCCGCTGGCCAGCGTGACGCGCCAGTACCTGGAATACGTCGAACAGATCCGCCAGCACAACCTCGAACTCGCCAGCGAGTACCTGCTGATGGCGGCCATGCTCATCGAGATCAAGAGCCGCATGCTGCTGCCGCCCAAGAAGGCGGCCGACGGCGCCGAGCCCGAGGACCCGCGCGCCGAACTCGTGCGCCGGCTGGTGGAGTACGAACAGATCAAGCTCGGTGCCGCCAAGCTCGACGCGCTGCCGCAGCTGGGGCGCGACTTCCAGCGCGCGCAGGTGCACATCGAGCAGAGCCTGGCACCGCGCTGGCCCGACGTGAACCCCGATGACCTGCGCGCGGCGTGGCACGACATCCTGCAACGCGCCCGCCTCAACCAGCACCACACCATCAGTCGCGAGCAACTCAGCGTGCGAGAACACATGAGCATCGTGCTGCGCCGCCTGCAGGGCCGGCGCTTCGTCGAGTTCCACGAGCTGTTCGACACCACACGCGGCACGCCGGTGCTGGTGGTGACCTTCATCGCGATGCTGGAACTGGCGCGCGAACGGCTGCTGGAAGTGACGCAGGCCGAGGCCTTCGCGCCCATCTACGTGCGGCTCGGCTACACGCCGAGTTGAGTGGTACGGCGCGCGCCCCGGCGGCGCTGCGGGCTATGCACGCGCCGACATATCGCCTCGCGACGCAGGGCCGCGAACAATCATGGCGTCGCCCACCTGATATGCATCGCGCCCACCGGCCATCACCATGTTCTCTCGCCGAAACCTCCTCACCGTCGCCGGTGCCGCCGGACTGTTCTCTGCCGCGCTCGCCTTCACGCCCGCCGCGCGGGCGCAGGACAAGTTCATCGTCATGGCCTCGACCACCTCGACAGAGCAGTCGGGGCTCTTCACGCAACTGCTGCCGGCCTTCAGGCAAGCCACGGGCATCACCGTGCGCGTGGTCGCGGTGGGCACCGGGCAGGCGCTGGACATTGGCCGCCGCGGCGATGCCGATATCGTCTTCGTGCACGACCAGGTGGCCGAAGAGAAGTTCGTCGCCGAGGGCTTCGGGCTACAGCGCAAGCCCGTCATGGTCAACGACTTCGTGCTCGTCGGCCCCAAGGCCGACCCCGCGGGCACGCGTGGCAAGGACATCGCCGCGGCCCTGCAGAAACTGGCCGCCACGGGTGCTTCATTCGTCTCGCGCGGCGACAAGAGCGACACCCACACCGCCGAACTGCGCTACTGGAAGTCGGCTGGCATAGACGTCGCCACGGCCAAGCCCGCAGGCTACAAGGAGTGCGGCTGCGGCATGGGCACGGCGCTGAACATCGCGAGTTCCAGCAACGCCTACGTGATGGCCGACCGCGGCACCTGGCTCAACTTCAAGAACCGCGGTGAACTGGTGGTGCTGGTGGAAGGCGACCGGCGCCTGTTCAACCAGTACGGCGTGATGGTCGTCAACCCGGCCCGGCACCCGCACGTGAAGAAGGACCTGGCGCAGGCCTTCGCCGACTGGATCGTCGCGCCCGCCGGGCAGGCGGCCATCGCGGCCTACAAGATCGGCGGCGAGCCGCTCTTCTTCCCGAACGCGCAACCCTGAGCACGCACTGCGCCGGCGAATGCCCGCAGTGGGACACTGCGGGCGTTTGCACTCCCAGATGCCCGATCCCATGACGCCCCGCGGCATCCACCTGCAGTACAGCTTCGAGGCCCGCGGCCAGGAAGGCGCGCAGATCGAGAACCCGCTCTTCGACCTGCTCTCGGCGGTGCAGGCCGAAGGCTCCATCGGCCACGCGGCGAAAGCCCTGAACCAGTCCTACCGCCATGTCTGGGGCGCGCTGAAACGCTGGGAGACCCTGCTGGGCAGCGCTCTGGTGGTGTGGGCCAAGGGCCAGCCGGCGCGGCTGACACCCTTTGCCGAACGGCTGGTGTGGGCCGAGCGCCAGGCCCGCACACGCATGACACCCCACGTCGAGGCGCTGCGCACCGAGCTTGCCCGCGTCTTCGCGCAGGCCGACGACGCCGGGCTGCTGCTGCTGGACATCGCGGCCAGCCACGACCTCGGGCTGCCGCGGCTGCAGAGCCTGGCCGAGCAGCAGCACGCACTGCACCTGGGCCTGCGCTTCACCGGCAGCGAAGAAGCGCTGCGCTCGCTGCACGATGGGCGTTGCAGCGTGGCCGGCTTCCACGTGCCGCGGCTGGCCGATGGTGCATCCCTCTTCGCGCGCGGCCTGCGGCCGCTGCTGAGGCCGGGCACACACAAGCTCATCGGCAGCCACTGGCGCCGCCAGGGATGGATGCTGCGCCAGGCCACGGCAGGCGACGACACGCTGCAGGCCATGGACAGCAACGGCCTGCTGCACGCGGTGGCGGCAGGCCGCTGCCGCTTCGTCAACCGCCAGCCCGGCTCGGGCACGCGGCGGCTGCTGGCACACCTGCTGGCCGAGGCCGGGCTGGACATGAAACCCGTCCCGGGCATTGACCGCCGCGTCGAACACACGCACGTGGCCGTGGCCGCGGCCGTGGCCTCGGGCAGCGCCGACCTCGCCCTGGGCGTCGAGGCCGCCGCGCGTGAATTCGGCCTCCACTTCATGCCGCTGGTCGATGAAGACTACTTCCTCGTCTGCCTGAAGGCCGCGCTGGACAGCCCCGCGGTGCAGGCCCTGCGCGCCACCCTGGCCAGCCCGGCCTGGGCGCAGGCGCTGCAGGCGCTGCCGGGCTACGGTGTGCAACGGGCGGGCGAGGTGCTGTCGCTGAAACGCGCGCTGCCCTGGTGGAACTACAGGCGGGCCAAGCCCCCGCACATGCGGCCGGGCTGAGCGGCCCGGGCGTTCAATGCGCCTGGTCCCAGTTGGGCCCCACGCCTACCTCGGCCAGCAGCGGCACCTTCAGCTGCGCCACGCCGGCCATCAGGCTTGGAATGGCTTGCCTGGCCCAGTCGACTTCGGCATCGGGGACCTCCAGCACCAGTTCGTCGTGCACCTGCATGATCATGCGCGTGGCACGGCGCTCGTCGTCGAGGGCCCGCTGCACGGCGATCATCGCCAGCTTGATGAGGTCGGCCGCCGTGCCCTGCATGGGCGCGTTGATGGCCTGGCGCTCTGCGCCCGCCCTGCGCGGGCCGTTGCCGCTGTTGATCTCGGGCAGCCACAGGCGCCGGCCGAACACGGTCTCGACATAACCCTTGGCCTTGGCGCTGATGCGTGTCTCGTCCATGTAGCGCTTCACGCCGGCGAAGCGCGCGAAGTAGCGGTCGATGTAGTCCTTGGCCGCTTTCTGCTCGATGCCCAGGTTCGACGCCAGGCCAAACGCGCCCATGCCGTAGATGAGGCCGAAGTTGATGACCTTGGCGTAGCGCCGCTGTTCGCTGCTGACCTCGGCCACCGGCACACTGAAGACCTCCGACGCGGTGGCGCGGTGCACGTCCAGCCCCTCGGCAAAGGCGCGCAGCAGCGCCGGGTCCTCGCTGATGTGGGCCATGATGCGCAGCTCGATCTGCGAGTAGTCGGCACTCATCAGCACGTGCCCCGGCGGCGCGATGAAGGCCTCGCGCACACGCCGGCCTTCGGGCGTGCGGATGGGGATGTTCTGCAGATTGGGGTCGTTGCTGGACAAGCGCCCCGTCACCGCCACGGCCTGCGCGTAGTTGGTGTGCACGCGGCCCGTCTGCGGGTTCACCATCAGCGGCAGCTTGTCGGTGTAGGTGCCCTTGAGCTTGGCCAGGCTGCGGTGCTCGAGAATCTTCGCCGGCAACGGGTAGTCGGCGGCCAGTTCGGCCAACACCTCCTCGTCGGTGGACGGCGCGCCAGTGGCGGTCTTCTTCTTCACCGGCAGGCCCAGCTTGGTGAAGAGGATGTCGCCGATCTGCTTCGGGCTGCCCATGTTGAAGGGCTGGCCGGCGATGCCGTGCGCCTCGGCTTCCAGCGCCACCAGACGTTCGGCCAGTTCCTGGCTCTGGCGCGCCAGCACCGCGGCGTCGATGAGCACGCCGTGCATCTCGATGCGCTCGAGGATCACGCTCACCGGCATCTCGATGCCTTCGTAGACGTAACGCAGGCCGCGTGTTCCTGACGCAGACGCATCGCCATCGGCCTGCACATCACCGGCCACTTCAGGCCACAGCACCTGATGCACGTGCAGCGTCATCTCGCTGTCTTCGCCCGAGTAGGTGGTGGCACGTTCGATGTCCACCTGCGCAAACGGGATCTGGTTCACGCCCTTGCCGCACAGGTCCTCGTAGCTCAGGCCCTTTCGGCCCAGGTGGCGCTCGGCCAGGCTTTCCAGGCTGTGCGACTTGTGCGCTTCCAGCACATAACTCTGCAACATGGTGTCGTGCACGTAGCCCTGCACGGTGATGCCGTGGTTGGCGAAGACGTGCAGGTCGTACTTGATGTTCTGGCCGAGCTTGGGTTTCGTCGGATCTTCCAGCCAGGGCCGCAGGCGGGCGAGAACCTCATCCAGCGCAAGCTGCTCTGGCGCGCCCGGGTAGGTATGCGCCAGCGGCACGTAGGCGGCACGGCCGGGTTCGACGGCGAAGCTGATGCCGACGATGCGCGCGCGCATGCCGTCGAGGCTGTCCGTTTCGGTGTCGACGGCCACCAGTTCGGCGCCATCGATCTTCGCCAGCCAGGCGTCGAGCCGTTCCCAGGTGTCGATCGTCTCGTATTCGCGCGGCAGTTCTGGGGCCGGGGTGCGGCCGGCGCCGGCGTCGGCACTTGCGCCAGGCGTGCCGGCGGGCGCGGCCGAGCCGGCCTCACCCTCCAGTTCGCGCAGCCAGGTGCGGAAGCCGTAACGCTGGTAGAAGTCGTGCAGCGCCGCCTTGTCGGGTGCGCGCAAGGCGAGCGCATCCAGGCCCGGCCAGCCGACCACGTGGTCGGCGAGGTCGCAGTCGGTCAGCACGGTGATCAGCTTGCGGCCCGTGGGCAGCCAGTCCAGCGCCTTGCGCAGGTTCTCGCCGGTGGCCCCCTTGATGCTGTCGGCCGCGGCCACCACGCCGTCCAGGCTGCCGAAGTCGGCGATCCACTTCGCCGCCGTCTTGGGGCCGACCTTGTCGACGCCCGGCACGTTGTCCACCGTGTCGCCGACGTGCGTGTGGTAGTCGACGATGCGCTCGGGCGGCACGCCGAACTTGGCCTTCACGCCCTCGATGTCCAGCTTCTCGGGCGGCTTGGCCATGGTGTTCATCAGCGTCACGCGTTCGGTCACCAGCTGCGCCAGGTCCTTGTCGCCGGTGCTGATCAGCACCTGGTGGCCGCTGTCCGCGGCCACGCGCGCCAGTGTGCCGATGGCGTCGTCGGCTTCGATGCCTGGCACTTCGAGCACCGGCCAGCCGAGCAGGCGCACGACCTCGTGGATGGGCGCGATCTGCTGCGCCAGCGGCTCGGGCATGGGCGCACGCTGGGCCTTGTATTCGGGGTACCAGTCGTCGCGGAAAGTCTTGCCCTTGGCATCGAAGACACACACCGCATGCTCGGCCGGGTACCGTTCACGCAGCCAGTTCATCATGGCCACGAAACCGTGCACCGCGCCGGTGGGGAAGCCGTCGGGCGAACGCAGGTCGGGCATGGCGTGGTAGGCGCGGTAGAGGTAGCTGGAACCGTCCACCAGCAGCATGGTCTTTTCGCTCATGCGGCCGATTGTGGCGCGAGCGAATGCGCCACGGCCGCTGCGTAGAATCTGCGCCGATGAACCCCTGCCGCGGCATCGCCGCCAGCCTTGCCCTCGTGTGCACCGCCCTGCCTGCCCTGGCCCAGCCGGTGCCGCCACCACCGCAGATCGCCACCCTGCCCGCTGTGCCGGCCGCTGCCGCCAAGCCGGTGCAGGCGGCCAGCGCGCCGGCCGGGGCCGCCTCGGCTGGCAGGGCTGGCACGGCCCACCTGCGCGTGATCGAGGACGAGCAGGTTCGCATCGAGGAAGTGCGCGACGCGCGCGGCCGGCTGCAGCGGGTCACCGTGCACAGCAAGGTGGGCGGCAAGTCCTACGAGATCATCGTTCCCTCGGGCGGCCAGGACAGCTCGCAGCAACGCGGCAGCTCGGGCCAGGCGGCCTGGCGGCTGTTCGACTTCTAGCGCCCGGGCGCTCGCGCAAGTCTGTCGCACATGGCGGTCTACACCGAAGTCGGCTTCGACGAAGCCGATGCCCTCTGCCAGCGCCTGGGACTGGGCCGCCTGACGGCCCTGCAGGGCATCCACTCGGGCATCGAGAACACCAACTACTACGCCAACACGGTGCGTGGGCAGTGGGTGCTGACGCTGTTCGAGCGACTCTCTGCCGAGCAGCTGCCCTACTACCTGCAACTGATGCAGCACCTGGCGGCGCGCGGCATCCCGGTGCCCGCGCCGCAGGCCGCGCCCGACGGCGGCCTGGTGCACGTGCTGGCCGGCAAACCCGCCAGCGTGGTGACGCGCCTGCCCGGCAGCCACCGCCTGCGCCCCGACGCCGACCACTGCGAGCAGGTCGGCGACATGCTCGCACGTTTGCACCTGGCCGGCGCCGACTTCGTCCCGCAGCAACCGCACCTGCGCGGCCTGGCCTGGTGGGCACAAACCGTGCCCGTGGTGCTGCCGTACCTGCCCGCGGAAGAGGCCACGTTGCTGCGCGACGAACTCGCCTTCCAGCAGCACCTGGCGGCGTCACCCGCCGGCCAGGCGCTGCCACGCGGGCCGATCCACGCCGACCTATTCCGCGACAACGTGATGTTCGACGACACCGCCGGGCCGGACCGGCTGTGCGGCTTCTTCGACTTCTACTTCGCCGGCACCGACACCTGGCTCTTCGACATCGCGGTGTGCCTGAACGACTGGTGCACCGACCTCGACACCGGCGCACTGGCCGAGCCGCGCGCCACCGCCTTCGTCACTGCCTACGAGGCGGTGCGCCGGCTCACCGCCGGCGAGGTGCGCGCCCTGCCCGCGCTGTTGCGCGCCGCGGCGCTGCGCTTCTGGATCAGCCGCCTGTGGGACTGGCATCTGCCGCGGGCGTCCGCGCTGCTCACGCCCAAGGACCCGGTGCACTTCGAACGCTTGCTCAAGCTCCGCACCGTGCAGCCCTGGCACCCGCCACGCTGATCTCGCCACTTCGTCGGCCCCTTCCACCGCGCCCCTGCCCGCCCATGCCCCTGCTGCTCAAGCCCGTCGATGCCTCGCGCGGCCCGCGCTGGGTCGGCGATGCCTTCCGCCTCTTCGTTCGCAAGCCGCTGGCCTTCACCGCGCTGTTCGCCGTCTTCCTCTTCGCGGCGATGGTGGTGTCGCTGCTGCCGCTGCTGGGCGGCGTACTGCAGATGATGGCGCTGCCGCTGCTGTCGCTGGGTTTCATGGTCGCCGGGCAGTCGGCCCTGCTCGACGGCCCGGTGCACCCGCGGCAGTTCATAGAGCCGCTGCGTGGCGACCCGGCGAGGCGGCGATCGCTCATCACGTTGTGCCTGATCTACGGCGTGCTGGCGATGTGCATCCTGATGCTGGCCGACGGCATCTCGGGCAGCGCCTGGGGCCGGCTGCAAGGCCTGCTGGCCAAGGGCGAGGCGGCGCAGCCCGAGATCGACGCGCTGCTTGCCGAGCCTGGCGTCACCACCGCGGTGATGTTCGGCCTGGGTCTCGGCGCCCTGCTGTCCGTGCCCTTCTGGCATGCACCGGCGCTGGTGCACTGGGGCGGCCAGAGCGTGCAGCAGGCGTTGTTCAGCAGCACGGTGGCGGTGTGGCGCAGCAAGGGCGCCTTCTTCGCCTACATGGTGGCCTGGCTGGGCGTGCTGCTGCTCTTCGGCGTGCTGGCCGCCGTGGTCTTCGCCGTGCTGGGTGTGCCGCAGCTGGCCGGCGCCTTGGGCGTGCCGGCGGGGCTGGTGTTCTCGGCGGTGTTCTACCTGTCGGTGCTGTTCACCTTCAACGACAGCTTCGGCGGTGCTGCGCCGCCGGCCACGCCGCCAACCCCCGACGAATGAAAGAGGGGCGCCCTGCAGGGCGCCCCATTCGCTACCGAGTCCCGATCAGCTGCCGACGCGGCCGTTGTCGTTCTTCGTGATCATCACCGTCGCCGAACGCGGGCGCTTGCCGGCGCCGTAACCCACGTTGCTGGGCCACTGGCTGGTGTATTTGGACGCGTCTGCCAGGTCGGCCGCCGCGGTGCCGTCACCCGGATGCTGCACGTTGATGAACATCACCTTGCCGTCAGGCGTCTCGCACATGCCGGTGACTTCGCAGTCGTAAGGGCCGACGAAGAAACGTTTGAGCTTGCTGCCTTCCGGCACCTTGCCCACAGGCGTCTGCACACTCACGCTGCCGTAGTTCAGTGTCTTCACACCGCCGTCGCCCAGCGTACCGGGCATGGCCGCCACCATCATGCAGTTGGTGACGTCGGTATAGGCGCCGTCGTCGGTCTGCACCCAGCAGATGCCGGTGCTCTGGCTGAAGACCAGGCCGTCGGGGCTGGAGAAGTCGTTGTCGTTGCTCAATCCCGACAGGTTCACCAGCGTGGGGTCGGAACCGGCCTCGGCACCGAAGAGGTAGATGTCCCAGGTGAAGGTCGTGGCACCCGGCTCGCCGCCGGCGTCCTTCATGCGCAGGATGTGGCCGTGCACGTTGCCGCTTTGCACCACGGTGCCACTGCGCACGTCCGAGTAGGCGCGCGGGTTGGAGGCATTCACGCGCGTCTGCGTGCCCGTGGGGGCGACGCGGCGGCTGCTGTTGTTGGTCAACGCGAAGTAGACCTCGCCCGTGGTCGGGTGCACGCCGCACCATTCGGGGCGGTCCATCTTCGTCGCGCCCACCGCGTCGGCGGCAAGTCGCGCGTTGATGGCCACGTCGCCGGCGTCGGCAAAGGCGTAATTGGCGTACGACGCGACCACCGGGTTGCCGATGCTCAGTTCTCGCCACTCGCCGGTGCCGTCGTCGTTGAACACGGCCGCGTAGAGCTTGCCGTTGTCGAGGTACTTGTCGCCCACGGCCATGCGGTCAGCGGCCGCGCCGTCGGCTGCAGACCAGCTCGCGGCAGAAACCCACTTGTAGATGTACTCGTTCTGCGAATCGCAGCCCATGTACACGGCCAGCGGCTTGCCCACCACGGCCTTGCCGAAGGCCGCGCTCTCGTGCGCGAATCGGCCCAGGGCGGTGCGCTTGTTGATCGTCGACGTCGGGCTGTAGGGGTCGATCTCGGTCATGTAACCCTGGCCGTTGTGCTCGTAGCGGTAGTCGTCGGCCGCCGTGGCGCCCAACACGCCGATGTTCCAGTGCGCGTACCTGTCGTCCGTGCCCGCCGTCTCCCAACCGTAGCGGCTGTTGGCGTTGGCCGTGGCGGTGACGTTGCGGCCGTAGCGCGCGAACGAGGTGTTTTCCTTGGCCGGGCGCAGCGCCTGGTCACCCGCCGGCCGGAAGTAGTAGCCCGACCAGTTCTCTTCGCCCGTCAGCAGCGTGCCCCAGGGCGTCTTGCCCGTGCCGCAGTTGTTGATCGTTCCGCGCGTGCGTGTGCCGTCGGGCGAGAACTTGGTGACCAGCAGCGGGTTGCCACGCGCCGGGCCGGAGATCTCGATGGGCGTGTCACCCGTGATGCGGCGGTTGAAGGTCGACGCCTGCACGGTGGCGAACTTGCCGGCAGTCTTGGCGATCTCGACGATGGCCACGCCGTGGCAATCGATCTCGATGTCGACCTGGCTGGCCGGGCGGCCGTTGGCCAGGCTCAGCGGCAGCGCGGGGTCGGCACGTGTCGGGCCGGCCACGTGCAGCACTACGGGAGTGATGTACTCGTGGTTGATGCCCAGCAGGGCACGGTCGTTGCTGGTGTCGTTGCGCGTGCCGGTGGCCGACAGGCCGAAGTACTCCATGCCGTCGTGGCAGTCGCCACTGCGCTGGGCGTAGTTGGTGTCGGTGCCGTCGTTCTTGTAGGCGGGCACGCCGGCGGCCAGCGGGTCGCCGGTGGCGAAGATGGTGGTGGCGGTGTAGCCCCCAGGCACGGTGGAGGTGTCGGCCAGCGTGCGCGCCACGGCGGTGAAGCCGAGCAGTATCTCGACCGGCGCGGCCACGGGCGGCGTCACCGGGTTCGCGGTCACGACATCGTCGTCGCCGCCGCAGGCCGTCAGCGCCAGCGGCGCGAACATCGCGGCCATGGCGCCGCCGACACCGCCGCGCAGCACCGAACGGCGCTGCAGGCCGGCGGCCAGCACGTTCTCGAAGTGGGGATTGGCCGAGCGGTTGTTGTCGAGGTCGTCGGGGTCGACGAACTCGCTGGAGATGTCTACGCGTGCGTTCATGCAGTCCTCATGGGCTGGGAGTGAAAAATGTCACTCCCTGCACGCTAGAGGCGCCACATGAAAGCGGCGTGAATGTCGCGTGACGGGCCCATGACGACCCGTCACACAAGGAAGCCGTTCAGTCGACCGGCGTCAACCTGGCGATCGCCAGCGCCAGCCACTTTGCGCCGTGGCGGCCGAACTGCACCTGCGCACGCGCGTCTGCGCCGCGGCCTTCCAAGGTCGTCACCACGCCCTCGCCGAACTTGGTGTGGAAGACGGTCTGCCCCACGCGCAGCCCGCTGGCCTGCCCTGCCGATGCCGCGACGAAGGCCGGCGGGGGCGGTGCGGGCTCGACGCGTCCGGCGCCGACGATCCCGGACAGGCCGCTGCCGCGCTGCCAGGCCTGCTGATACTCACGCGCATAGCCCGAGCCGAAGCCCTGCTGTTTGGGCGTTAGCCACTTCAGCGTGTTTTCGGGGATCTCGTCGAAGAAGCGGCTCTTGACGTTGTAGCGTGTCTGCCCGTGCAGCATGCGTGTCTGGCTGAAGCTCAGGTACAGGCGCTTGCGGGCGCGCGTGATGGCCACGTACATCAGCCGGCGCTCTTCTTCGACGCCGTCGGCGTCACTCAGGCTCTGCTCGTGCGGGAACAGGCCCTCCTCGATGCCGGTGATGAACACGGCGTCGAACTCCAGGCCCTTGGCGGCGTGCACCGTCATCAACTGGATGGCGTCGGCGCCGGCCTGGGCCTGGTTGTCGCCGGCCTCCAGGCTGGCGTGGGTGAGGAAAGCGGCCAGCGGCGACATGATCTCGCCGGTTTCCGAGTCGGGAGCGGTGTTGCCGGCGCCCTGCTCGTCGACCGGCAGCGCCACCACTTCCTTGCCGAAGCCTTCCTGGGTCACGAAGCTCTCGGCAGCGTTGACCAGTTCCTCCAGGTTCTCGATGCGGTCCTGTCCTTCCCTGTCGGTCTTGTAGAACTCGATCAGCCCCGTGCGCGCCAGCATGTGGTCGATGATCTCGCGCAGCGTCAGCCCCGTGGTCGCCGCACGCATGCCGTCGACCAGCGCCACGAAGGCCTGCAGGTTCAGCCCCGCCTTGCCCGGCACCGCACCCGCGCTCTGCGCCAGACTCCGGCCGCTGGCCTTTGCGGCGTCCTGCAGCTGCTCGATGCTGCGTGCGCCGATGCCACGTGCCGGGAAGTTCACCACGCGCAGGAAGCTGGTGTCGTCGTTCGGGTTCTCCAGCAGCCGCAGGTAGGCCAGCGCGTGCTTCACCTCCGCTCGCTCGAAGAACCGCAAGCCGCCGTAGACCCGGTAGGGCACGCTGGCATTGAAGAGTGCACTCTCCAGCACGCGGCTCTGCGCATTGCTGCGGTAGAGCAGCGCGATCTCGCTGCGTGGCATGCCGCTGCGGTGCAACTGCTGCAGTTCGTCCAGCAGCCATTGCGCCTCGGCGAAGTCGCTCGTGCTCTCGAACACACGCACCAGCTCGCCGGCACCGGCGTCGGTGCGCAGGTTCTTGCCCAGGCGCTGCGCGTTGCGGCTGATCAAGCCGTTGGCGGCGTCCAGGATGTGGCTGGTGCTGCGGTAGTTCTGCTCCAGCTTGATGACACGCGGCACGCGGTATTCACGCTCGAAGTCGGCCATGTTGCCGACACGTGCGCCGCGAAAGGCGTAGATGCTCTGGTCGTCGTCGCCCACCGCGATCACGCTCTGGCCCGCGTTGCCCGGGGGTGCGAACATCTTCAGCCACGCGTACTGCAGCTTGTTGGTGTCCTGGAACTCGTCGACCAGCACGTGGCTGAAGCGGCGCCGGTAATGTTCACGCAGCGGGTCGTTGTCGCGCAGCAGTTCGTAGGTGCGCAGCATCAGCTCGCCGAAGTCGACGACACCCTCGCGTTCACACTGGTCCTGGTAGGCCTGGTAGATCTCGACCAGCTTGCGGCTCTGCTCGTCGTGCACGTCGACGTCGCGCGGGCGCTCGCCCTCTTCCTTGCGGCCGGCGATGAACCAGGTCACCTGCTTGGGCACGAAGCGCTCTTCGTCCAGGTTCATGCCCTTGATGACACGCTTGACGGCGCTGAGCTGGTCGCTGCTGTCGAGGATCTGGAAACCCTGGGCCAGGCCGGCGAGTTTCCAGTGCGCACGAAGGAAGCGGTTGCACAGGCCGTGGAAGGTGCCTATCCACATGCCGCGCACGGCTACCGGCAGCATGGCCGACAGGCGGGTCAGCATCTCCTTGGCGGCCTTGTTGGTGAAGGTCACTGCGAGCACGCCGCCGGGCGAGACCTGGCCGGTCTGCAGCAGCCAGGCGATGCGTGTCGTCAGCACACGGGTCTTGCCCGAGCCGGCGCCGGCCAGGATCAGCGCCGGCACGGCCGGCAGCATCACCGCGGCACGCTGTTCGGGGTTCAGGCCCAGCAGAAGGCGGGAAGAAACGGGCCCATGTTCGTCGGTCATGCCGGATTCTAGGAGCCACCCCCGCGGACCCCTTGCAACGCCAGGCGCCGCCGCGGCTTCACATCGGGCCGGCCAGCGTCGGCTGCCCCTGCTGGGTCTCCAGCGCGAACAGCGTCATCGGCGCACTCGGCGGCGGGCCGGCGGCCAGGCCGCCGCGCGAAAAGCGCTCGGTAAGCCAGCTGATGAATTGCGCCGCAGGCAGCGGGCGGCTGATGAGGTAACCCTGGATCTCGTCGCAACCCAGGCCGTGCAGGAACTCGGCCTGTTCGAGCGTCTCCACGCCTTCGGCCACCACCTTCATGTGCAGGCTGTGGCCCATGGCGATGATGGCCGTGGCGATGGCGCCGTCTTCGGCGTCGTGCGGCAGTTCGCAGACGAAGCTGCGGTCGATCTTCAGCGTGTCGATGTCGAAGCGCTTCAGGTAGCTCAGCGACGAGTGACCGGTGCCGAAGTCGTCGATGGCCACGCGCACGCCCATCTCGGCCAGCGCGGCCAGCACGCTGCGGTTGCCGTCGCTGTCTTCCAGCAGCAGGCTCTCGGTCAGCTCCAGTTCCAGCCGGTGCGGCGAGATGCCGGCGTCGCTCAGGGCGTCGGCGATGAACTTGGCCAGGAAGGGCTGGCGGAACTGCCGCGCCGACAGGTTCACGGCAAGCGTCAGCCGCTGTGCGCCGGCGCGGTCCCAGGCAGCGAGTTCGGCGCAGGCGGTGCGGATGGCCCAGGCGCCCACGGGCAGGATGAGGCCGCTGTCCTCCAGCACGCCGATGAAGCGGTCAGGGGCCACCATGCCGCGCGCCGGGCTGTGCCAGCGGATCAGCGCCTCGACCCCGGTGATGGCACCGGTGGCCAGGTGGTACTTGGGCTGGTAGTAGAGGCCGAACTCGTGGCGTTCCAGCGCGCGGCGCAGGTCGTTCTCGAGCGTCAGCCGCGCCGCCACCTCGGCGCTGAGCTCGTGGCTGTAGAAGCTGTAGACGCCGCGGCCCATGGCCTTGCTGCGGTACATCGCCATGTCGGTGTGGCGGATGAGGCCGTCGAGGTCGGTGTCGTCGCTGGGGAACATCGAGATGCCGATGCTGGCCGAGACATGCAGTTCGGTCTCCATCAAGTGCATAGGCGCCTCCAGCGCGTCCAGCACGCGCCGGGCCATCAGCGCCGCGTCCTCGGCACTGGTCACCTGCTCGGCGATGACGGTGAATTCGTCGCCGCCCAGGCGCGAGACGGTGATGGGGTCGTCGCCGGCGCTGCGGCGGCCCAGGGTGTCGGTCTCGCGCAGGCACGATTCCAGCGTCTGCGCCACGCGGCGCAGCAGCTGGTCGCCCACCTCGTGGCCCAGGCTGTCGTTGATGACCTTGAAGTTGTCCAGGTCCAGGAACATCAGCACCATGGGTACGCCACTGCGGCGCGCACGTGCCATGGCCTGGCCCAGGCGGTCGCGGAAGAGTGCACGGTTGGGCAGACCGGTGAGGCTGTCGAAGTTGGCCAGGTACTGCAGCCGTTCCTGCGTGATCTTGCGGTCGGTGATGTCGCGCACGATGAGGATGCGCTGCGCAACGCCGTCGAGCTGCGTCTCGGTGACCGTGACCTCCGCCGGGAAAGTGCTGCCGTCGCGGCGGCTCGCCATGGTCTCCCACTGTCCGGGCGGAAAGGCGGCATCGGCGCGCTTGACGCCCGAAGTGACGCCGATCTCGGGCGAGCTCAGCGGTTCCAGCCAGATGCCCAGCGGCGTGCCGCGCAGCGCGGCGATCTCGGTGCCCAGCAGCTCGGCCGCCACGGCGCTGCCCACCAGCACCTTGCCGTCGGCGCGGCAGATGAGCAGGCCGCTCTCGGAGTGTTCGAACAGGCGCAGCAACTGCTCGGCCGCCGGCACCGAGCGTTCGGACGTGCGCGCCGGCGACCTGCGCGGTGCCGGCGCCGCGTGCGACGACGCAGGCGGCGGGTGGCCGTGCGCCGAAGGCGGCTCCAGACGGAGCACACGCTCAGGCCGCTTCCAGGCGGCCCTGGCCGCCTTTTGTGCCGCGCGTAGCCTCGTCCAGAAGGAATGTGTCATGGGTTGCCGGGTCGTGCGAACGAACGCGCCGCAGGCGCCGCCCTAACCGCATTTCGGCCGCCCGGGGCGCGACTTGAGGCCGGCGCGGGCAGCGGCCCCCCTTCAGCGTGTCGCCGTACCGCCGACCAGGCGCCGCACCAGGGTCGGCAGGTCCTCGAGGGTGTTTTCCTTGCGCAGCAGCGCACGCACGCCGTGCCGCGTGGCCTCGGCCTGCAGCGCATCGCCGACGTAGCCCGTGGTCAGCACGATGGGCACCGCGGGCCACAGGCGCGACAGCTGCGTTGCCAGTTCCAGGCCCGAGAGTTCGGGCATGTTGTAGTCGGTGATCACCAGCGCAGGCGGCGTGCCGCCCTCACGCGCCAGTGCCAGGGCCTGCACCGGACCTTCGCAGACGGTGACCTGGTAACCCTCGCGCTTCAGCAGGCGCTGCACCATCAGCGCCATCACCGGGTCGTCATCGACGTACCAGACAAGCTCGCCGCGCCCGACCGAGGCCGGCGCGGCGGCTTCGTCCAGCGTGCCGGGCCGCGAGCTCGTGGCCGCCGACAGCGGCAGCAGCACGTGGAAGCAGCTGCCCGCGCCGGGCGTGCTCTCGACGCCGATGCTGCCGCGGTGCCCGCGCACGATGCCGTGCACCACGGAAAGCCCCAGCCCCGTGCCCTGCCCCACCGGCTTGGTGGTGAAGAAGGGGTCGAAGATGCGCTCGCGGGTGGCGGCGTCCATGCCGCTGCCATCGTCGCGCACCCACAGGTGCATGAAGGTACCCGAACGCGGTGCGTCATCACCCAGGCGCGCCGCCTCGGCGGCATCGACGAGGGCCAGGCCGACCTCGATGCGCCCACGCCCTTGCGGCAGCGCGTGCCAGGCGTTGGTGCACAGGTTCATCAGCACCTGTTGCAGCTGCGTCGCATCGACCTCCACCGGCGTCGGGTTCTCGGTGATCGAGGTGTCCAGCCGCACCGCCGCCGGCAAGGTGGCGCGCAGCAGCGCAAGCGTCTCCTGCAGCACCGGCTGCAGCGGCTGCGCCACCAGCGCCTGCGGTTGGCGGCGGCTGAAGGTGAGGATCTGCTGCACCAGCGTGCGTGCGCGCAGCCCGGCGCGCTGGATCTGGTCCAGGCTGGCCAGCGCCGGGTGCCCGGGGGGCAGGTCGTGCCGCGCCAGGTCGACGTTGCCCAGGATGGCGGGCAGGATGTTGTTGAAGTCGTGCGCGATGCCACCGGCCAGCGTGCCGATGGACTCGATCTTCTGCGCCTCACGCAGCTGGCGCTCCAGCGCCACGCGGTGCGCCTCGCCGTGCTTGCGTTCGGTGATGTCGCGCGCCAGCGCGATGACCCGCGGCACCTCGCCCGGCGGCGTGGCCTTGCGCGACACCGACAGCTCGAACCAGTGCTCGCTGCCCTTGAGCGCCAGCATGTACTGGCGGCCACCCGAGTAACCCTGGACATGGGCCTCGCGCACGGCCTGTGCAACGGCGTCGGCGGCGTCGCGCGGCAGGATGTCGTGGACGCGCCGGCCCAGGAAGGCCTCGGGCGGCACGTACAGCAGTTCGCTTTGCGGCGTGTGGCAGACATGCACGCGGCCTTCGATGTCGATCTCGAAGAGCAGGTCGGGCACCGCTTCCAGCGTTGCGGCCAGCGCTTCCTGGGCTTCACGTGCCTGCGCCTCGGTGCGCTTGCGGTCGCTGATGTCGCGCTCCACCGCCACCATGTGCGTGACACGTCCGCTGGCGTCGGACATCGGCGCCACCTGGATGTCGACCCAATAGGGCTTGCCGTCGCGCCTGACGTTCAGCAGTTCGGTGCGAACCGCTTCGTGGCGCGTCAGCGCCTGGCGCATGCGCGCCAGCGCCGCACGGTCGGCCTGCGGTGACTGCAGCAGCGCCGGCGATCGGCCCAGCACCTCGTCGGCACGCCAGCCGGTCAGGCGCTCGAACGCGGCGTTGACGAAGACGATGGGCGGCCCGTCGTCGGCCAGGGGTTCGGCGGCCGTGATCATCACCATGTCGTCGAGCTGGGCCACCGCGGTCTGCAGCAGGCGCAGCTGCTGCTGTTCGCGCCGCGACTCGGTGACGTCCTGCACCGCACCCTGCATGGCCACGAAGCGGCCGAGTTCGTCGCGCACGGGCTCGCCCATCAGGCGCAGCGTGAGCGCGCGCCCGTTCGGCATCACGGCCTCGACCTCGAGGTCGAAGGCACTGCCTCCCAGCAATGCAGCCTCGAGACCGGCGCGGTGCGCCGGCAGCACCAGCGCGACGATGTCGTCCAGCTGCACCTGCGCCGGCCGCGGCGCCGCGCCCGTCGCCACCGCCGCGTCGGCGGAGAGTTCGACACGCCCGCTGGCGAGGTCCAGCGACCAGCCGCCCAGCCGGGCCAGCCGGCCGGCCAGGCGCAGGCGCGAGGCCGAGCGCTGCAGCGCCTCTTCGGCCTGCTTGCGTTCGGTGATGTCGTAGAAGGTGACCACCGCCTCCTGCAGCACGCCGGCGTCGTCGCGCAGCGCGAAGGCCACGCACAGCGCCCACACCGGCGTGGGCAGGTCGGGCCGGCGCAGGCCGACGACGAGGTTGCGCACGACGTCCTGGCCGGCCAATACCTGGTTGACAGGGTACCGTGCCGTCGCCATCGGCGTGCCGTCTGCCTCAAGAAAGGCCCAGGTCGGGTCGACGGCCACCTTGCCGCGCATCTGGTCGATCGTCAGCCCCAGGATGCGGCAGGCCGACGGGTTGGCGTCGAGGACCTGGGTGTCCGGCGCGTGCACCACCACGCCAGAGCGCAGCGCGGCCAGCAGCGCACGCGACTTCTGCTCGCTGCGGCGCAGTGCCTGCACCATGCGGTACTGCGCGGTGACGTCGCTGAACACCAGCACCACGCCCAGCACCGCGCCGTCCTTGGTGCGTATGGGTGCGGCGCTGTCGGCGACCTGGTGTTCGCTGCCGTCTCGCGCGACCAGCAGCGTGCCGTTGGCCAGCCCGACGACATCGCCGCTGGCCAGCACACGCGCTACGGGGTCGAGCCCCGGCACGCGGGTCTCGGTGTCGAAGATGCGGAAGACTTCGCCCAGCGGCAGGCCGATGGCGCTGTCTTCTTCCCATGCGGTGAGCCGCCGCGCGGCGTCGTTGATGCGCGTGATGCGCCCCCCGGCGTCGGTGGCGATCACGGCATCGCCGATCGACTGCAGCGTGATCGCCAGGCTCTGTTCGCTGCGCCGCAGTGTCTCTTCGGCCTGCACACGCTCGGTGATGTCCATGTGCGTGCCCACCATGCGCAGGGGCCGACCCTGTCCGTCGCGCTCGACGACACGGCCCCGGTCGAGCACCCAGACCCAGTGGCCTTCGCGGTGACGCAGGCGGTAGGTGGCCTCGAAGCTCTCGCTGCGGCCGTCCATGTGCGCCTGCTGCAGGGCCAGCACACGTTCACGGTCGTCGGGGTGCAGCAGCTGCGGCCAGCGGTCGCCGGCACCCTCGGGGTCGCCGGGCGTGTAACCCAGCATGGTCGACCAGCGCTCGTTGACGGTGGCGTGGTCGCGCGGCACGTCCAGGTCCCACAGCGCCAGGTCGCCCCCGCGCAAGGCCAGGCGCAGGCGCTCGGCGTCCGCGGCCTGGCGGGCGAGCATTTCGGCAGCGGCCGTCTCGCGTTCACGGCGGCGCCGTTGCATCGTGAACAGCGCGGCCGTGGCGGCGGCGCTGCCGCCCAGGAAGAGCAGCGCCAGCAGTTCGGTCTGCTGCCGCCATGGCGCGCGCACGGCCTGCACCTGTCGGCTGACACTGATGACCAGGGCCTTGTCCATGGCCAGTTCGGGTGGGCGCAGCGTGCGCAGTGCGGCCACCCGCTCGTCGCCGCGCACGCTGGTGCCGTGCTGCACGCTGGCTTCCTGGCCGGTGGCCAGGTGGCGGCTGAAGAGTGAACCGGGTTGCGTCAGGGCGGTGAGCGGCGGCCGCGTGTCGGGTGGTCTCACGGCCAGCACCCCGCCATCGGCATGCACGATGCGCGCGGACATGTCGTCTGCGTACAGCATCGACGACAACACGGTGTCCAGGTAAGCCGGGTCGAGCGTCGCTGCCACGGCCCCGGCCGGAGCGCCCTGCGCGCCGCTCACCGCCACGGCCAGTGTCAGCGTCGTCTCGCCGGTCGGCAGGGTGACGGGCGGCGCCACCCACAGTTGGTTCAGGTCGGGCTGCGTGCCAAGTGCGGCGAACCGCCCGGCCGTGGAAGCCGGGTCGCGCATCTCCTCGGGCCCAGCGAAGGCCACCAGGGCGCCGCTGGTGTCCACCACCGACATGCTGCGCACGCCGGGGATGGCCGCACACAGCGCCTGCAGCCGCCGCTCCACGCGCTGGGCCCGCTCGGCCTCGGGCCACTCGGGCAAGTCGTCGCGCACGACGCGCAACGCAGCCGCCACGCCTTCCATCTGCCAGGCGAGGTTGCGCTCGATGGCCTGCGCCTGCGCCACCAGCCGCGTCGTGTCGATGGTCTCGACTTCCTGCAGCCGCGCTTGCCGGCTGCCCACCAGCCAGGCACCGAGCACGAGCACGCCAGCGGCCAGCCACACACGCTCACGGCGGCTGCGGCGGGCCAGATCCAGAACTGCAGAAGAGGGCATCGTGCGACGGGGTGCTTGTCCGGCAGCGTAACACCGGGGCCTCGCCTTAACATCCGAAAGCGCGTCCCCTGTGGCCGCAAATGGCACCCCCGGGGTGCGGAGCCCCTGCATGGAAATCTTCGATTACGACAACATCCTGCTGCTGCCGCGCAAGTGCCGCGTCGACAGCCGCAGCGAGTGCGACCCCGCGGTCGACTTCGGCGGCCGGCGCTTTGCGCTGCCGGTGGTGCCGAGCAACATGAAGACGGTGATCGATGAGCCCATCAGCGTGGTTCTGGCGGGCAGCGGCCACTTCTACGTCATGCACCGCTTTGATCTCGACGCCGTGGCCTACGCGCAGCGCATGCGCGACCGCGGGCTCATCGTCAGCCTCAGCTCGGGGGTGAAGCCGGCCGACTACGCCGTCATCGACCGCCTGGCGGCCGACGGCGTGGGTGCCGACTACATCACCATCGACATCGCGCACGGCCACGCCGACAGCGTGAAGAACATGATCGGTTACCTGAAGGAAAAACTGCCGTCGTCCTTCATCATCGCGGGCACCGTGGCCACGCCCGAGGCGGTGATCGATCTGGAGACCTGGGGCGCGGACGCGACCAAGGTAGGCGTGGGCCCGGGCAAGGTCTGCATCACCAAGCTCAAGACGGGTTTTGGCACCGGCGGCTGGCAGTTGAGTGCGCTGAAGTGGTGTGCGCGCGTGGCGACCAAACCCATCATTGCCGACGGCGGCATCCGCAGCCATGGCGACATTGCCAAGAGCGTGCGTTTTGGTGCGTCCATGGTGATGATCGGCTCGCTGTTCGCGGGCCACGAGGAGTCACCGGGCCAGACGGTGGAGGTGGATGGTGTGCTCTACAAGGAGTACTACGGCTCGGCCAGCGACTTCAACAAGGGCGAGTACAAGCACGTGGAAGGCAAGCGCATTCTGGAGCCCATCAAGGGCAAGCTGGCCGACACGCTGGTGGAGATGGAGCAGGACGTGCAGAGCTCCATCAGCTACTCGGGTGGCACGAAGTTGATGGACGTGCGCAAGGTGAACTATGTGATCCTGGGTGGGGACAACGCCGGAGAGCATCTGCTGATGTGACGGAGCGGCTCGCGCCCCGCCGTCCTGCAGAGCGAGCCCGTCAGACCACCACAGGCTCGGTCTCCAGCAGGATACCGAAGCGCTCATAAACGCTGGTCTGGATGGCCTTGGCCAGCGTCATCACCTCACCACCGGTGGCACCACCCCGGTTCACCAGCACCAGCGCCTGCCGCTCGTACACGCCCGCACTGCCCACACCCTTGCCCCTCCAGCCGCAGGCATCAATGAGCCAGCCCGCGGCCAGCTTGACGCTGCCGTCGGCCATGGGGTAGTGCACCACCTTCGGCTCAACCGCGATGATGTCGGCGCACTGCTCGCGCGACACCGTGGGGTTCTTGAAAAAGCTGCCGGCGTTGCCGATCACCGCCGGGTCGGGCAGTTTGGCGCGGCGGATCGCGCAGACCCAGTCAAAGATCTGTTGCGCGCTGGGCGAAGCGATGCCGGTCTCGGCCATCTTGCGGTCCAGGTCGGCATAACCGAGCACCGCCTTCCACGGTTTGGGCAGCCAGAAGCGCACGTGGGCGATGAGAGCGCGACCGGCCAGGCCCAGGCCCTTGTCGCCGGCCGGCGTGTGCTTGAACACCGAATCCCGGTAGCCAAAACCGCACTTCGCGGCGTCCAGCGTGAAGCTCTGCCCCGTCTGCAGGTCGATCGCATCCAACTCACTGAACCGGTCCTGCAACTCCACCCCGTAAGCGCCGATGTTCTGCACCGGCGAGGCACCCACCGTGCCCGGGATCAGCGCCAGGTTTTCCAGGCCCGGGTAGCCCTGTTCCAGCGTCCATCGCACGAAATCGTGCCAATCTTCGCCGGCCCCGGCCTCCACCAGCCAACCCTTGGCGGTTTCTTCCACCAGGCGCCGTCCGGTGATCTCGACCTTGATCACGAGTTGCTTGATGTCGCCGGTGATCACCAGGTTGCTGCCGCCACCCAGAACGAAGGGCGGTGTGCCCGATTCCGCGCGCACGTGATGATCGGCCAGCAAGGCCAGCACATCGTCTGTTGAGCGCACACGCACCAGACGCTGCGCCCGGGCAACGATGCCAAAAGTGTTATACGGCTGGAGCGCCACGTTGTTCTCGACTACCATTCTTCGATTCTCTCATTCACCTTTTTGCAAGACCCCCAGCATGCCTTCTTTTGACACCGTTCTTGAAGCCGATTTTGTAGAAGTGAAAAATGCGGTCGATCAGGTCGCGCGCGAAATCGGCACCCGTTTCGATTTCAAGGGCACGAGCGCGGCCATCGAGCTCAAGGACAAGGAAATCATCCTGCACGGCGATGCCGATTTCCAGCTCCAGCAGATCGACGACGTGCTGCGCGGCAAGCTCACCAAACGCGGTGTCGACGCGCGTTTTCTCGACGTGGGCAAGGTCGAAAAGGTCGGTGGCGACAAGGTCAAACAGGTGGTGAAGGTGCGCAACGGCGTGAGCACCGAAGACGGCAAAAAGATCCAGCAGGCCATCAAGGGCAGCAAGCTCAAGGTACAGGGTGCGATCCAGGGCGACGCGGTGCGGGTGACGGGCGCCAAGCGCGACGACCTGCAGGCGGCCATGGCGCTGATCAAGTCCGAACTGAAGGACCTGCCGCTGTCCTTCAACAACTTCAGGGATTGACATGAGCACCCCCCGCGCCGCCTTCGGCGTCACCCCCCTCCAGGGGGGCGGCACCTGCGGCCCGGCGAAGCCGGTTCCGCGTTGCCTCTGGGCTGGCGCACTCTTGCTCGCATGGGGCGTGCAGGCCGCAGCGCAGCAGGTTGCGCTTTCCGGCGTGGCCGGCGGCAAGGCCCTGCTCACCATCGACGCTGCGGCGCCGCGTTTCCTGAGCCCCGGCCAGGCGCACCAGGGCGTGAAGCTGCTGAGCCTGCAGGGCGAGGCAGCCGTGATCGAGATCAACGGACAACGCCAGACCCTGCGTGTGGGTGAGGCGCCGGTGAGTCTGGGGCAGGTCAAGGCAGACCCCGGTGCGCAGCGCATCGTGCTCACCGCCGACGCGCAGGGCCACTTCATGCCGCCCGGTCAGATCAATGGCCGGCAAGTCCAGTTCATGGTCGACACGGGCGCCACGCAGGTGATCATGAGCGAGTCCGATGCCAGGCGCATCAACCTCAAATACGAGCAGGGTCAGAAGGTGCGCGTGAGCACCGCCAATGGCGATGTGGTTGGTCACCAGATCCGGCTGGACTCGGTGCGCATCGGCGAGGCGCAGGTCTACGACGTGTCGGCCATCGTGCTGCCCCAGTCCATGGCGTTCGTGTTGCTGGGCAACAGCTTTCTCACGCGCTTCCAGATGCAGCGCACCAACGATCAGCTCACACTGGATCGACGTTATTGATCACAGCGCCTTCTGCGCAGCGGTCACAACAATCTCGATCCGGTAGACCGGGTTGGCCAACGCGGCTTGCATCGTCGCCCGCGGTGGCGCGGTGCCCGGCACCACCCAGGCATCCCACACTTCGTTCATCGCACCGATCTCGGCGATGTCGGTCAGGAAGATTTGAGCGCGCAGAATGCGCGACTTGTCGCTGCCCGCTTCCAGCAAACGCTGCTGCACCTGCTCCAGCACGTCTTCGGTCTGACCACGGATGTCCGTGTCGCCGCGCTCGGGCACCATGCCGGCCAGGTACACGACGCCGTTGAACACAGCGGCTTCGCTGTACCGCGCAGCCACGCCGATGCGGGTGATGTGTTGGCTCATGATTTTTTCGCTCCCAGTTTGCTTTCCTTGCCGGCCAGCAGGCGGTTGATGTTTTCTGCGTGGCGGTACACCAGAAGCATGCCCATGACCACCAGACTCATCACCTGCAGGCCCGGCGCATCCCATGCCACCCGGTGACCCAGCAGAAAGAAGGCTGGGGCGAACACCGCCGTGACGATGGAGGCCAGCGACGAGTATCGGAAGAAGCCCGCGATGATCACCCACGTGACCAGTGCGGCCAGGCCCAGCCAGGGCTGAAAACCGACGATCACGCCCGCCGCCGTGGCCACACCCTTGCCACCCTGGAACCGGAAAAACACCGGATACAGGTGGCCAAGGAAGGCTGCGAGACCGACCAGCGCCACGGTGCCATCGCCCAGTCCGTAGGCCTCGCCCCACCACGTCACGGCGACCACGGGCAGCCAGCCCTTGAGCGCGTCGAGCAGCAGCGTGATGACCGCGGCCGCCTTGTTGCCCGAGCGCAGCACATTGGTGGCGCCGGGGTTTTTGCTGCCGTAGGTGCGTGGGTCGTTCAGACCCATGAAGCGGCTCACGAGCACGGCAAACGAGAGCGAGCCGATCAGGTAGGCGGCCAGGGTGGCCAGCAGGGGATAAAACAATGACAACGAAGTCTCCTCGGTGGTTCGGGCTGCCCTCTGCGGGGCGACGCCGGGCTATTCTGCCAGCGCGCACTCGACCGGCCTGGCGCCCAGCGGGCCGCTGAGAACGGCTGGGTCGATGCCCACCAGATAACCGCGTCGCCCGCCGTTGATCCAGATCCTGGGCAGGCCCAACACGGACGCTTCGACAAACACCGGCATGGCACGCTTCAAACCGAACGGTGAAGTGCCCCCCACGAAGTACCCGCTGTGGCGGTTGGCCACCTCGGGCTTGCAGGGCTCAACCGACTTGACGCCGACCTGCCGCGCCAGGTTCTTGGTCGACACGGTGCGGTTGCCGTGCATCAACACCGCCAGCGGCTTGGCCGCCTCGTCCTGCATGATCAAGGTCTTGATCACGGCAAACGGATCGAGCCCGAGCACCTGCGCGCTGTGCTGCGCGCCGCCGTGCTCCAGGTACTCGTAGCTGTGTTCGGTGAACACCACGCCATGCGCCTTGAGCCAGGCGGTGGCGGGTGTCTCGCTGACGTGCGACTTTTTGGCCAAGCGTCAACTCACTGGGCAGGATCCCGATGCTCCCAACGGATCTTGTCGATCTCGGTCAGCAATTCGGGCGACAACGTCGTGCCCCAGGCGTCCAGGCATTCGTCGAGCTGGGTCATCGAAGTCACGCCGATGATGGTGCTGGCCACGCGCCAGTTGGTGTAACAAAACGCCAGCGCCATTTGCGAGGGCGTGAGTCCGTGGTCGCGGGCCAGCGCGTTGTAACGGCGCGCGGTGTCCAGCGCCTCGGGTCGGCCCCAGCGCTGCTTGCGCATCGACTCGTACAGCGCCATGCGACCGGCGTCACCCACCAGCCCGGTCTCGTCGTACTTGCCACTCAACAAGCCAAAGCCCAATGGCGAATAAGCCAGCAGCGACACACCCAGGCGGTGGCAGGTCTCGTCCAGCCCGTTCTCGTAGCTGCGGTTGATCAGGCAGTACGGGT
>JAURZK010000029.1 GCA_030653505.1 Rubrivivax sp.
GACCTTTGCCGATGCCTCCGATGGACGGATTGCAGCTCATCTGCCCCAGCGTCTCGATGCTGTGCGTCAGCAACAACGTCCTGCAGCCCATGCGCGCGGCGGCCAGTGCGGCTTCGGTGCCGGCATGGCCGCCACCGACCACGATGACATCGAACTCCTGTGGGTGCAGCATCGCCAACCTCGATCTGGCGCGCGGCCCGGTGGCTGCGCTCAAGTGCTTGATTTTACGAGCGCCGGCTGGTACCCGAAGGCATGCCGCTCGCCCCCAACGCCCGGTAGCGGGCGATGCAGCAGTGGGCCACCGTGGTGACTCAGGGGTGGACGGCGGTAATGGCCCATGAGCGGGGACGATGCCCGTCATTGCGTAGCTGACACCACGGTCGCGTACTTCCTCAAGCCGTACACTAACAAGAATAATTCTTGTTTGACTCAAGCATCGTCGTCGGCAATCCAGGAATCACCTGTGCTGATCGAGGCGATAGGCTGCCGAAGATGAACTGTCGCCCTGACTGCGGCGCGTGCTGCACCGCGCCTTCGATCACCTCGCCCATCCCGGGCATGCCGCAGGGCAAGCCAGCGGGCACGCGCTGCGTGCAGCTCGACGCGAAGGAACGCTGCCGCCTCTTCGGCCGCCCGGAAAGGCCGGCCGTCTGCGCATCGCTTCAACCGCATGCCGAGATGTGCGGCACCTCGCGTGCCCATGCGATGGCCTGGCTGGCGCACCTGGAACAGCGCACCACGCCGCAGTGATCACGCATGCGCGGCCACTGCACTCGAGGCACGCTGCTGGCCGCCCTGCCCCGGATTTAGCCAGTGCCGACGGGCAGCGGCAGAGTCGCGCACTGCCCCGGACGCCGCGCCGACCACGCGCTCATGGCCGTCAAGCAAACACGCAGGAGCCACATCCATGATGAGAAAGGACATGTCCGGCTACGACCGCGTCTTCCGCATCCTGCTCGGCCTGTACCTCATCGCCTTCGCGATCTCGGGCCAGGTCGGCAACTGGGGCTGGGTCGTGGGGCCGGTGATGCTGCTCACGGCCACTACGGCGCACTGCCCGATGTACAGCCTGCTGGGCTTCAGGCTCCGCAAGTCGACCGACTGAGCGCGACGTTCGGGGCCGGAAGGCCCTGACCGCCATGCGAAGGGCGGAACTCGATTTCGCGCCTGAGGCGCTGACCCCATCCGCGCGGCGGCGCCTCAGAGCCCCGGCGCGCTGGACGCCGGCACGCTGCGCAGATCGTGCGCCACGCGCCCTTCGTGCAAGGCCACCACGCGCCCGGCCGAGGCGATGGTCTCCGGCCGGTGCGCCACGATCACGCGCGTCAGCGCCAACTGCCGGATGGCGTGGTTCACGGCGCGCTCGCGCTCGACGTCGAGGTGGCTGGTGGCCTCGTCCAGCAGCAGGATCTTCGGCCGCTTGTACAAGGCGCGCGCCAGCAGCAGACGCTGCTTCTGCCCCCCCGACAGCGCCGCGCCCATGTCGCCGATCAACGTGTTGTAGCCCATGGGCATGGCCTCGACTTCGTCGTGCACCGAAGCCACGCGTGCGCACTGCTCGGCCCAGGCGCGGTCGGGCTCGGCGCTGAAGAAACTGATGTTGTCCATGATCGAGCCCGAGAACAGCGGCTCGTCCTGCATCACCACGCCCACGTGGTCGCGCCAGGCGCGCAGCCCGGCGCGCGCCAGCGGCACGCCGCCCACCAGCACCTCGCCCGAGGTCGGCGCATGCACGCCCAGCATCAGCTTCAGCAGCGTCGTCTTGCCGCAGCCCGAGGGCCCGACGATGGCCACGGACTCACCGGGCTCGATCTTCAGGTTCACGCCGCGCAGCACCTCGGGCTCGCCGTCGGCGTAGGCGAAGTGCAGGTCGCGCAGTTCCAGCCCGAGGCCAAGTTCACGCGAGCTGCCGGCGTCGGCCTCGGGCGCGGTGAGCACGATGTCGGCCAGACGCTCGCCCTGCAGGCGCAGCATCTTCAGGTCCACCGCCTTGTCGACGAGCGCGCTCACGCGGCCGGCGAAGGTTTCCTTGTAGGCGAAGAACGCGAACAGCATGCCCAGCGACAGGCGCTGGTCGATGACCAGCAGCGCGCCTATCCAGATCACCGCAACGCGTTCCAGCCCGAAGAGCAGCCGGTGCATCACGCTGAACAGCAGGTTCAGCTTGCGCACGTCGAGCTGCGCGTTCATGGTCTCGACCACCAGGCTGGCGAAACGCGACTGGCGGTCACCCTGGGCGTTGAAGAGCTTGATGGCCTGCACACCGCGCAGCGATTCCAGGAAATGGCTGGACTGCCGCGCCTCGAACACCAGCGCCTCTTCGGTGGCCGCGGCCAGCGGGCGGTAGAACACCCAGCGCAGCAGCCCGTAGCCCGTCACTGCCGCCAGCGCCACCAGCGTCAGTGTCACGCTGTACAGCGCCATCATCGCCAGTGTCATCACCACCAGCAGGCCGTCGAGCATGGCCTCGATGAAGCTCGTCGTCAGCGTGCGCTGGATCTGCTGCACGGCGCCGAAGCGCGACCAGATGTCGCCGGCATGGCGCTTCTCGAACCAGGCCACCGGCAGCCGCAGCAGGTGTGCAAACACGTTCACCAGCCACTGCAGGTTCAGGCTGGCGGACAGCGCCAGCACGGCCCAAGAGCGGGCCGCGGCCGTGGCCGTCTGCACCAGCACCAGCAGACCAAAGCCGATACCCAGGGTGAGCACCAGGTCGCGGTCGGCGCTGACCACGGCACCGTCCACCACCCACTGCATGAAGAAGGGCGTGAGCAGCACGAACACTTCGAGTGCCAGCGCCAGCGCGAAGATCTGACCCAGCGATCGCTTCAGCCCGCGCACCGGCCCGAGCAGCTGGCGCAGCGTGACATGCTGGCGCTCTTGCGCCGGCACGAAGCCCGGCGCCGGCTGCAGCTCGAGCACCACGCCGGTGAAGTGCCGCGACAGTTCCGCCAGCTTGATGCGCTGATGGCCGCGGCCGGGGTCGTGGATCTCGGCTTCGTCGCCCTTCAACGCCACCAGCACGACGAAGTGGTTCATGTCCCAGTGCAGGATGCACGGCAGCTGCACGCTGGCGAGTTCTTCCGGCTCGGCCCGCAGCGCGCGCGAGTTGAACTTCAGCGCGTCGGCCATGCGCACCATCTCGACCAGCGTCACGCCCTTGAGCGACAGCGAAAAGCGCTGGCGCAGCGTCGGCAGATCGGTGTCCAGGCCGTGGGCGCCGGCAACCATGGCCAGGCAGGCCAGTCCGCATTCGGCGGCCTCGGCCTGCAGGATCACCGGCACGGCGCTGCGGCGCAGGCCGAGGTGCAGACCGTGCAGGCTCAAAGCCGACCCCGCAGACCCAGCAACGGCTCGAACAACCACTCGATCAGACGCCGGCGCTCCAGCAGCACGTCGGCCTGCAGGCGCATGCCAGCAGACAGTGGCTCTGCCACGGGCGGGCCTTCCAATGCCACCGTGATACGAAACATCGGCTCGCTCCCGTTACCCAGCGCCGGCAGTGCCAGCGCCGCCAGTTCGCTCGGGGCGAGCGGCGTACGCGACACCTGCACGACGCGGGCAGGCTGCTGGCCGAACTTCTGATAAGGAAAAGCTTCGAATCGCAACCGCACGGCCTGCCCTGGCTGAACAAAACCGATGGCGCTGGACGGCGCATAGAGCTGCGCCTGCAGCACCGCACCTTCGGGCACCACGGTGGCCAGTGCAGAAGCGGGCGAAACGCTCATCCCCGGCTCGGCCAGTACCGTGCTGACGGTGCCCGATTGTGGCGCGCGCACCACCAGGCGCTGTTCGGCATCCTGCTCCGCGGCGTCGCGGTTGACTTGCGCCAGGTCGCGTTCCAGGCCGCCGGCAGTTGTACTGGCCAGCAGCGGCAGCGCACTGCGCTGACCGTCGAGCTCGGCGCGTTCCCGCAGCAGGGCCGCGCGCTGACGGGCCAGGCCTTGTGCCGCTGCCCGCAAGCCCAGCACCTCTTCCGACTTGGCCTGCGTCTGCGCCGCAGAAATGAACTGTTCGGCCTGCAGCGCTTTCAAGCGCGCCAGCGACTCCTCGGCCATCACCAGGCGCTGCTTCTGCAGCCCCGCCTCGATGTCGATCTGCGCCAGTTCGCCTTCGAGGGCCGCGACACGGCGGTCGAGCGCGGCGCGCTGGGTCTCGGCCAGCGCTTCCTGCGCGCGGGCAGTCTCGGCCAGGCTGCGCCTGCGATCGTCAAGGCTGCGGCGCACTTGGTCCTGTGCATCGGCGACGAGCAGCGGGCGTTCCAGCGAGAGCACGAAGAGCACGTCGCCCGCCTTGACGGCCTGCCCTTCGACCACACGGCGCTCGACCACGGTGCCAGCGACGGCGGGAACGAGGCGGATAAGCCCGCGGTCAGGCACGATCACGCCGTTCGACGTGGTCTTGCGCGTGTACTCCGCCAGCGTCAGGAAGGCGCCGAGGGCGACCGCCGCCACGAGCACGCCGACCGTGATCCAGGCCAGCGCCGGTGGGCGGACGAGCTGAACACCACCCAGCCCGAACTGGCGCTGGGCGTCCACGGCCTCGGGCCGGAACAAGGGGCGGTCAGCCGGCATAAAAACGCGGGCCGCGAAGGCCGACCCGCAAGTGCCTCAGGGCCGGAGGGACGGGCCCCGTGGCACGGATACAGGGAAACTTCGGGCTCAGCTCACGCGCGGCAGCTTGTCGCCGTCGTCGATAGTGGCACTGCTGGTGTCTATCACCATGCCAGCCGGTTCGCTGACGCGAGGCAGGCCACCGCCCACCAGCTTCAGGCTTTCGGGCGACAGTTCCACGGGCTGCTGCGCCGACACAGTGGCGGCAGCGGGGGCTTGGGTGCGGCTGAAAAGCGACTTGAAAGCTTGCATGGGACGATCTCCATCGAAGAAAACGTGCGAAATCGCACGATTGAAGCCATTGGAGCAGCCCACCGACAGATAGGGAACTGTCAGGTCTTACAGGTTTACAAGCCCACGTTTGTGGGGGAAAAGCCGCAGCCCCCCTAGGAGATAGGGGGTCAGTCAATGAGCCCGAGGCGCAAGGCCTTCAGCACTGCCTGATGCTTGTTGACACACTTTAACTTGTGCATCGCGTTGTTGATGTGCAAAACGGCGGTGCGTTCGCTGATGCCCAGCACCGCGCCCACCTCCCAGGCCGTCTTGCCATCCATGGTCCAGCGCAGCACTTCCAGCTCGCGCGGTGTGAGCGCCGGGCGCTCGGGCTGCAGATCCGGCGGCACCAGCAGCCGCATCGCGGCTTCCTGGGCGTGAACTGCAAAGAGTTGCAGGTCGGCGACCAGGCGCTGCAGTTCGTTGGGGTCGCTGGGCAGGGCCCGGTCGCGGTCGACGCCGAGCAGGAAGTGCTTGCCTTCGGGCAGGTGTAGCGCCATCGCGATGCCGGTGCGGTAGCCGAACTGGGCCTGCTGCTCCCAAAGGTCGCCGACGCCATTAGCGACGTAGGTCTCCTGATTCCAGATGATGGGCACCGTCTGCCGCTTGCAGTGCTGCAGTACCGGATCGCGCCTGCCGCTGCCTTTGTCGCTGTAGGGCTCGACGTAGTTCGTCGGGGTGTTGTCGACGGTGATGAGTTCGTAACGGCCACGCCCGTGATCAATCATCGTGACCGCCGAAACGGTCTCGAAGCCGAGTTGCTGCGTGAAGCGTATGACTTCATCGCGGAACTCGTCACGGTTGCGGGCTTGTAGCACCGCTGTGTAGCCACCCGGGAGCATTGCTCTCCTCGCTCGCTGATACGCTGAAGGTCACCGCCGGCCCTGAAAGGCTTTACAGCTTTCCGCCGCAGCCCTCCTGACCAAGAATCTCCCGATGCAGCACTCAGCACCCCAGACCCGACCGAACCCCCTACCCATGGCCACCGCGTGGGCGCTACGCGCGTGGCCGCCTTTATTGTGGCAGGCCACCGGTCCGGAACATGTGCGGTTTCACCACCTTGGCACGCGTATCACCCTCTCAGGCGACACGTCGGGCGGCGTGACGGGGCAGACCGTGTGGGCAGCGAAGTCGTTGGACGGTGAAGCCGGCATGGCCTGGGACTGGGTGCAGCTGTCGCGCGGCGTGGTGGCCATCGCCGACCCGATGTCGCTGGTGACCAATGTGCGCCTCATCGGCGATGAAGGCGAAGTGCTCACGGCGCACGAAGCCGCGCGTTATCTCAACGAGATGGTGCGTGCGCTGCCCTGGCAGGAAGAAGTGCAGCGCGCACTCGGCCAGCACCTGAACTGAAGGCTACTTCAATGCTGCACTGCGCAGCGTGCGCGCCACGAAGGCGATGGCCAGCACGGCCAGCGCCACGCACACGGCCACCGAGGGCAGTGTCTCGGCCAGCCCTGGCAGCTCACCCTTCAGCACGCGCCCCATCAGCGTCGTCTGTGCCAATGCCGGCACCCACAGGTGCCACGGCGCGGTGCCCTCCTGGTTCAGCACCAGCACCAGCGGCAGCATCGACACCACCAGCACCAGCACGGTGGCGTTGGCCTGGGCTTCCTTGAAGGTCTTGCAGCGGATGGCAATCGCCATCAGTACTGCCGCCAGCGCGCCGGCCAGCGGCAGCAGCAAGGCGATGAACCACAGCGCCTCGCCTGGGCCGAAGCGGAACATCGCCGCCAACGCCTCGCTGCGCAGCAACCACTGCGCAGGCAGGAAGCTCAAGCAGGACAGCACCGCGATGAGCATGCCAACGGTCGCCACCGCGCCCCACTTGCCCAGCACCAGCGCCGTGCGTGCAGCGGGGTTCATCAGCAGCGGCTCGAGCGAACCGCGTTCACGTTCGCCGGCCGTCGTGTCCAGCGCGGCGTTCAAGGCGCCGTAGAGCACCGCCATCAGCACGAAGAAGGGCACCATGAAGGCCAGCTGCGCGGCGCGCGTGGCCGGGTCCGCCAGGTCGCGCTCTTCCACGCGCACGGCTTCCAGCGCGGCAACCGAGACCCCGCGCAGGGCCAGCCGCAGCGTGGCTTGCTCCTGGTTGTAGGCCCGCAACAGACGCAGCACGCCGCCGGTGCCCCCCTGCGCACGCTGATTGGCGGCGCTGGAGACCAGCTCCACCACCGGCGCCTCGCCGCGCGCGATCTCGGCCTGGAAATCAGGCGCGATCACCAGCACCGGCTGGCCCAGCTTGCTGTCGCGCAGCTGCCGTTCCCAATCGGACGGCGCGGCCTTCACGGTGTAGGTCTGGCGTTCGATGAAGTTGCGCAGACCGGGTGCGTGCTCGATGCCGACGGCGACGACCTCGCGCGCCTCGGCCCGCTTCTCGATGCCGGCCACCAGTTGCGAGATGGCCACCAGCACCAGCGGGCCGATGGCCACCGAACTCAGCAGCACCGTCAGCAGCGTGCGGCGGTCGCGCAGCGCGTCCTTCAGCTCCTTCAGGTAGACGACCACCGCGGCGCCCATCACGCGTCGCTCCCGCTGGCGGTGGGCCCGGCGGACGGGCCGAAGGCAAGTTTCACGAAAGTCTCCTCGAAGTCGGTCTCGCCGCTGGCCGCGGCCAGTTCTGCCACGCTGCCGGCGGCCACCGTGCGCCCCTGCGCCACCACCACGACGTGGTCGCACAGTCGCTCCACCTCCTGCATGATGTGGGTGGAGAAGACGATGCACTTGCCCTCGTCGTCGCGCAGCCGGCGCAGTGCCTCGCGCAGCGCGCGCGTGGCCAGCACGTCCAGGCCGTTGGTGGGCTCGTCGAGAACGATATTGGGCGGGTCGTGCACCAGCGCACGGGCCAGCGCCGTCTTCATGCGTTCACCCTGGCTGAAGCCTTCGGTGCGGCGGTCGAGCAGCGGCGTCATGTCCAGCGTACGCGCCAGCAGGTCGGCACGCGCCGACGCGGCGGCGGCGCTCATGCCCTGCAGGCGGCCGTAGTAGACGATGTTCTCGCGCGCCGTCAGCCGCGGGTAGAGGCCGCGCGCATCGCTCAGCACACCCATGCGCGCGAGTGCCGCAGCCGGACGTTGCGCGACGTCGATGCCGTCGACGACGACGTGGCCGCTGTCGGCCTCGATCAGCGCCGCGGCGATGCGCAGCGTCGTCGTCTTGCCGGCGCCGTTGGGGCCCAGCAGCCCGGTGATGCGGCCGTCGGCGGCGGTGAAGTCGACGCCGTCCACCGCCTGCACCGTGCGCGCGCTCTTGCCCCGGCCCTGCCGGAAGGCCTTGCGGAGTTGCCGGATCTGAATCACTACACGCCCCCCGCCAGCAGCGGCACGAAGGCCGGGGGGCGCGGGATCTGCCGCGCGCAGTCGGCTTCGACCTGCAGCGCCGCGTCGTCGGCCTCGGCGTCGATGAAGCGGAAGAGCACATCGCGCATGCAGGGCAGCGCCAGCACGCCGTGCCCGGCCTGCGGCACCACGACGTGGCGAGCCTTTGCGCCCAGGGCCTTCGCCACACGGTCGCCATGGCGCGACGGCGTCGCCGGGTCGGCACCCCCCGACAGCACCAGCGTCGCTGCAGGTGCGGACGGCAGCGTGTAGAAGGCCGCCGGCACCACGCCGCGCGGCCAGCCTTCGCAGATACGCCGGTACTGGGCAGCGAAGCCCTGGCCGAAGTCTGCGCCCGGCGCATCGACGGCCTGTGCCATGCGCGGGAGATCTTCGGCACAGACCACCGAGAAATGCATGCCCTCGGCCACGCGCATCGCACGGCCGCCGCCACTGCCAAAGGCACTGGCGAGGCCGAGCAGGCCGTCGAAGCGGCCACCGGCGGCGTCGGCCATGGCCTGGGGCAGTGCCGCAGCCAGCGCCGGCACGTACAGCGGCCCACGCACCAGGCCCAGCACCCCATCGCGTGTCAGCGTCACACGTTCGGGCCGGCCTGTCAGCGGGTGCGTCAGCGTCTCGTCGCGCGGCAGACTGCCCAGCAGTGCGGTGAATCGGGTGCGCAGTGCGGGGTGGCGCTGGCGGCAGGCGTCATCGCCTTCGCAGGCCGCGAACACGGCGTCGAGTGCGGCCTGGTTGTCGGTGGAGAAGGAGGCCGGCAGCACCATGTCGGCCGGCGCCACGCCGTCGATCACCGCACGCCGCACCGCCTGCGGGAACTGGCGCATGTACTCCAGCACCGCGCGCGTGCCATAGGAGCCGCCCACCAGGTTCACCTGCGCCGCGCCCAGCGCCTGGCGCACGGCATCGGCGTCCTGCATCGCCACCCAGGTGGTGTAGTGGCGCAGGTCGCCATACGGCAGCTTCTGCAACTGCACGCCACAGGCCTGCAGGCGAGCGATCTGGCGCGCCGTGTCGGCCGCTTCAGCCAGAGGCGCGCCTGGCAGCACTTCGTCGCAGAACAGCGGCGCGCTGCGGCCAGTGCCCCGCTGGTCGATCAGCACCACGTCGCGCCGGTTCGACAGGCGCGTCAGCATGCGGCCGACGGGGCCGGCCAGGGACATCGCGCTCTGCCCCGGCCCGCCGGCGAAAAACAGCACCGGGTCGGGCCTGCGGTTGCGCGCCAGCGCCGGCAGCACGGCGTAGTGCACGTCGATCTGCGTGCCCTGCGGCTGCGCAGGGTCGAGCGGGCGGCGCAGCACACCACAGAAGGCTTCGTGGGTGACGCCGGGCAGGCGGCAGGCCTGCAGCCCGGGCCTGGACTCGGCGGCGTGGGCCGCCGGGCCGGCGCCCAGCAGCTCCGCCAGCAGGGCAACGGCCAGGGTGGGGGAAAGGAGGGGGTTCTTCATGGCGCCGCATTCTGCTGGCCGGGTGGCGCGGAAGGCGCAGGCCGGTGGGCGAGTGGCGGTCTGGCGCGACCAGGCGCAGCCGCGCGCGACTGAACGGTGACGTGCACCCGCCGCGCGCGACCGGCTCAGCCCAGCAGGCGTTTCAGTTCGCCGCTCGAGATCAACCTGGCCAGGTCTTGCGCACCGCCAACCAATGTGCCCTTCACGAACACCATCGGCAGCGTCGGCCATCCCGTCCACATCTTCAGCGCGTTGCGCCGCCGCCATTCGCTGAAGTAGCTGCCGAAGTCGATGTCGTGGTGGCCCACGCCGGCATCGTCCAGCGCCTTGCGCGCCTTCTTCACGAAGGGGTTCTGCGCCATGCCGACCACCACCACCGGGTGACGGGCGATGGCGTCGCGCACCTGCTGCACGGTATCGGCGTGGTGGCCGGCGACGAAGTCGCGTATGGCGGGGTGGATGTGGGCTTCTTCGAGGATGGCGCGAGGCATGGGGCAACTCCGGTTTCGCCGAAGTATGGGCCTGGGCGCCAACCGGCGCCGGGCGCACTGTTCGCGCGCACTCATCACGAGGCCGCTGCGCCGTCGTTAAGCTTGGCACCCCTGCTTCAGCCGCCACCGAAAGTGACCGACATGACCAAGCTCTACTACAGCCCCGGCGCCTGCTCGCTCAGCCCGCACATCGTGCTGCGCGAAGCCGGCCTGCCCTTCACCCTGGTGCTGGCCAGCACCAAGACCAAGAAGCTGGCCGACGGCAGCGACTACCTGGCGATCAACCCCAAAGGCCAGGTGCCGCTGCTGGAACTGGACGACGGCCAGCGCCTCACCGAAGGCCCGGCCATCGTGCAGTACATCGCCGACCAGGTGCCGGCCAGCGGCCTGGCCCCGGCCTTCGGCACGATGGCGCGCTACCGCCTGATGGAGTGGCTGAACTTCATCACCAGCGAACTGCACAAGGGCTTCGGTGCGCTGTTCACGCCCGGGATGCCGGAAGAGGCCAAGACGATGGCGCGGGCCCGGCTCATCGATCGGCTGACCTGGGTCGACGGCCAACTGGCCGGCAAGACGTGGCTGATGGGCGAGGACTTCACCGTCGCCGACGCCTACCTGTTCACCGTGGCAGGTTGGGGCAAGTACGTGGGCGTGGACATTGCGCCGCTGGCGAACCTGTCGGCCTACATGGGCCGCGTGGCCAAGCGCCCGGCGGTGCAGGAGGCGCTGAAGGCCGAAGGGCTGCTCAAGTAAGAGGCTGGGCCGGCAACGGCCAGCCGATCGTTGCCAAGGGGCCGCCGGAGCGCCCGTGTCAGTTCGTCCGGTGCCGCTTCCGGCCTCAAGCGGCCTTCTTGGGCCCGTCCTTCGCTGCCGGCTTGAGCAGCCCCTGGCAGGCCGAACGCTGGCCGTCCGCGGCGTCAACCTTGGCGCACACGCCGTTCAGTTGCGTCTGCAGGCGCTTCATCGCCGCGGCCTGTTTGCCGTCGCCGTTCCAGGCCACGAGCTTGGTGCCCACGCGCTGCAGCGAACGCACGCTTCGTCCTTCGAAGGCGCCCTTGTCCTTGGCGGCCTCGGCCAGCAGCTGCGCTGCCGTCTTCTCGATGCGCTGCGTGTCCTGCGGCGCCAGGTCGACCAGCGCCGTCAGGTAGCCCGCGCCCCACTGCAGCCGCGTCGCCGGGCCTTCGCTCTTCTCGAAAGCCCGGCCGTACCACTGCAGCGCCTCGTCCTTCTTGCCCTGCTTGCGCGCATTGCTGCCCAGCTGGCTCATCAGGTAGTAGGGCGAGTGGCTCTTGGCGAGGTTGGCCTTCAGCAACGCCTCACTCTCGGCCCAGAGCCCGGCCAGGCCCAGGGCGCTGCCGGCGTAGGTGATGACGGCCTGGCGCTCGTATCCGTCGGTGATCTCGCGGTCGGCGCGGACGACGAAGTCGCGCACGTCCTTCAGCAGCGGCTCGGGCAGATTGACCTGCGCTGTCTCCTTGGGCACGTCCAGCCGCGCCAGCTGGATGCGGGCGTAGAGCGCGTCCATGCGGTTGCTGCGCGACAGCGTGGCGTCGGCCTGCAAGCGCAATAGCGCGGCGTCGAAGGCTGCCACCAGCGGCGCGCGGCCGGGGCTGCCGGCCTCTTCCAGCGTGCGCACGATGTCGGCGGCGCCACCCGCCAGCGCATCGATGTGCTCACGCGACAGCGCCGGGCTGGCCAGCACGCGCTGAACACGCCCGCGCAGCGCGGCGTCGGGCTTGACGCCCTGACCGTCGTCGCTGGCGGCCAGGGCCTTCAGCCACAGGCGCGTGGTGATCTCGTTGTCGGCGTTGGCCACGGCGGTCGGGCTGGCGGTGTGGCGCAGCGCCAGGTCCACCAGCGTGGCCGCGACCTCGGACTTCGGCACCACCTGCGACTCGTCGGTTTCCCAGGAATAGAAGGCCAGCAGCTTCCAGTCACCGGTAGACAGCGCCTTGCCGGCCAGCGCGTCGGTCAGCACGGCCTTCACCGGCCGGCCGCCGTTCAGGCCCAGTTGCAGCACGGCCAGGGCCTGCGGCGCGTCGACCTCGCCGGGCAGGCGCGTGATCTCCTGGCCCTCGGGTGTGAAGAGCACGGTGGTCGGGTAGCCACTGACCTTGAAACGCCGGCCCAGCTTCTGCGCGCCAGGGCGGTCGCCGTCGACGTGCACGGCGACGAAGTTCTTCGACAGCGCGGCGAATTCGGCGCGGTTGAAGAGCGTGGCCTTGAGCTGGTTGCAGGGCGGGCACCAGGTGGCCCCCCAGTACAGCAGCACGGGCTTCTTCTCGGCGCGGGCCTGGGCGAAGGCGCGGTCGATGTCGGCGTCGGCGGCGGCGGCTTGCCAGGCGACGTTGGTGCTGGGCAGGCCGGGGGCGGCGTGGGCGGGTGCGGCAAGCTGCAGGGCGGCGGCGATGCAGGCGGCGAGGATCAAGGGCTTCATGGTCTGAATCTCCGATGGGCTGCAGGCGCGGGTGGCCAGAAGCGGTCCGACGCGACGGGTTGTGAGCCCGACGGCCGACGTCGATTGTCTGCCGACAGACCGAAGTTGCGGGCGGCCTGTTTCGCAAGGCGCCACCGCCTGCCGCTGCTAGGGAGGCCCCACTTCCGCGGGGTCCATCACGCAACAACCGCACGCCATCGCTTACTGTGGCAGCGAGCGAACCGGGGCAGGTCAACCAATCTCCTAACATTCCAGATGATGAGCACGAACTCCTCCTCCGTAAACTGGGCCCTCGTTGCGCGCATGTGCGCAGTTGCGCTGGCCGTCGTTCTTGCGGGCGCCGTACCTGTGGCCTCCGCTGCTGACCCCAAGGCCTCGCAGTACTACGAGGACGCATTGACGCGCTTCGAGAAAAAGGACTACGCCGGCTCGATCATCCAGCTTAAGAATTCGCTAAAGATCGACAACAGGCAGCTGCCGGTACAGGTGCTGCTAGGCAAAGCGCTGTTGGCCAACAGCGACGTGCTGGCAGCCGAGGTCGCCTTCAACGAGGCACTCAGGCTGGGTGTGAACCGCGCTGAGGTCGTGGTGCCGCTGTCAAAGGCGGTGCTGGCACAGGGCAAGCGCCAGCCCCTCTTGGATGACCCCAGGTTCGCCCCCGCCGGTCTGCCCCCTGTGATACGGCAGCAGATGCTCATTCAGGTCGCCGCGGCGCAGGCAGACCTGGGCAGACCGAGGGAGGCACTGAGGGCGATAGAGGACGCCCGCGCCATAGACCCGACGTCCCCAGACACCTGGCTTGCCGAGGTGCCGATCCGCATCCGTGCCCGCCAGTTCGTCGAGGCCGTGGCTGCCGCCGACAAGGCCCTCACGCTGTCGCCGAGGTCGGCGGATGCCGTCTACCTGCGAGGCTCTGTTTCGCACACCCGGGGCGACTTGCCGCAGGCAATGGCAACCTACACCCAGGCTCTGGAGCTGGACCCGGCGCATCTGGAATCGCTGCTTGCACGCGCAGGCATCGCGCTTGATCGGAACCGCAACGCCGACGCCAAACGTGACCTGGCCGAGGCCCGGCGCGTGCAGCCCAAGGAGCCAAGGGCCATCTACATGGGCGCCGTGCTGGCCGACCGCGAGGGCGACTCCAAGGCGTCCAGGGCCGCACTGGCAGAAATCACGAACCTGATCGACCCGGTGCCCATCGAGTTCATGCGCTACCAGCAGCAGGTGCTGATTCTGGGCGGACTGGCACACCATGGCCTGGGTCAAAGGGAAAAGGCCAAGCCCTACCTCGAGGCGGTGCAGCGCGAAAGCCCCGGCAGCCCGGTGTCGAAGCTGCTGGCGCAGATTCACCTTGCCGACAACAACGTCGACCGGGCGATCGAGTCTCTGGACGGCTACCTGCGCAGCTTTCCCACCGACGCACAGGCCCTCTCGCTGCTGGCCTCCGCTCACATGAGCCAGGGCCGCCATGCTCGAGCCGCGCAGATCATGCGCGACGCCTTGAAGGTCCAGGACAGGCCCGAACTGCGCTCGATACTCGGCCTGAGCCTCATCCGCGGGGGAAAGAATCACGACGCCACAAGCGAACTGGAAGTCGCCTACGCGAAGGACCCGACACAGGTTCAGGCCGGCGCCGCACTCGTGGCCTTGTACCTCAACGACCGGAAGTTCAAGAAGGCCACGGAGGTGGCCGAAGCGCTGGTCAGGCGCATGCCGTCACAGCCGGGCTTCCACAACCTGCTCGGCATGGCGCGCGCCAAAGCGGGTGACGGCACGAAGGCGCGCGCCGCGTTTGAACAGGCGGCCAGGCTCGACCCCTCCTTTGTCGATCCGCAACTCAACCTGGCCCGTCTGGACATCAGCGCCCGCCAGTACGAGGCTGCCGTAGCGCGGTTCAATGCCATTCTGAAGGCCAACGACAAGCACATCGAGACGTTGGTGGAAGCTGGCCAGTTTGCCGCTTTGCGCGGCCAAGGCGACGAGGCTACGCGGCTGCTTTCGCGGGCAGCCGACTTGAGCACGGCGCCAGGCGACCTGCATGCGCCGTTTGCCCTCTTCGAGCACCATCTTCGTGCGGGCCGGGTAGGCGCAGCGCAGGAAGCCGCCAGGAGATTGATGTCGAAGGCGCCAGACAACGTGATGGTGATTGTCGCCAACGCGCGCGCAGCGTTGGCCGCCAAGACCCCGGACGCCGCCCGACCGCTGCTTGTCAATGCCGCCCGACTGTCCAACTTCGATGCCCCGCTGCTGACCAAGGTTGCGCTGCTGCAAATGGGCGCCGGGGACACCAAGGCGGCGGCCTACTCACTGTCGAAGGCGCTCCAGGGCGATCCGAACCATCTCCCGGCCTTGGCACTGCTGACCGATGCAGAGATCCAGTTGGGTGAGATTCCGTCAGCCGAGAAGCGGGCCCGAGACATCGCCGCACATCACCCCAAGCTGGGCGTAGGTCATGCCTTGCTGGGTGACATCGCGGCAGCGCGGGGTCAGTGGCCCGCAGCGATCGCCGGCTACCGCAAAGCGCACCAGGTCGAGCCTACGTCGTCCAGTGCGCTTCGACTGCAGCGGACGCTCGCGACCCGCGATCTCCGAGGCGCGGCTGAGGTGGCGGAGCAGTGGTTGAAGACCCATCCGAATGACATCGCGGTACGTCGCCTGCAGGCCGACAACCTCGTTCTGGCCGGCAACATGCCCGCTGCCCGCGCTGCCTTCGAACACTTGCTCAAGGTCTCGCCGAACAACGCGGATGCGCTGAACAACTACGCCCACGTGCTGCTTGCCCTGAACGACACCATCGGTGCCGGCAAGGCGGCGGCGGCGGCGCTTGCGGCAAAACCCGACGCGCCCAACATCATCGGAACGGCAGGATGGGTCGCATTCAAGTCGGGCCAAACCGACCGCGCGCTGCAACTCTTGCGCGACGCCCGCCTGCGCGACCCTACCAACGCGGACACCCGCTACTTCCTGGCCGCGGCGCTGGCACGCGCCGGGCGGAACGGGGAGGCGCGTGAAGAACTGGAGTCCGCGCTGCAAGGAGACGCCAAGTTTGCCAACGCCCGGGAGGCGGGGGAGTTGCTGCGAGCACTGAAGTGAGGGGTTTCCGGTTGTGTCGCTCCTTCTTACACTTGGCGCAGGGCAAAACCGCTGGTCGAATGCAAGTTGTTGTTTAAGAACGCCTTTCGAGGCTTGGCCCAGCGATTGCGTTAAGACCCGGTATCCAGCCGGGGCGTTCCGCGCGCCAAATCTGACCGAGAGGGTTTTCATGAAACAGTTCAATCTGGCGTCGATGGGTGCAGCATTTGTGCTGGCCATGGGCTTCGCACTGCCCGCCGCGGCGCAGATGGCCTACAACTTCGGAAGTAGCGGCAACTGCAACTTTCCACCGGCGACCTGCACGGTGACCGGGTCTGCCACGGTGGCCAGCGCTCTGACCATATCCGGGTGGGGAGCAGCTTCGGGTGCCAACTTCGTTTCCGCAACCATCACGGATCAGAACGCTTCGGGTATCGGCATCAACTCCGATGGCAATACCAGCCCGAACCACGCCATCGACAACAACGGCAACCTCGAACTCCTCCTGTTGGACTTCAGTGACAACAAGGTCGTGCTCACGGGGTTGCAGGCCGGGTGGGCGCAGGGCGACGCGGATGTCTCCGTGATGCGCTGGACCGGTGGTACCAGCGGGCCCACGATGACCAGTATCAACGACTTCACGGGCAAGACAACCGCGCAACTGGCTGCGGCTGGCTGGGCCATCATGTCTTCGCACGACCTGGACACCACTTCAAGCACGAACACCAGCACGGTGTACACCACCAGCACCAACGCTGGGCAGCTGAAGGCCAACACGGGCATCACCGTGAACAGCACAAACAGCTCAAGCTGGTGGATCGTGAGTTCCTATTTTGGTGGTGGCTCCTTGGGAGGCGCTGACAGCATGAAGGACTACTTCAAGCTGCTGTCCGTGTCTGCTACCTGCGTTTCCAACACCACCGGCGAAGCCTGCAACACGACACCCCGGGGCGTAGCGGAGCCCGCTTCGCTGGCCCTGGCTGGCATCGCGTTGGCGGGCTTCGGGTTCAGCCGCCGGCGCAGGTCTGCAAGGTAAGCGACGGGCCCCAGGGGCCGCCTAAACCAGAAAAGCCGGTCACCCTGACCGGCTTTTCACTTTCCGTTCGGTCTTCCTGCACCGAGCTCTAGGATGGCGGCGCGCACACTGCCGCCGAGCTCTCACGCCGCAACGGGCTCGTCCTTCATCTGCGACGACCAACCCCAGGCATCGTCGACGATCGCGGTGAGCGCGCCTTCCTGAAGGCCCAGCTGGCCGGCCAGTTCCTCTGCATGCCCGCTGTCTCCGGCATCCAGCGCGTCCAGCAAGCGCAGCCGGCCGGCCCAAGGCCCCTGTCGCCGCAGCAGCGCCGCCGTTGCCTCGTCCCCCAAGCGCAGCGGCGCAATCGCATCCGCCAGCGGCACCTGCAGCAGCGGCTCGATCACCGACAGTAGCCCCAGCGTGAAGTGCGCCCCCGGGTTCGGCTCGCACAGCTTGCGCGCGATGTTCTCCAGCACCCGCCCGCGCACGAGTGCGCCCTCTTCCAACGCCTTGGCGGCCTGGCGCGCGCTGCCAGCCGACAGCATCAGCTGCACCGACAGCCAGCGTTGCAGTTCACGCCGGCCCAGCAGCGCCACGGCGGTGTCCACCGTCTCCACGCCCTGCTTCGCGCCGATGGCCGGGCTGTTGGCGTAACGCAGCAGCCGGTAGGTCAGCGTCGCGTCGCCGCGCACGGCGTCGGCGACGATGTTGGCCTCGCGGTCCATCGCCAGGTGGTTCATCAGTTCGCAGATGCGGTGCGCTGCGGCGCCCAGCGGCTTTGGCGGTGGCGCGTCCCGGCTGCGGCCGAGCTGGCCGCCGGCCAGGGTGACCGCACCGCGCAACGCGGCTTCCATGTCCTCCACGTGCTCGAAGCCCAGGCCCACGATGGCCACACGCGGCAGCAGCTCGCGCCAGCGCTGGGCCGACAGAAGCAAGGTGTCGATGCCTCCCACGCCGGCGTGCACGACGACGAAGTCGGCCGGCGGCGTTGCCATGGGCGGGCCGTCGGCCACACCCAGCAGCGCACCACGACTGCGCAGGGCCGTGGCCGTCTCTGCAGGCACCGCGCCCAGGTCGTCGACCAGCAACCACATGCCGGCCCCCGCGGCGTCGGCCACCCTGGGCCGCGACAGCATCACGGCGGGCAGTTTCAGCAGCGCTGCGCGGCCCGTGGCGGTGACCCCCGCGGCCGTCGACACCAGGCCGGCGTGGTGCAGGACGGCGCCGGGTGAGCCGCCGCGCGAAGCCAGGAAACGTTCGGCAGCCGGCGCCAGCCGCAACTCGAAAGCGGCGACCTGACCCTGGCGGCCGACCAGCGGCCGCCGTGGCCCGAAGCCGGGCATGGGTTCCGCGGCATCGGCCACCGCGGCGGCCACTTCCGCCCCCACCAATGGAAAGCGGGCCGGCGGCGGCACAGCCGTGCCGGGGGGCTGGGTCCGCAGTGCCGGGGCAGCTGAAGGTGCCGAAACGGGCCTTGCAGACGACGACGCGCCGGTCCGCCCCACAGCCACCGGTGCCACTGGCGCCCCCAGCATGCGCTTCAGCCAAGGCCACATGGAAACCCCTCTCCGGTGCGCGGCGCCGGTGCCAGTCTTTGCTCGGACATCGCGCGCATCCTACGGACCGGGCCGGGCACGTCAGCCCGGAGGAGAGGCCGAAGCACCCAGCATTTCCTGCGCGTCGTCGCCGACGTCGTGCCGCTCGGCGGCGGCACGCGCCAATGCCATCCACACCGGCAGCGACAGGCGCTGCGCACGCCGCGGCGCGGCCCGCGCCACGTCCAGCCCGTTCGCGCCGGCGAAGATGACGCCGTAGGCTGCCGGCACCTCGTCGGCGCTGGCGATGCCCTCGCGCAGCACGTACCAGCACTGGCTGGCCACCGCCAGGTAGGCCGCCGCCTTCGCCTGGCGGCGCAGGTCGGCCAGCAGGTCGGCGCGGCTGACCTTGATCTCGTGCGCGATCGGTTCGACCTGGTCCTCCAGCGTCGTGTGGCGGATGGAATAGACATCGGGCATGGCCATCGCCCAGGTGGTGCCGCCGTCGTCGCGCGGCAGCGGGGCGCGCAGGCTCAGGCCGCGCCAGACGATGCGCCCGGCACGCTGCATCTCCAGCGCCACGCGGGCCACCAGCGTTTCGTGGGCGTCGAAGGCGGCCTGGTTACGCCGGCGTGCCGCGGCCAGCATCTGTATGCCCGCGTCGGTGACACGCAGCGTCTCGCGGCCTTCGGCGTCCCAGTGGCGGCTGAGCAGCGCGGCGGCCAGCAGGTCGAGCTCGATGGCGTCGTGGCAGGGCCAGCCGGCCGATCGCCAGACTTCGCGCAGGCGGCGGCGGTGCGCGGCACCCAGCGGCGCGGGCGCGGCGCTGTCGAGCCCGCCCCCCACGCTGGCAACGGTCACGCCGGCCTCACTCGCGGCGCACCCGGGTCGTTCGGGCCCGGGCCCTACTCGATGACCTGCACGCCCTTCCAGAACGCGACGCGGCCCTTGATGTTCGCCGCCGCCTCCTTGGGGTCGGGATAGGTCCAGACGGCGTCGGGGTTGGCGTCGCCGTTGACGAAGAGCGTGTGGTAACTCGCCTGCCCCTTCCAGCTGCACATGGTCTTGGTGTTGCTGGGCAGCAGGAACTCGGGCTTGACGGCGCTGGCCGGGAAGTAGTGGTTGCCTTCCACCACCACGGTGTCGTCGCTCTCGGCCACGACCACGCCTTTCCAGATCGCTTTCATCGCTGATTGTCTCCAGTGCTTCCCGTATCCACGCGTTCGCTTGGCAGGTTACCACCGGCCCCGCTGAACGCTGCGTGCAAGGCGGTGCAACCCGAAATCGGCCCGCCGGGCCTACATTGCTTGGCATGGACGCTTCCAAAGTCACCGCCCCCCGCAGCATCGAAAGGCTCATCCAGGGCCAGGCCACCAGCGACGGCGCCGGCGTGCGCATGACGCGCCTGCTGACGCAGGACCTGCAGCGCCGGCTCGACCCCTTCCTGATGCTCGACCTGTTCGGCACCGACAACCCGGGCGACTACATCGGCGGTTTCCCCGACCACCCGCACCGCGGCTTCGAGACCGTCACCTACATGCTGCAGGGCCGCATGCGCCACCGCGACAGCGTGGGCAACAACGGGCTGCTGGTGCCCGGCAGCGTGCAGTGGATGACCGCCGGCCGCGGCGTCATCCACAGCGAGATGCCCGAGCAGGAAGAGGGCGCGATGGAAGGTTTCCAGCTCTGGCTGAACCTGCCGGCGCGCGAGAAGATGCGCCAGCCGTGGTACCGCGACATCGCCAGCGCCGACGTGCCCGAGTGGCAGGGCGACGGTGTCATCGCGCGGGTCATCGCCGGCGCCAGCCACGGCGTGGCGGGCGCGGTGAAGCGCGAAGCCACCGCGCCGCTCTACCTCGACCTGCACCTGCAGCCCGGCGCCAGCTTCGCGCAGCCGCTGCCGGCTTCGCACAACGCCTTCGTCGTCGTCTACCGCGGTGAGCTTGCCGTGGGCGACGCCGGCGTGCGCACCCGCCGCATGGCCATCCTGGCCAACACGCCGGGCAGCGACGGCGTGGTGCTGCGCGCCGGCCCAGAAGGCGCCCGCGCCATCGTGGTGGCCGGGCAGCCGCTGAAGGAGCCCATCGCGCAGTACGGGCCGTTCGTAATGAACACGCAGCAGGAGATCTTCCAGGCCGTGCAGGACTTCAACGCTGGCCGGCTGGCCTAGACGCGGGCGTCACCGGTCCTTGCGCACGATGCCCACCGGGCTGCTGGCACCGCCGACCAGGAAGACGCTGTAGTTCGCCGCCGCGACGAAGGTCTGGTCGATGGCGCTGAACAGCGGCGGGGCGGTGCCCACCGCCGACACCGACAACTGCGCCGTCGTGGTGGCGTCGATGCCGCCGTAGGCAGAGGCCGTGCCCGCGGCGACGCTGTCGGCCACGGGTGCAAAGTCGGCACTCAACGACAGCGGCCCGCTCAAACCCTCGACGGCATTCACCAGCCGCAGCTTGGCGCGCGTGCGGTCGCCGGTCAGGTTGTTGTCGTCGCTGACCCAACGCACCAGCGCCGCGTCTGGCGGCCCGTAGACCAGCAGCGTGTAGTCGGCGCCGGCGGTCAGCGTGAAGCTGCCACTGTTCTGCGCCGCGCCGTTGACCGTCACCACCACGGCCTGGTCACCCGCCGGCACCAGCGTGTAGGGCGTGACGGCCGGTGCATTGATGTTCGACAGCACCGGCGCACCGCCCACGCGCAGGTTGACGCTGCCGGCATCGGCCAGGCCCGCGACCACGCGCAGCCGCGCCTGCGTCGGTGCCAGCGCCGTGATGGCGCCCTGTTGTGTCAGCGCCAGGCCCTGCACCAGCACACCGCCGGCAGCGGGTGCCAGCACCAGCGTCACCCGCTGCTTGCTGGCCAGCGCCAGGGCCGACACGTCCAGTCGCAGGTCGGTCTTGCTGCCCGTGGCCGTGACCCGCAGCCGGTAGCTGCCGCTGTTGACGGTGAGCCAGGCGCCCACCGCGTCGACGGCGGCACCCGACTGCACCGGCACCGACTCGGCCAGCGTGTCGGCGGTGCCCGTGAGGTAGATGTCCAGCGCGCCGGCGTCAGGTGCGGCGTTCACCACCCGCAGCAGGCTGCGGTTGTCGGCGGGGGCCCCGGCCTCGTCGTCCAGCAGCAGCTGCTTCAGGCCGCCCTGCGGTCCGTAGGCCAGCAGCGTGTAGTGCTTGCGCTTGTCGACCGCGGGGTTGAATGTCAGCAGCGCGGTGCCCGAACCGGCGCGTGCCAGCGTGTTCGTCTTGCCGGGGTCGGCTTCGGCATAGCTGGCGGTCTCGCCGTAGGCCACGGCGCCCTGTCGCAGCTGGTCGTCGACGCGCCAGTCCAGCTGCGCGTAGCCGCTGCTGGCGTTCACCAACCGCACCTGGGCCTTGGTGCGGTCGGCGCCGCCGCCGCATGCGGCCAGCAGGCCCGCCGCCACGGCCACCAAGCCGGCCCATCTCCACATCGTCATCGTTCGCTCCCTGGCTTCACGCATCCCGCAATGATGCCTGGGCACGGGCATGGCCTCATGTCTGGTGTGCAACCGACATCCCGGGGCGCCAGCCCGATAGCTGCAGTTCCAGCCAGCTCGCCAGCGGCAGTTCGCGCGCCAGCGTGTCGGCGCTGGCGTGTTCACACACGCACAGGCCATGCTCCAGATCATGGCTGGAGTCGAACCAGCCGCAGGCGCGCGGCCGGTTTTCGTCTTCGCTGTCCAGTGCGGGCAGCACGGTTTCGTCGGGCCTGGGGTGGTGCGGCACCGCCGGTTTGCGGCGCCAGGGCAGGAGGAGGCTGAGCAGGTTCATCGCGGGCTCCCGGTTTGCATGGGGTGCCGCCATCGTCGTGGTCCGGCCCGGCACCCACCATCGCCCCGAGGTCGGGCGGCGGCGGGCCCCCGGCCGGGTGCCCCGTATGGGGGACCCGGCGGCGGAAAGCCACGGGGACCGCCACGGCGCCACCCGGCCGCCGTGGCACCATGCGGCCATGTGCGGACGCTACGTCGTGGCCTACGACCCCCAGACCCTGGTCTCGGGCTTCAGCCTCACGCGCGTCGTGCCCTTCCCGAAGCGCTGGAACATCGCGCCGCAGTCCCCCGTGCCGGTCGTCTACGAAACGCGTGAAGGCGAACGTGTCGCCGAGCTCATGCGTTGGGGGCTGGTGCCGCACTGGGCCAAGGACGCCAGCATCGGCCACAAGCTCAACAACGCGCGTGCCGAAGGGCTCTTCGACAAGCCCTCGTTCCGCCAGCCGGCCCGGCGCCGGCGCTGCCTGCTGCCGGCCAGCGGCTTTTACGAGTGGCAGCCGCCGGCCGCCGGCCAGCCTGCGAAGACGCCCAAGCAGCCGTGGTACATCAGCGCGGCCGACGCCGGGCTGCTGGCGATGGCCGGCCTGTTCGAGGCCTGGCGGCCGAGCGACGAAGCTGAGTGGGTGCTCACATGCTGCATCGTCACGACCGAGGCCAACGCGCTGATGGCGCCCATCCACGACCGCATGCCGGTGATGCTTGCGCCCGAAGACTGGGGGCCATGGCTGTCGCGTGCCGAGCAGTCACCGGAGGCGCTCGCGCCGCTGCTGAAGCCCTGCCCGCCGGAGTGGCTGCGCGCCTGGCCGGTGTCGCGCGCCGTGAGCCCAGGCACGGCCGAAGGCGAGGCGCTGATCGCGCCGCTGCCCGACGCCGCACCTTCGGGTGTGTAGCGAAACGCGGATGCTGGCCCGGCGACGACGCGCGGCCCCAGGCTGCACAACGTCTTCCCGCTTGCGCCATGCTGCGCGGCCATGGACACCTTGACCCACGCCCTTTCCGGCGCCCTGGTGGCGCGGCTGATCGTGGCCCGCGGCCCGGTGCCGCTGGCCGCGGCACCCGGCATCGCCTTGCCGGGACGCTACGCCGCCGCCTGGCATGGCGCGCCCGCTGCGCCGCGGCCCTGGCAGGCCGTCGTGGTCGGCCTGGTGGCCGGCGCCTTTCCCGACGTCGACTTCGTCGCCCGCGGCGCCGGCGACGTGGCCTACCTGCTGCACCACCGTGGCATCACGCACTCGGTGCTGTTGCTGCCGCTGTGGGCCTGGGGCCTGTCGTGGCTGCTGGCGCAGGCCTTTGGCGTCACACGCGGCCAGCGCGGGGGCTGGAAGAGCCTGTACCTCGTCACCTGTGCCGGCATCGCCATCCACATCGCGGGTGACTGGATCACACAGTTCGGCACCATGTCGCTGGCGCCGCTGTCGAACCAGCGCTTCGGGCTGGGCTCGATGTTCATCATCGACCTGGCCTTCACCGGAGCGCTGCTGGCCGGTTTGGCGCTGGCGGCCGCTTTCCCGCGCCGGCGCTGGCCGGCCGGGCTGGGGCTGGCGGCGGCAGCGGCCTGGGTCGGGTTGGCCACCGTCGGGCAGTACGAAGCACTGGATGTCGGCGAACGCCAGGCGCGCGCGCTGGGCGTGGCCACGCCGTTGATCACCGTGATGCCGCGCCCGGCCTCGCCCTTCAACTGGACGGTGTCGGTCTTCGACGGCCAGCATTACCACGTCGCCCACGTCAACACGCGCCGCAGCGACGTGCTGCAGGCCGCCGCCGACAGCCACTTCCTGCGCCGCTACTCGGCGCCCTACCTGCCCGTCGCCCAGGCCACGTGGCAAACGGTGCCGCGTTTCGGCGGCGCAGGCACGCCGGGCTGGGTGCAGGAAGCCTGGAACGCCGAAGCCTTCGCCTTCTACCGCTGGTTCGCGCAGACGCCGGCGCTGCTGCAGGTGCAGCAGGACGCGGCCGGCGAACGCTGCGCCTGGTTCCGCGACCTGCGTTTCGAGTTCCCCGGGCGCGACGAAGGGCCCTTCCGCTACGGCGTTTGCCTGCCGGGCGACGGCGAAGGCAGCGCACCGCCGCGTGTCTTCAAGCTCGAAGGCGGTCAGCGCCAACCTGTGTAGCCAGTGTGGCCGGTGTGGCCATCACCACGGCCGGCGGCGTCGTGCGCGTCAGAACAGCAGCGCGGCGATGAAGATGCCAATCATCATGAAGGCGATCACGACCTTGGCGACCAACCCGACCATGATGCCCAGCCAGGTGGACAGGCCCACTTTCCAGGCGCGCTGCTCGTCGCGGCGCGCGATGTACTCGCCGACCGCTGCGCCCACCAGCGGCATGAAGAACACGCCCACCAGCCCCATGAACAGCCCGAGCACCGTGCCCAGCGCCGCCCCCACCAGCGCCTGCCGGCTGGCACCGGCGCGCTGGGCGCCCAGCAGGCCGGCGACGTAGTCCAGCGCCCAGGCCAGCACCGCCAGCACACTCACCAGCGCCAGCGTGCCGGCGCCGACACGCGTGAAGTCGTCTATCCACGCACCGAGCACGATGCCGCCGAGCACGAAAGCCGTGCCCGGCAGCGCCGGCAGCACCGTGCCGGCCAGGCCGGCGACGATGAGCGCAACGCTCAGCGTCCACAGCAGCGCATCGTTCATCGCAGCCTCAGCACCGCATCAGGCGCCACCACGGACAAAGGGCGACACGCCTATCCAGGCCCGGTGGGCCCAGAAGGCGAAGCCGGCATAGGCCACCAGGCCGATCACGACCGCGATCACCGTGGGCACCACGCGGCCCGGCGGGTAGACGGTGCCGGCGGCGCGGTCGCGCTGGCGCGCCGAACGGAAGTCCAGCACCGCCCACAGCAGGAAGGCGCCGAACAGCACCACGTCGGCCAGCGTGTTGTTGGCGATCAGGTGCGCGATGGCCCAGACCTTCACCGCCAGCACCATCGGGTGCTTGACCATGGCCTTGATGGCGTTGCCTGGCACGTAGGCGGCGACGAGCAGCAGGAAGGCGACCAGCGACAGCAGCGCCGCCGCATGGCGCGTCCAGCCCGGCGTCGCCCACAGCACCACCGGCTGCTGCCGCGCCGCCCCGTAACCCCAGACGATGAGCACGAAGCCGGCCAGCGCCAGCGCGGCGTAGAGACCCTTCCAGACGCTCTGGCCACGCGCGGCGATGACGCGGCTGCGCCAGCCGTCGGCAAAGATGCGCACCGAGTGCACACCGAGGAAGAGGACGAGGCCGAGGATCAGCAGACTCATGGTGCGTGGCCGTTCGTGGACGAAAAGCCGATTGTGGCGCCGCTATGCTGCACGGCCATGAACGCCCCTCGCACCTACCGTCTTTACTGGGAAGACTTTCCTGTCGGCCACGTCATGGAGTTCGGCGGCACGCCGGTCTCGCGCGAAGCCGTGGTCAACTTCGCCAGCCAGTTCGACCCGCAGCCCTTCCACCTCGACGAGGCCGCCGCGAAGGACACCGTGTTCGGCGGCCTGTGCGCCAGCGGCTGGCACACCTGCGCGATGGCGATGCGCATGATGTGCGACGCTTACCTGCTCGACGCCGCCAGCCAGGGCAGCCCCGGCATCGACGCACTGCGCTGGCTCAAGCCCGTGTTCCCCGGCGACACGCTGCGCATGCGCATGGACATCCTGGAAGCACGGCCGATGAACAGCAAGCCCCACGTCGGCCTGGTGCGCAGCCGCTGGACGGTGCGCAACCAGCACGGCGAGGACGTGATGACGATGGAAGGCTGGGGCATGTTCCTTCGCCGGCCCGCAGCCGCAGCACCTTGAACGGCCTGCCCGAGGGCTACTGCGCCGCCGTGACCGGTGCCGGCCGAACCCACCGGCGGCTTTTTTGCCTGGGACGGTACGTCCATCCCCTGGTGCAACCCGCCTGTCGGCGCCGTCGGCCAAAATGCCGCCCGCCGCGTTAACCCCTGGCCTTCTGTACCCGGCGCGCAGCCCGGACGCACCCAAGAGGAATCCTCGCCATGACCACGCCCCACCTCTTCACCCGCACCCTGCTTGCACTGGCCTTGGCCGGCGCGGCGCTGACCGGCGCTGCCCAGCCCGCCGAGCCCAAGGTGCTGAACATCTACAACTGGTCGGACTACATCGCCGAAGACACGCTGAAGAACTTCGAGAAAGAGACCGGCATCAAGGTCCGCTACGACAACTACGATGCCAACGAGATCCTGCAGGCCAAGCTGGTGGCCGGCAACAGCGGCTACGACATCGTGGTGCCCAGCGCGCACTTCGCGAAGACGCAGATCGCCGGCGGCCTGTTCCAGAAGCTCGACCGCGCGCAGCTCGGCAACTGGGGCAACCTCGACCCCGCGCTGCTCGAGAAGCTGGCCGGCGTCGACCCCGGCAACCAGCATCTCGTGACCTGGATGTGGGGCTACGTCACCGTCGGCGTCAACAACGGCAAGGTCAAGGCCGCCCTGGGCAGCACGCCCATGCCTGCCAACCCCTGGGACCTGATCTTCAAGCCCGAGTACGCCAGCAAGCTCAAGGGCTGCGGCATCAACGTGCTGGACTCGGCGTCGGAAGTGCTGCCGGTGGCCATGATCTACGCCGGCAAGGCGCCCTACAGCAAGGTCGCCAAGGACTACGACGCCGCGCGCGAGGTCCTGAGCAAGGCCCGCCCCTTCGTCACCCGCTTCTCGTCGTCGGGCTACATCAACGACCTGGCCGCCGGCCAGCTGTGCGTGGTGATGGGCTACTCGGGCGACATCAACATCGCGCGCCAGCGCGCCATCGACAGCAAGAGCGGCCAGGACATCCAGGCGCTCATCCCGCCGACCGGCGCAACGCTGTTCTTCGACACCATGGCCATCCCCAAGGACGCCAAGCACCCGAAAAACGCGCACCTCTTCATCAACTACATCCTGCGCCCCGAGGTGCACGCATCGCTGACAAACAAGGTCTTCTACGCCAACCCCAACGCGGCGTCGAAGAAGTTCGTCACCAAGGCCGTGGCCGACAACCCCACCGTGTTCCCGAACGCCACCGACATCGCCAAGTTCACCGTGCCCGACGCCGTGCCGCAGGACATCCGCCGTGTGCAGACGCGCGTGTTCACCAGCTTCAAGGCCAACACGAAGTAGCCCCGGTGGCGGGCTGCGCGGCAAGGTGGCGCCCCGATAATCGCCAGCTTTCCGCCCCCGGGCCCGCCCCATGTTCAAACGTGTCGTCCTGCCCATCGTGCTGCTGGCTGCCCTGCTGGCGCTGTACTTCTGGGCCGCGCTCAGCTGGAGCTATTCCAGCGGCGAGCGCGCCGGCTGGGTGCAGAAGCTGTCGAACAAGGGCTGGCTGTGCAAGACCTGGGAAGGTGAACTGGCGCTGGTGTCGCTGCCGGGCACCACGCCCGAGAAGTTCCTGTTCACGATCTGGGATGACGCGGTGGCCGCGCAGGTCACGCGCGCCATGGGCAAACGCGTGGCATTGCATTACGAAGAGAAGGTCGGCCTGCCGGGCAGCTGCTTCGGCGAGACCCGCCACTACGTCACCGGCATCACCGTCAGCGAAGAGATCCCGCTGGCTGCCGGCGTGATGGTGCCCACGCACCCGGCGTCGGCAGCGTCGGCCGCCTCCGCCCCGTAGGCATCGACCAGTCCGCGGTTACTTCTTGTACCAGACCACCTGCTTGCGCATGCCGACCCAGGTGTCGTAGTTCTGCGCAAACAGGTCCTCGATGCGGTTGCGCTTGACCTTGAAGGTGGGCGTGATGATGTCGTTGTCCACCGTCCAGGCCTCGGCCATCAGCACCACGCAGTCGATCTGCTCGTGCGGGTCCAGCAGTTCGTTGACGGCCTTCAGGTGCATGGTCATCGACATTTCCAGCTCGGCCCGGCCGGCGGCGTCCAGCGAACGTTTCACGCCCTCGGGGTTCAGCATCGCCAGCGCCAGCGGCTGGCCGAGGTTGGCGCCGGTGACGCACACCGCTTCCACCGCGGGGTGCATGACGAGCCGGTCTTCGATGGGCGCCGGTGCCACGTACTTGCCCTTGTTGGTCTTGAACAAGTCCTTCACGCGGCCGGTGATCTTCAGGTTGCCCTCGGCGTCGAGCGCGCCCTTGTCGCCGGTGTGCAGCCAGCCGTCTTCGGTGAAGGCCTGGCGCGTGAGTTCGGGCTCCTTGTAGTAGCCCAGCATCAGGCAGGGCGCCTTCATCTGGATCTCGCTCGTCACCGGGTCGATGCGGCTCTGCACGCCGTCGTAGGGCAGGCCCACGGTGCCCGGGCGCTGCTTGCCCGGCAGCGTGGCATGGCTGACGCCGCAGTTCTCGGTCATGCCGTAGACCTCGACGAGGTCCAGCCCCAGCTTGTTGTACCAGCGCAGCAGCTCGGGCGGCATGGGCGCCGCGCCGCCGGCGGCCCAGGTGCATTCCTGCAGGCCCAGCGCCTTCAAGATTTTCTTGCGCACGATGCCGCCCAGGATGGGGATCTTCAGCAGACGGTCGAGCTTGGCCGGCGGCATCTTCGCGCCGATGCCCTGCTGGAACTTCACCCACAGCCGCGGCACGCTGAAGAAGACCGTGGGCCGCGCACGCTGCAGGTCGGACGTGAAGGTGTCCAGGCTCTCTGCGAAGTACACGTGCATGCCGGTGGCCAGCATGCCGTGTTCGACCAGCGTGCGCTCGGCGACGTGGCTCAGCGGCAGGTAGCTCAGCATGCGCGCGCTGTTGTCGATGGGCACGCGTTTCAGGCCGCTCTGCACACCCCAGGCGAAGGTCGCGAAGCTGTGCATCACGCCCTTGGGTGCACCGGTGGTGCCCGAGGTGTACATGATGGTGGCCAGCTCGTCGGCGTCGCGCACGGGTTCGCCTTTCAGTGGCTCGGTCTTGGCGGTGATGTCTTCCCAGCGCGGGTAGGACTTCGCGGCATCGTCGGGCGTCAGCGGCAGGGCAATGCAGGGAAGACCCGCCGGAATGCCGGACTTCATGCCGTCCCAGCCATCGAGCTTGCCGACGAAGAGCAGCTTGGCTTCACTGTGGTCGAGGATCTGCCGGATGGTGCCCGCCGCCAGCGTGGGGTACAGCGGCACCGACACAAAGCCGCCGATCCAGATCGCGAAGTCGGCCATGAGCCAATGCGCCGTATTCTTGGACAGCAAGGCCACCTTGTCGCCGGGCCGCAGGCCCAGGCTCTGCAGATGAGCGGCCATGCGGCGGCTCTGGTCGACGAGTTCGCGCCAGGTGTAGTCGCGCACCGGCCCGCCACCCAAAGGCTGCGTCAGCGCCACTCGGTCGGGGCTGGTCTTTTCCCAGTGGTACAGACGCTGCAGCGCGAGTGCGTCGGGCGTAAAGGTCGAGGCCATGGTGTGGGGGCGGGCGCGGGGCCCGATCAGCGAGAGAGGGCGCGAGCCTACCGAAGGCGGGCCGGCCTGGACAGGCGGGCTTTCCTGAACCTTACGCCGCCCACGCCCTGCATCAGCTGCTGGGCCCGGGCACGCTCAGCAGCCTTGAGCGGCGGCTTCCAGCTCCTCGTGCGTCTGGCACGCGGCGCGCATCACCAGCACTTCGTCGAGATCCGCGGCCTGCGCGATGGCCATCACGGCGGCGTCGAGCGCGTCGGGATCGTGCATCAGCACGTGCGCCAGCAGCGACAGCGCGCAGATCGAGCGCCGCCCTTCGGCCTCGGGCAGGCGGAAGTGCGCCTGCGCCTCGACGTGGTGGCGCACGCTGGCCACCGCGGCCGGGCCCAGGCCCCAGCTCTCGCACAAGGCGGCGCCCAGCGCGTCATGGCTGACGCCGAAGCCGGCGTGTTCCAGCGTCGCCAGTTCGGTGTCGCTGCCAGCGGCGCGCAGCATGGCGCGGTAGTGGTCGGTGGCGTGGCGGAAGAGCACGGCCTTGCCGCATTCCTCGAACAGGCCGGCCGAATGTGCGGCCCAGGCGTCGAGTGACAGCCGCGAGGCCAGCCGGCCCATCAGCAGGCCGCGCTTGCCGGCGCGTTCCCACAGCGGCTCGAGTTCTGGCGCGGGCGGGAAGGCGGCGCGCAGGCCCATCTCGAAGGTGATGCCGGCCACCTCGCGCATGCCCAGGTAACTGATGGCCTGGTGCACACTCTGCACACGGCCCTTCAGGCCGTAGAGCGACGAGTTCACCGCCTTCATCACCGCGGCAGCCAGCGCCATGTCGGTCTCGATGAGGGTGGCCACGGCCTGCAGGTTGACTACGTCCTCGGCCAGCAGCAGCGACAGCTGCACCAGCGACTGCGGCTGCGATGGGATGTCGATGTCCAGCTTGCGCAGTTCGGGGTTCACGGACATGGCGGGCTTTCGGGGGTTGCACCCGTCATGCTAGGCAAGCTGCGCCGCGCCGGTGTTGCAAAAGGCAAGGGAAAGGCAGCCTTGTTCCGCTGCCGCAGGCATGAAAAAGGCGCCGACCTGCGGCGCCCGAAAGCCTGCCCATCTGCGGGGCGGTCTGCTGTACCTTGCTTCGAATTCTGTCCGTTGTCTCCTCAGGCCCCCGCGCGACGGCGACGCCAAGCGCACACCGCCACAGGTGTCATGAATGTAACAACGCGGTCCGGCAGCACCATCCGGACATACCCGCCGGACTTCAGCCGCCCGCGGCGTCCTGCAGCAGCCAGGCGGCCGCACGCTCGGCGATCATCAGCGTGGGCGAATTGGTGTTGCCGCTGGTGATGGTGGGCATGACGCTGGCGTCGACGATGCGCAGCCCGGCCACGCCCTGCACCCGCAGCCGCGGGTCGACGACGGCGTCGGCTTCGCCCGCGCGGCCCATGCGGCAGGTGCCCACGGGGTGGAAGATGGTGGTGCCGATGTCCCCGGCCAGGCGCGCCAGTTCGTCGTCGCTCTGGAACTGCACGCCCGGCTTCACTTCCTGCGGCCGGTACTTCGCCAGCGCCGGCATGGCGGCGATGCGGCGCGTCAGGCGCAGCGAGTCGGCAGCCACCTGGCGGTCTTCGGGCGTCGACAGGTAACGCGCCTGGATGCGCGGCGCGTCCTGCAGGCGCGGGCTGCGGATGCGCACGAAGCCGCGCGAGGTCGGGTTCAGGTTGCACACACTGGCGGTGAAGGCGTTGTAGCGGTGCAATGGCTGGCCGAAGGCGTCCAAGGACAGCGGCTGTACGTGGTACTCGACGTTGGGCCAGGTGTGGTCGGGCGACGAGCGCGTGAAGGCCCCCAGCTGCGAAGGCGCCATGCTCATCGGCCCGCTGCGCCGCAACAGGTACTCGAGGCCGATCATGGCCTTGCCCCAGGTCGAGCCGGCCAGCGTGTTGAGCGTCTTCACGCCTTCCACCGCGAACACGGCGCGGATCTGCAGGTGGTCTTGCAAGTTCTCGCCGACGCCGGGCAGTTCATGCTGCACGGCGATGCCGTTTTCGTGCAGCAGCGCGCCGGGCCCGATGCCCGACAGCTGCAGCAGCTGCGGCGTGCCCAGCGCGCCAGCGCAAAGCACCACCTCGCGTGCGGCGCGCACCTGCAAAGGCGCGCCGCCGCCTTCGCGTTGCACCTCGACGCCGACGGCGCGCCGCCCTTCCAGCAGCACGCGCGTGGTGGTGGCACCGGTCCACACCTGCAGGTTGGGCCGCCCCTGCGCCGGGCGCAGGAAGGCCTTGCTGGTGCTCCAGCGCACGCCGCGCTTCTGGTTGACCTCGAAGTAACCCACGCCTTCGTTGTCGCCGCGGTTGAAATCGTCTGTGGCCGGGATGCCGGCCTCCTGCGCTGCGACGGCAAAGGCCTCCAGGATCTCCCAGCGCAGCCGCTGCTTTTCCACCCGCCACTCGTTGCCGGCGCCGTGGGCATCGTCGGCGCCACGCCAGTGGTCCTCGTGCTGCTTGAAGAAGGGCAGGCAGTTGGCCCAGCTCCAGCCCTCTTCGCCGGTGAGCCGTGCCCACTGGTCGTAATCACGCGACTGGCCTCGCATGTAGATCATGCCGTTGATGCTGCTGCAGCCGCCGAGCACACGGCCGCGCGGGTAGCGCAGCTTGCGGCCGTTCAGGCCCACGTCTTCCTCGGTGAAGTAGAGCCAGTCGGTGCGCGCGTTGCCGATGCAGTAGAGGTAGCCCACCGGGATGTGGATCCAGTGGTAGTCGTCGCGCCCGCCCGCTTCCAGCAGCAGCACGCGGTGGCGCGGGTCGGCGCAGAGGCGGTTGGCCAGCAGGCAGCCGGCGGTGCCCGCGCCGACGACGACGTAGTCGAAGGCCGGTGTGCTGTCGTTCATGGGCTCGAAACCGACCGGTTGTTTTGCTTTCAGCGCGCGATGTGGCTGGCCAGGACCGGGAACAGCTTGGTCAGCCCGTCGGCCAGCAGCTCCACGGCCATGGCGGCCAGGATCAGCCCCATCAGCCGCGTCATGATGTTGATGCCGGTGCGGCCCAGCACCTTCGCGATGCGCCCCGAGGCGCTGAAGACCAGATAGGTGACGAGCGCGATGACCACGCCGTAAGCGACGAGCACGCCGATCTGCCACAGGTGGCGTGTCTTCTCGGCGTAGATCACCACCGTCGAGATGGTGGCCGGGCCGGTCAGCAGCGGGATGGTCAGCGGCACGACGGCGATGCTGGCGCCGGCGTCGACCTTCTCGTTGCCTTCATCGACATCGCCGGGCGTGCTCTCGGCCGGCTGGGCATTGAGCATGGCCAGCGAGCTGATCAGCAGCAGCGTGCCGCCGCCGACCTGGAACGAGGCCAGCGAGATGCCGAAGAACTCGATCACCTTCAGCCCGGCCACGGCGCTGACGGCAATCACCAGGAAGGCCGTGAAGCAGCTGATGCGTATCGTTTGCCGGCGCTGCGGGCCGCTGAAGGTCTGCGTGAAGTGGATGAAAAACGGCACCACGCCGATGGGGTTCACGATGGCCAGCAGGGCGATGAGCGGCTTCAGCAGATCCATGCCGCGATGGTAGGTGCTATGTGCGCTGCGGCGGCCAGCGCGCCATGGTGGTGCACGCCTTGCAGAGGGCCGGAACGGACCCGGGTGAGTCTTCGCGGCGCGAAAACAACACTTGACGCGTGGCTTCTTTACATGCTCAGTTCAGCGGTGCCCTAATAGGGAGTCTGTGTCTGGCAGCCGCACCTTTCGCATGATTGGTTCACGCAGGGTTGAGCTCCGCATGGTTTTTGACTGGTACTTTTGAGGGCTCCCCGTGGGAAACAAACTTTACGTAGGTAATCTGGCCTATTCGGTACGCGACGACTCGTTGCTCCAGGCCTTTTCGCAGTTCGGCACCGTCACGTCCGCCAAGGTCATGATGGACCGTGAAACCGGCCGCTCCAAGGGCTTCGGTTTCGTGGAAATGGGTTCGGACCCCGAGGCCCAGGCGGCCATCAACGGCATGAACGGCCAGCCGATCGACGGCCGTGCCGTCGTCGTCAACGAAGCGCGCCCGCGTGAAGAGCGCCCGGGTGGCTTCGGCGGTGGCGGTGGTGGCCGCAGCGGTGGTGGCGGCGGCTACGGCGGTGGCGGCGGTGGTGGCTACGGCGGTGGTGGCGGCGGCTACGGTGGTGGCGGCAGCGGCGGTGGCGGCAGTGGTGGCGCTGGCGGCGGTGGTGCCGGCGGCGGGGGTGGCCGCAGCCCCTACGGCGGTGGCGGCGGTGGCGGTGGCCGCAGCCCCTACGGCGGTGGCGGTGGTGGCCGCAGCGGCGGCGGCAGCAGCGGTGGTGGCGGCTATGGTGGTGGCAGCGGCGGTGGCAGCCGCGGCGGTTACTGATCCCGACCGGCATCGCAGCCCCTCGCAGGCTGCCAACACGAAGGGCACCCCAGGGTGCCCTTTTTGCCGCCCGGTGCTCAGCCCGAGCGCGCGATCAGTACCTCTCGGGCCGCAGCACCGCAACAGCACTGAAGTACAGCGCCACGCTGTAATTCTGCGCATAGGTGACCAGCACATGCTCGGCAATGGCGTCGGCCACCGCGGCATCGCAGATCACCTTCAACTCGACCGTGCGGTCAGCCTCCCAGGCGCCTTCGCGCACACCCTCGTGACCGCCACCGTGAACTTCCGTCACGGTCCAGCCCTGGGCGCCACGTTCGCGCGCATCCTGTACCAGGCGCTGCTCGAGCACGGCTTCGGCGACGATGACGAGCAGGGTCTTGGGGTGCTTGGAAAGCGTCATGCTGTCAGCCTCTGCGCCAGTGCGATGTACAGCGGGATGCCGATCACGATGTTGAAGGGAAACGTGATGCCCAGAGCGGCCGTGATCGACAGCGCCGCGTTGGCCTCGGGCACGGCGATGCGCATCGCCGTCGGCGCGGCGATGTAGCTGGCGCTGGCCGCCAGCGTGGCCAGCAGCGCCACGCCGCCGGTCGACAGACCCAGCGCCAAGCCGGTGAGCGCGCCGGCCACCGCCAGCAGCGGCGGCGCGCCCAGCCCGATCACCAGCACCGCGGCGCCGAAACGCCGCACCTCGGCCAGCCGGCCCCCCGCCACCAGGCCCAGTTCCAGCAGGAAGAGTGCCAGCACACCCTTGAACGGGTCGATGAACACGGCCTTGATCGGTGCCGTGCCCTCGACACCGGCCACGGTGCCTATGGCCAGGCCACCCATCAGCAGCAGCACGCTCTTGCCGAACAGCACGTCGTGCGCGACACGGCGCCAGTCGCCCGCACCGCCGCTGCCCATACGCGCCAGCAGGATGCCGGCCACCAGACCGGGCGCTTCCATCACCGCCACCCACAGCGCGGCGTGGCTCTCGTACGCGATGCCCTGCCGTGCCAGCGCCGCCGTCGCCACCGCGAAGGTGACGACGCTGACCGAGCCGTAGTGCGCCGCCAGCGCCGCGGCGTCGGCACGCCCCAGCCGCAGCGCGCGCGCCAACGGAAACAGCACGAACGGGATGGCAAAGCCCAGCGCCATGCAGACCGCCACCTGCGGCGCCAGCGCGGCCAGCGGCTGTTTGCTGAGCTCGATGCCGCCTTTCAGCCCGATGGCCAGCAGCAGGTAGATCGACAGCGTCTCGTACAGCGCCTCGGGCAGGCGCAGGTCGCTCTTGACCAGGCGCGCCAGCACACCCAGCAGAAAGAAGAAGACGACGACGTCGATCATGATCTTGCGATGCTGTCATGCCGCAGCCGGGCCGCGGGCTGCACGGGCAGTTCGCCGGGTTGCGCGGTGGCCACATTCAGCCGCGCCGCGGCTTGCGTCCACGGCGCGCCAGCAGGCGGTCGTAGACGGCGTTCGGGAGCAGGCGCAGCAGCTTGGCCACGACGCCCATCTGCCAAGGAATGACGACGTAACTGCGACCGGACTGGATGGCGTGGAAGGCCCGTTCGGCGAAGTCCTCGGGCGCGATCAGGAAGGGCATGCGATAGGGGTTCTTCGCCGTCAGCGGCGTGGCCACGTAGCCCGGTACCAGCGTCACCACGCGCACGCCGTCGCTCCGGCACTCGACCCGCAGGCTCTCGCAATACGCCACCACGCCGGCCTTGCTGGCGCAGTAGGCGCCGTGACCGGGCAGCCCGCGGATGGCCGACACGCTGGCCACCCCCACCAGCGTGCCCGAGCCGCGCTCGCGCATGCCGCGCACGAAGGGGTGGAAGGTGGCGGCCAGGCCGACATTGTTCAGGGCGAACATCTCGCGCATCACCTCGAGGTCGGCGCGCTCGGCCGTGTCCATGCCGATACTGACGCCGGCGCAGGCGATCACCACATTGGGCAGCCCCTGGTGAGCGATGCAGTCCTGTCCGGCCTGCACGATGCTGTCGGTGACGGCGACGTCGGCCCCATACACCGCACAGCGCTCGGGCCCCAGGCCCTGGGCTGCGGCCCAGGCCTGCAGCTCGGCCGTGCGCCGCGCCACCAGCGCCAGCCGCCAGCCCGCCGCCGCGTGGCGCACCGCCAATGCCTGGCCGATGCCGCTGGAGGCACCGGTGATGAACACCAACGGTGCGGCGCTCACCTCAGGCTGCCGGCAGGATGCGGGGCGCCGGCAGGCCGTCGAAGTTCAGGGCATCAGCCATCACCGTGCCACCTTGGCCGCCGGCAGCGCACGCGGCACCAGCTGTGCACGCATCGGGCCGGCGAGTTCGAGCCGGCGCGCGGCGTGCTCGTAGTCCAGCCCGCCGGCTTGCCACTCGTTGGCGCCCAGGCGCACCACCACTGGCAGGTGGCTGCGCACACGCTCGGTGACCAGGAAGGCGTGCAGGAACTCGCCGCGCATCAGCAGCGGCGCGCCGTTGCCGTCATCGCTGGTGACCTCGGCGCCGCCGAGCAGCTGCACCTCGCTGCCGTCGCCGTTGCCCAGGGCCTGGCGTGCATGGGCCAGGGTGATGCGACCGTCGTCGGCGACGGCATGGATGCGGGCGTCGTCGATCTCGATGCGATCGGTGGCCGGAAAGTGACGCATGTGCGCGCCTTCGATGCGCAGCCGCAGCCGTCCTTCGGCGTCAAAGCGTTCGAGCGCAAAGCCGCTCATCGTGTAGTCGGGCTCGCTGCTCACCGGGCGCTCTTCGGCCGCCGTGACGGCCCGCGGTGAGTTCTTCACCAGCCACCAGCTGGCCAGTGCCAGCAGCGCCATCAGCAGCAGCGGCAGGTAGGCCGAGAACACGTCGCGCAGGCGCAGATGCCAGGGCAGGCGCGTGCGCGGCGCCGTGCCGCGGGCGGGGCCCAGCGAGATGGGCACCTCGGGCAGATCGGGCAGGTGCAGCTCGACGCTCATGGATCGACAGGCAATGGCCGTTGCGGTGCCGCGGCGCGCTCAGGCACCGTCCAGCGTCTGCAGCTGGCCCTGCAGCAGCCCGGCGTAGCGGCCGGCCGCCATCAGCAGCAGGTCACAGAACTCCCGCGCGGCGCCATGCCCGCCGCTGGCAGCGGTGACGTGGTGCACCACGGCCTTGACCTCGGCATGCGCGTTGGCCGGCGCACAGGCAAAGGCGGCGCGCGTGAGCAGCGGCAGGTCGGGCCAGTCGTCGCCGATGGCCGCCGCGGCGTCCCAGCCCAGGCCCAGGGTCGCCAGCAGGCCGTGGGCCGCCGCCAGCTTGTCGTGCGCGCCATAAACCGCGTGCACCAGCCCCAGGTCGGCCACGCGCCGGCGCACGGACGGCGAGTCGCGGCCGGTGATGACCAACGGTTCGATGCCGCCCAGCTTCAGCAGCTTGAGGCCGTGGCCGTCCAGCGTGGCGAAGGCCTTTACCGTTTCGCCATGCTGGTCGATGTAGATGCGGCCGTCGGTGAGCACACCGTCGACGTCGAAGATCGCCACCTTCAGGCCCAGGCCGGCACCCTGCGCGCGCAGCAGCAGTTCGGGCGGGAAGCGCAGTGCCGGGACCATGGCCTCAGATCACCTTGGCACGCATCAGATCGTTGGAGTTCAACGCGCCGACCAGCCGGCCCTCGCCATCGACCACCAGCACGCTGGTGATGCGGTGCTGCTCCATCACGTCGGCGGCGTCGACGGCCAGCGCGTCGGCGCGCACCAGTCGCGGCTGGCGGTGCATCACCTGCTCGGCCGTCAGCGTGCGCAGGTCGGCCCCGGTCTCGATGCGGCGGCGCAGGTCGCCGTCGGTGAAGATGCCCAGCGGCCACCGGTCGTCGCCGGACACGGCGGTGAAGCCCAGGCCCTTGTCCGTCATCTCGCGCAGCAGCTGGCTGAAGCTCGCCGTGGGCGGCACGCAGGGCACGGCGTCGCCGCTGCGCATCAGGTCGTGCACGTGCATCAGCAGCTTGCGCCCCAGGCTGCCGCCAGGGTGCGAGCGTGCGAAATCGTCGGGCTTGAAGCCGCGAGCGTCGAGCAGCGCCACGGCCAGTGCGTCGCCCAGCGCCATCTGCGCCGTGGTGCTGGCGGTGGGCGCCAGGTTCAGCGGGCAGGCCTCTTCGTCGACGGCGCTGCTGAGCACGATGTCGGCATGTTTCGCGAGTGTCGAGTCGGCGCGCCCCGTCATCGCGACGAAGACCACGCCCAGCCGGCGCAGTGCCGGCAGCAGCGCGGCGAGCTCGTCGCTCTCGCCGCTGTTGCTGATGGCCAGCACCACGTCGCCGGGGATGACCATGCCGAGATCGCCGTGGCTGGCCTCGGCCGGGTGCACGAACATCGCCGGCGTGCCGGTGGAAGCCAGCGTGGCCGCGATCTTTCGGCCGACGTGGCCGCTCTTGCCCATGCCCATCACCACCACGCGGCCGCGGCAGGCCAGCACGGCCTGCACGGCGCGCACGAAGTGCTCGTCGAGCCGCTGGGCCAGCGCCGTCAGTGCGCTGGCCTCGATCTCGAAGGTGCGGGCGGCCATGCGCAGCGCGCGCTCAGGGTCGAAGGCGTGGGTGTTGTTCAAGGCGGAAGGGCTGCAGGCAGGGCGGTGTCGCCGAGGGCGTCGAATACGATCGACCCATTCTAGGCACCCCCCTCGCGGCCTTGGCGTCCACCCTCGAACTTGTCCTGCTCTACCTGATGGCCGCGGTGCTCGGCGTGGTCGTCTGTCGGTCGCTGAAGCTGCCGCCGATGCTGGGCTACCTGGTGGTGGGTGTGCTGATCGGGCCCAACGCGCTGGCGCTGGCCAAGGACACCGCAAGCGTGAAGTACCTCGCCGAGTTCGGCGTCGTCTTCCTGATGTTCGTCATCGGTCTCGAATTCAACCTGCCCAAGCTGCGCAGCATGCGCACGCTGGTCTTCGGCCTGGGCCTGAGCCAGGTGGTGCTGACGATGGTGGGCACGCTGCTGGGCCACCTGCTGCTGGTGTCGGCCTACACCGGGGTGTTCGGCGAGACCTGGCGCATGGGGTGGCAAGGTGCCGTGGTGCTGGGCGGCGCCATTGCGATGAGCTCCACCGCCATCGTCGTCAAGCTGATGGCCGAGCGGCTGGAGCTGGAAAGTGAACACGGCCGGCGCGTCATGGGCGTGCTGCTGTTCCAGGACCTGGCCGTGGTGCCGCTGCTGGTGCTGATACCGGCGCTGGGCAGCTCGGGCGAAGACCTGGCCATCGCGATGGGCCTGGCGGCGCTGAAGGCCGCCGCGCTGCTCACCGTGCTGCTGGTCGGTGGCCAGCGCGTGATGCGCTGGTGGCTCACGCTCGTGGCGCGGCGCAAGAGCGAAGAGCTCTTCATGCTGAACCTGTTGCTCGTCACGCTGGGCCTGGCCTACCTGACGGAACACGCCGGCCTGAGCATGGCACTGGGCGCCTTCGTCGCCGGCATGCTGGTGGCCGAGACCGAATACAAGCACCAGGTGGAAACCGACATCCGGCCCTTCCACGACGTGCTGCTGGGCCTGTTCTTCATCACCATCGGCATGAAGCTCGACTGGCGGCCGGTGCTGGACCAGTGGTTCCTGGTGCTGCTGCTGTCGACGCTGCCGCTGGTGGCCAAGTTTGTGCTGGTGGCGGCCCTGGCGCGCGGCTTCGGCGCCCAGCCCGGCGTCGCGCTGCGCACGGGCCTCTATCTGGCGCAGGCGGGTGAATTCGGCTTCGTGCTGCTGACGCTGGGCGCCGACCGCGGCCTGGTCGCGCCCGAGTGGGTGAGCCCCATCCTGGCCAGCATGGTGATGTCGATGCTGGCCACGCCTTTCTTCATCATGTACAGCAACCGCATCGTCAACCGGCTCAGCGCCAACGACTGGCTGATGCAGAGCGTGGCGCTGACCAGTATCGCGAAGAAGGCCATCGCCACCGAGCGCCACGTCATCATCTGCGGTTACGGGCGCAGCGGCCAGAACCTGGCGCGGCTGCTGACGCCCGAAGGCATCCCCTACATGGCGCTGGACCTCGACCCCGACCGCGTGCGCCAGGCCGCCGCCGCCGGCCAGAGCGTGGTCTATGGCGACGCCGCGCGCCTGCCCAGCCTGATGGCCGCTGGCCTGGCCCGCGCCGCCGCTGTGGTGGTGAGCTACCACGACACACCCAGCGCGCTGAAGATCCTGGACCTGGTGCGCGCCCACGCGCCCAAGGTGCCGGTGGTCGTGCGCACCATCGACGACACCGACATCGAAAGGCTGCGCGCCGCCGGTGCCACCGAAGTGGTGCCCGAAGCGATCGAAGGCAGCCTGATGCTGGCCAGCCACGCGCTGGCGCTGGTGGGCGTGCCGATGCGGCGCGTCGTGCGCATCGCCCGCGACGCGCGCGACGCGCGCTACGGCCTGCTGCGCGGCTACTTCCACGGCGCCGACGACGACACCGCCGACGAGATCGAGCATGCACGCCTGAAGAGCGTGACGCTGCCCGAAGCCGCACGCTGCCTGGGCCAGACGCTCGATGCGCAGGCCCTGCACGCGGTGGGCGTGAGCGTGGTCTCGGTGCGCCGCGCCAGCGGGGGTGTCACCACACCCACGCCCGAGCACGTGCTGGCCCCCGGAGACACGCTGGTGCTGTCGGGCCTGCCACAACCCCTGGCCCTGGCGGAGGAAAAGCTCTTGCGGGGATGATCCCGGCATGCCTCATCCCACCCGACGCACCCTGCTGCGTACCGGCCTGGCCCTGCCGCTGGCCTCGCTGCCCGCACTGGCCTGTGGCCAGGCCCCCGGTGCGGCCGTCAACGCCCTGCGCACCGGCGGCGTCGTGATCGCCTTCCGCCACGCCCTGGCGCCCGGCACCTTCGACCCGCCGGGTTTCACGCTCGGCCAGTGCAGCACGCAGCGCAACCTGAACGACGATGGCCGCGCACAGGCGCGGCGCATCGGCCAGTGGTTCCAGCGCCAGGGCCTGACGCCGGCGCGTGTGCTTTCGAGCCCCTGGTGCCGCTGCACCGAGACCGCCCAACTGGCCTTCGGCGGCGCCGAAGCCTGGCCCGCGCTGGGCTCGCCGCGCGGCTACGCCGAGCAGACCAACGCCGAGCACCTGGGCCTGCTGCGCGGCGCGCTGTCCGAGGCGGCGCGCCAGCCCGGCCGTTTCGACGTCTGGGTGACGCACATGTTCGTGCTGGCTGCACTGGTGCAGGAGAACACGTCGTCGGGCGAAGGCCTGGTGCTGCGCGCCGACGGGCGCGGCGGCGTGCAGGTGCTGGCGCGCGTGGCCCCGGCCTGACGGGCACGCGGCCAACGCTGGCCGTGTGCGCGCGACGCTGCCTATGATGCCGGGCATGCGCACCGCCCCCACCGTTACGCCTGCCGACTACATCCGCAGCCACATCCGTACCGTGCCCGACTGGCCGGCGCCGGGCGTGCTGTTCCGCGACATCACGCCGCTGCTGGCCAACCCGCGGGTGTTCCGCGTGCTCATCGACCAGTTCGTGCACCGCTACTTCGACGTCCAGCCCAGCGCCATCGCCGGGCTGGACGCACGCGGCTTCATCATCGGTGCGGTGGTGGCCTACGAACTCAACATCGGCTTCGTGCCCATCCGCAAGAAGGGCAAGCTGCCCTTCACCACGGTAGCCGAGACCTACGAGCTGGAATACGGCAGCGCCACCGTCGAACTGCACACCGACGCCGTCAAACCCGGCGACCGCGTCGTGCTCATCGACGACCTCATCGCCACCGGCGGCACGATGATGGCCGGCCGGCGCCTGCTCGAGCGGCTGGGCGCCGAGGTCATCGAGGGTGCGGCCATCGTCGACCTGCCGGAACTGGGGGGTTCACGCAGGCTGCGCGAGTCGGGGCTGGCGCTGCACACGCTGGTGGACTTCGCAGGGCACTGAGGGTGCGGCGGTCGCGCCGTCACTTGCCGATGCAGAAGTTCCCGAAGATGACCCCCAGCAGATCCTCGGTGCTGAATTGCCCCGTGATCTCACCCAAGGCCCGGTGCGCAAGCCGCAGCTCCTCGGCCAGCAGGTCGAGAGCAGCGTCGCGCCGGCCCGCATGCGCCTGCGCCCGCAGCAGGTGGTCGCGAGCACGCTGCAACGCATGTACGTGGCGACGGCGCGCGATGAACAGGCCTTCGGGCGCAGCCTGCCAGCCGGCCTGGGCCAGCAGCGCGTGTCGCAGGTCGTCCAGACCAAGGCCGGTGCGCGCCGACAGCGTCAGCGCACCATCGGGCAGCGTGGGCAGCACCGCCACCGGCAGATCGGCCTTGTTGTAGACGTTCAGTACCGGTACACCCGCGGGCAGCTGCGCGGCGATGGCCACTTCGGCGGCTTCGTAGGCGGCCTCGCCTAGGCGTCCCAGGTCATGCAGGAAAACCACCGCGTCGGCCTGCCCGATGGCCTGCCAGCTGCGGTCGATGCCTATGCGTTCCACCTCGTCGGCGGCTTCGGTGTCGTGGCGCAGGCCCGCGGTGTCGGTGATGTGCAGCGGCACACCTTCGATCTGGATCGTCTCGCTGACCTTGTCGCGCGTGGTGCCGGGCATGGGCGTGACGATGGCCAGCTCGGCACCGGCCAGTGCGTTCAGCAGGCTGCTCTTGCCGACGTTGGGCTGGCCGGCCCGCACGACGCGCAGGCCTTCGCGCAGCAGCGCGCCCTGGCGCGCGCGGGCCAGCGCGGCGTCCAGCGTCGCCACCAGGCCGTCAAGGCGGGCGCGAGCGCCGGCCTTTTCCAGGAAGTCGATCTCTTCCTCTGGAAAGTCGAGCGTGGCCTCGACCAGCATGCGCAGTTGCACCGTGCGTTCGGCCAGCTGCGTGACCTCGGCAGAGAAGGCGCCGCTGAGCGAACGTGCCGCCGAACGCGCCGCCGCTTCGGTGCTGGCGTCGATGAGGTCGGCCACGGCCTCGGCCTGGGCCAGGTCGAGTTTGTCGTTGAGGAGAGCGCGTTCGGTGAATTCACCCGGTTCGGCCAGGCGCAGCCCGGGCAGCGCTCGCAGGCAACGCGCCAGCAGCAGCTGCAGCAGCACCGGGCCGCCGTGGGCCTGAAGCTCGAGCACGTCCTCGCCGGTGTAGGAGTGCGGCGCCGGGAAGTGCAGCGCCAGGCCGCGGTCCAGCGTCTCGCCGTGTTCACCCAGGAAGGGCAGCAGCGTGGCGTGGCGAGGCATCAGCAGCTGCCCGCACACGGCCTGGATCAGCGGCGCCAGGTCGCGCCCCGAGGCGCGCACGATGCCGACCGCGCCGCGGCCGGGCGCCGAGGCAATGGCGACGATGGGGTCCTGGTGGCGGCCCGGCAGTGGTGCCGGGTGCGGTGGGGTGGGCGCGCTGCGCATCGGCGGGGCTTCGCTGCGCAGCGCGTCAGAAGATGGCGCGGGTGGAGTGGCGCTCGGCCGGGGTAGGCTTCCTGCCGGGACTCCTGAGCCGGCTCTGATCGAACCGGGTCGCCCGCATGCGCTCATGTTCGGCATATGCGGCGCCGGGCTCAACCCCCAGGCAGGGGGCAGCCCGGCAGCGAACGTGCGCTATTTCCCGAGCACGCCGAGCTGCTTGTTGATGAACCACTGCTGCGCGATGGACAGGATGTTGTTCGTCAGCCAGTACAGCACCAGGCCGGCCGGGAAGAAGAAGAACATGAAGCCGAAGGCCAGCGGCATGAACCACATCAGCCTGGCCTGCATCGGATCGGGCGGCGTCGGGTTCAGCCACACCTGGAACAGCGAGCTGGCCGTCATCAGCACCGGCAGGATGAACCAGGGGTCGATGGCCGAGAGGTCCCGGATCCAGCCTATCCAAGGCGCGCCACCCATCTCGACGCTGGACAGCAGCACCCAGTACAGCGCGATGACAAACGGCATCTGCACGAAGATGGGCAGGCAGCCACCCAGCGGGTTGACCTTTTCCTCGCGGTAGATGCGCATCATCTGCTGCTGCATCTCCTGCGGCTTGTCCTTGTAGCGCTCGCGCAGCTCGGTTACCTTGGGCGCGACGGCCTTCATCTTGGCCATGCTGCGGTAGGCGCTGGCGTTGAGCCAGTAGAAGGCGATCTTCAGCAGCACCACCAGGCCGACGATGGCCCAGCCCCAGTTGCCCAGCACGCCGTGCAGCTTGTCGAGCAGCCAGAACAGCGGCTTGCTCAGCACGGTGAGCCAGCCGTAGTCCTTCACCAGTTCCAGGCCCAGCGCCAGCGCGGCCAGCTTGTTCTCTTCCTGCGGGCCGGCGAAGAGCACGGCCTCGTGCGCCAGCGTCGCGCCCGACGCCACTTCGCCCAGCGGCAGCACCATGGCCACGGTGTAGTGGTTGTCCGACACCTTGGCGGTGCGGAATTCGCGCGGGCCGGGCGCGTTCACCAGCCAGGCCGAAGCGAAGTAGTGCTGCACCATGGCCACCCAGCCGTCTTCAGCGGCCTTCTCGTGGCTGGTGGCGCCCTTGGCGATGTCCTTGAAGTCGACCTTCTGGAACTTCTTGACGTCGGTGTAGACCGCCGGGCCGGTGAAGGTGAAGTAGAAGCTGCTTTCGCCCTCGGGCGGGTTGCCGTCGCGCGCCAGCTGCAGGTAGAGCTGCGGCGTGACGGGTGTGCTGCCCTCGTTCGTCACCTCGTGCTTGACGCCGATGGTGTATTCGCCACGTTTGAAGGTATAGGTCTTGGCGAGCTTGCGGCCGTCGATGGCGGGTGACTCGAAGCGCAGCGTCAGCGCCTGGGCGCCGGGCGCCAGCGTGCGTTCACCGGCCACCACGCTCATCTGCGTGAAGTGGTTGGGCAGCGCCACGCCGGGTTGTGCCGCCACCAGGCCGGTCTGCGCGACGTACAGGCGGCTGGCGCTCTGGTCGAGCAGCATGACGTTGCGTTTGGCGTCACCGGCGTCGCGGTAGTCCAGCAGTTCCAGCTGCACCAGGTTGCCGCCCTGGCTGTCGAAGGTGGCCTTCACGACGTCAGTGGTGATGGTCACGCGCTCGCTCGTCGGCGGCGCCACCGCGGGCACACCTGGCAACGCCGGTGCGGCCCCGGCGGCGGCTGGCACGGCAGCGGCCAGCGGCGCCGGCACCCCGGCGGCCGATGCGGCATTGGGCTGCGCGCCGCCTGCGCTGGCCGCGGGCCGCGACTGCGGCCCGCCGAACAACGAGCCGTGGCCGGTGTGCTTCTGCCAGGCATCCCAGATGAGGACGAGCGACATGGTGAAAACGACCCAGAGCAGGGTGCGGCGGATATCGGTCATGGAAGCTTCCGGGTCGGAGGGTGCGGCGGGCCGGGTTCGGACGGCGGCGCGGCGTCGAGGGTGAGGCCGAGGCGGGTGAACAGGCCCGCCACGGGCCGGGGCAGATTCTCTGGCACCGGGTCGCAACCCCCGTCGCACCAGGGATGGCAGCGCAAGATGCGCCAGCCGGTGAGCGCGGTGCCGGCGACGGCGCCATGGCGTTCCAGCGCCTGCAGTGCGTATGCGGAACAGGTGGGCTCGAAGCGGCAGGCATTGCCCAGCCAGGGCTTGAGCAGCAGCCGGTAGCCCCGCACCAGCGCCATCAGAAGCCGGCGCGGCCAGGTGAGGATGTTCGCCCAGGCGGCTGTCATGGCTTCAGCGCGCAGTGCGCGTGAAGAGCTGGTCGAGCTCGGTGCGCGCCGCCAGCTGCAGCGCGGCGGATCGCGCCGAAGGAAACTCGGCAACGGCGAAGGCCTGGCGCAGCCGCACCAGCCACAGGCCCTGGGGCAAGGCGGCTTCATGGCGCTCGAAGGCACCACGCACCTGGCGCTTCAGCAGACTGCGGGTGACTGCACGGCGCGCATGGCGCTTGGGCACCACGCAGCCCAGCCACCAGGCCGTGGGCAAGTCATCCACAGGCGGGGGACAAGACGGTGCAGGGCCTGTGGACAACTTGTCTGCTTCGACCGCCTTGGTCGGCCGGATTGGCCGCAAAGGGGCAGCAGACACGTGATGAACGGCGAAGTGCGCGCTTCGCGCCCAGGGCCGAGCCCCGAGCAGTCGCTCGAAGTCCGCCTTGTTGACAAGGCGGTTGGGCATGGGTGCTCCGGAGGCGCCCAGGTGGACGTTCGGAGAACGGCGCGGCGAGACCGCCCCGCTCAGACGGCCAGGCGCTTGCGGCCCTTGGCGCGGCGCGCGTTGATCACGGCGCGGCCACCCCGGCTCTTCATGCGGACGAGGAACCCGTGGGTACGGGCGCGGCGGATCTTCGAGGGCTGGTAGGTGCGCTTCATGGCAGGCTCCGTGCAATGTTTCTATGGGGCTTGGGGGCGGGGTCTTCCCGTGCCGGCCCCAGGCGCTGCAACAGCGGTGCGCTGCGGCTTGGCCGGGCACCGGCAGAACGGCCGACAGGAACTGTCGGCTTGAACTGTTGCAGCCTGGCGAATCAGCCAAGCCCTTGCCAGGGGTCATGGCACCAACGGGTACGCAAGGCCAGCAAGGTGAATTCGGGAAACCCACGATTACAGCAAAAAATCCCAATGCAGTCAAACACTTGCACCACAGACTGCCACATCGCACGGGGCTTGACGCCGCCGCCGATTGTGTGGATAACTGCGATCCGCCGGTCGCGAGGGACCTCTGTATCGGCGGCTCACAAAAGAAGATATCCACAATGAGCACTGACCTGTGGCAGCGCGGCTGCGAACGACTCGCGGCCGTCCTGCCGGAACAACAATTCAATACCTGGATCCGCCCGCTGGCCCCCATGCTGCGTGACCTCGGCCCCGCAGAGGGCGTCGACGTGGTGGCCGTGCAGGTGCCCAACCGCTTCAAGCTCGACTGGATACGCTCGCAGTACGCCGGGCGCATCGAGTCGGCGCTGACCGAGGCGGCCGGCCACCCCGTGCGCCTGGAACTGACGCTCGCGCCTCGCGCCGAACCCCTGCCAGGCACCGCAGAGCGCAGCCCAGCCAACCACGGGCCGGCCAACGCCGCCACGCTGGTGGGCCACGCGCTGGAACGCCCGGGCCAGGCCCGGGCCGTCGGCTCGCCTCCACCGCCCGCGGCCACCACGCACCGGCTGAACACCGCGCTGACCTTCGACACGCTGGTGGCCGGACGCGCGAATCAGATGGCCCGTACCGCCGCGCTGCACGTCGCCGGCGCGCCGGGTGTCATGTACAACCCGCTTTTCATCTACGGCGGCGTGGGCCTGGGCAAAACGCACCTGGTGCACGCCGTGGGCAACGCGCTGCTGAAAGACCGCCCCGACGCGCGCGTGCTCTACCTGCACGCCGAACAGTTCATCAGCGACGTCGTCAAGAACTACCAGCGCAAGACCTTCGACGAGCTGAAGGCGAAATACCACAGCCTGGACCTGCTGCTCATCGACGACGTGCAGTTCTTCGCCGGCAAGGACCGCACGCAGGAGGAGTTCTTCAACGCCTTCGAAGCCCTGCTGACCAAGCGCGCGCACATCATCATGACCAGCGACACCTACCCCAAGGGGCTGGTGGACATCGACGAACGGCTGACCAGTCGCTTCGACGCGGGGCTGACGGTGGCCATCGAGCCGCCCGAGCTGGAAATGCGCGTGGCCATCCTGATGCGCAAGGCCGCGGCCGAGAACACCGAGATGCCCGAGGACGTCGCTTTTTTCATCGCCAAGAACGTGCGTGCCAACGTTCGTGAGCTCGAAGGTGCACTGCGCAAGGTGCTGGCCTACAGCCGCTTCAGCCACAAGGACATCAACATCGCACTGGCCCGCGACGCGCTGAAAGACCTGCTGAGCATCCAGAACCGGCAGATCGGCGTCGAGAACATCCAGAAGACGGTGGCCGACTTCTACAAGATCAAGGTCGCCGACATGTACAGCAAGAAGCGCCCGGCCAGCATCGCGCGGCCGCGCCAGATCGCCATGTACCTGGCCAAGGACATGACCAAGAAGAGCCTGCCCGAGATCGGCGAGCTCTTCGGCGGCCGCGACCACACCACGGTGCTGCACGCCGTGCGCAAGATCGGCGCCGAGCGCACCACCAACCCCGAACTGAACCAGCAACTGCACGTGCTGGAACAGACGCTCAAGGGCTGATGCACTGCCGCAGCAGCCGGCATGGAAATCCCTGTCCGCCGCGTCACAATCGGAGGTTACGGGAAGGCTGTGGAGAAAGCCCGCACAACTGCCTTCTTGTCCACAGGCCGGGCACCCTTCGCCGGCTTGTCCCCGTTCCGGGTGCAGCGGCAAGGGGGCCGGGTGCACAGGGGTTTCGGCGAGCTAAGCCCTTGATCGAAAAGGCGAAAATGGCCTTGTCCCCAGAACCCGGCGTGCTCTACCAGCTACTACCAAGTTAAAAAAGAGGAAAAGGCATGATCGTTCTCAAAGCGGCCCAGGCGAACCTCCTCGAAGCCCTGCAGTCGGTAGCGGGCATCGTCGAGCGCAGGCACACGCTGCCCATCCTGGCCAACGTGCTGCTGCGCAAGAACGGCCCTGCCATCGAGTTCACGACCAGCGACCTCGAAATCCAGGTGCGCACCAACGCCGAACTGGGCGGCGACAGCGGTCAACTCAGCACCACGGTCGGCGCGCGCAAGCTCATCGACATCCTGCGCAGCCTGCCCGCCGAGCAGACCGTCACGCTCAGCGCCGCGCAGAACAAGCTCACGCTGCAGGGCGGCAAGAGCCGCTTCACGCTGCAGACGCTGCCGGCGGACGACTTCCCCCTCGTCAACGAGAGTGTCGACTTCGGCCCCACCTTCAGCGTGCCGCAGAAGACGCTGCGCGAGCTCATCAACCAGGTGCACTTCGCGATGGCGGTGCACGACATCCGCTACTACCTCAACGGCATCCTCTTCATCGCCGAGGGCAGGACGCTGACTCTGGTGGCCACCGACGGCCACCGCCTGGCGCTGGCCCAGGCCCAGCTCGAACAGGACGTGCCCAGCAAGCAGGAAGTCATCCTGCCGCGCAAGACGGTGCTGGAACTGCAGCGCCTGCTGAAGGACGAAGACACCGCCATCGAGATGCGCTTCGCCAACAACCAGGCCAAGTTCGTGTTCTCGAAGATGGAGTTCGTCACCAAGCTCGTCGAGGGCAAGTTCCCCGACTACAACCGCGTCATCCCGAAGAATCACAAGAACGTCGTGGTCCTCGGCCGCGCGCCGCTGCTGGCCAGCCTGCAGCGCGCCGCCATCCTGACGAGCGAGAAGTTCAAGGGTGTGCGCGTGAACATCGAGCCCGGCGTGCTGCGCATCGCCAGCAGCAATGCCGAGCAGGAAGAAGCCAAGGAAGAGATCGAGATCGACTACGACGGCGACGCCATCGAGATCGGCTTCAACGTCACCTACCTCATCGACGTGCTGGCCAACTGCCCGCACGACATGGTGAAGCTGGAACTGCAGGACAGCGCCGCCAGCGCGCTGTTCAGCGTGCCCGAGCAGCCCGGCTTCAAATACGTGGTGATGCCCATGCGCATCTAGCGCCGCTGCCACCCAGGCAGCACAGACTGCAGCGGGCTCGAGGCCCGCTTCAGCGTTTCTAGAGGGGCCGCGAGACGCCGCCCCGACCACGAAAAGAGCCCCAGATGACCGACCCCCACAGCCCCCAGGACCCCGCCGAGAAGCCCCGCAAGCTGGGCGAAGGGGTCACGCAACGTGAACTGCCCGGCGCCGAAGGCCTGGTCGTCAGCACCGGCAGCGAAGCCAGCACGGCCTATGGCGAAGGCAGCATCCAGATCCTGGAAGGCCTGGAAGCCGTGCGCAAGCGGCCGGGCATGTACATCGGCGACACCTCCGACGGCACGGGCCTGCACCACCTGGTGTTCGAGGTCGTCGACAACAGCATCGACGAGGCGCTGGCCGGGCATTGCGACGACATCGTCGTCACCATCCACACCGACAACAGCATCAGCGTCACCGACAACGGCCGCGGCATTCCCACCGGCGTGAAGATGGACGACAAGCACGAGCCCAAGCGCTCTGCCTCCGAAATTGCACTGACCGAGCTGCACGCCGGCGGCAAGTTCAACCAGAACAGCTACAAGGTGTCGGGCGGCCTGCACGGCGTGGGCGTGAGCTGCGTCAACGCGCTCAGCGTGTGGCTGCGCCTGATCGTGCGGCGCGAAGGCAAGGTGCACCAGCTGGAGTTCAAGCGCGGCTTCACGCAAGACCGCGTGATCGAGGTCCGTGATGGCTTCGAGACGAGCCCGATGAAGGTCACCGGCGACACCGAGAAGCGCGGCACCGAGGTGCACTTCCTGCCCGACGACACCATCTTCAGCAACATCGACTTCCACTACGACGTGCTGGCCAAGCGCCTGCGTGAGCTCAGTTTCCTGAACAACGGCGTGAAGATCCGCCTCGTCGACGAGCGCAACGCGAAGGAAGACAACTTCGCCTTCGCCGGGGGCGTGCGGGGCTTCGTCGCCTTCATCAACACCGGCAAGAAGGTGCTGCACCCGAACATCTTCCACGCCATGGGCGACAAGATGAGTGACCAGGGCACCAACATCGGTGTCGAGGTGGCGATGCAGTGGAACGACGGCTACGCCGAGAACGTGCTCTGCTTCACCAACAACATACCGCAGCGCGACGGCGGCACCCACCTGACGGGGCTGCGCGCGGCGATGACACGGGTCATCAACAAGTACATCGACGACAACGAGATCGCCAAGAAGGCCAAGGTCGAGATCACCGGCGACGACATGCGCGAAGGCCTGGCCTGCGTGGTGAGCGTGAAGGTGCCCGAGCCGAAGTTCTCCAGCCAGACCAAGGACAAGCTCGTCAGCAGCGAAGTGCGCGGCCCGGTGGAAGACATCGTCAGCAAGCTGCTCACCGACTGGCTGCTCGAGAACCCCAACGACGCCAAGATCATCTGCAGCAAGATCGTCGATGCCGCCCGCGCACGCGAAGCCGCGCGCAAGGCGCGCGAGATGACACGCCGCAAGGGTGTGCTCGACGGCCTGGGCCTGCCCGGCAAGCTGGCCGACTGCCAGGAGAAGGACCCGGCGCTGTGCGAGATCTACATCGTCGAGGGCGACAGCGCCGGCGGCAGCGCCAAGCAGGGTCGCGACCGCAAGTTCCAGGCGATCCTGCCGCTGCGCGGCAAGATCCTGAACGTCGAACGTGCGCGCTATGAAAGGCTGCTGAGCAGCGACAGCATCGTCACGCTCATTACCGCGTTAGGCACCGGCATCGGCGTCGAGGACTTCAACGCCGACAAGCTGCGCTACCACCGCATCATCATCATGACCGATGCCGACGTGGACGGCGCGCACATCCGCACCCTGCTGCTGACCTTCTTCTACCGCCAGATGCCGGTGCTGGTCGAGCGCGGCCACATCTACATCGCGCAGCCGCCGCTGTACAAGATCAAGCACGGCAAGTCCGAGACCTACATCAAGGACGACCACGAACTCAACCAGCATTTGCTGCGGATCGCCCTGGAGGGCACG
>JAURZK010000030.1 GCA_030653505.1 Rubrivivax sp.
GCCGGCACCATGGCCGTCACCGACCCGGCGATCGTTGGCTACTTGCCCCTGGCCAGCGCCCCGGTGGAAGGTCAGATTCCCGATGTGGTGGCCAGTGTTCGCTACGGCGCCGGGCTGGCTGGCGCGCTGCTGGTGCTGGCCATCGGCGTCCTGATCAAGCGGCGCAGGTTCGCTGCCGCAGGCTGAGCCGGCCCGTCATGCAGGACGGCTGGCACCTCGGCCAGACGGTGGCCGGCTACCGCCTGCACAAGGTCATCGGCCGCGGTGCCCATGGCGAGGTCTACCTCGCCGAGAGCACCGCCGGCGGCCCGGGGGTGGCGCTGAAGCTGGCACTGCTGCCCACCGGCGTTGCGGCGACGGCCTGGCAGGCCAGCTTCCTGGATGCCGCACGCGTCGCCGGCCGGCTGGTGCACCCCGACATCGTTGCCGTGCACGGTGCAGGCATCGACGGCCACATGGCCTGGCTGGCGATGGAGTTCGTGCCCGGCAGCGACCTGTCGCGCTACACCCAGCCCAGCCGGCTGCTGCCCGAGCGCCTGGTACTGGCCCTGGCGCTGCGCATGGCCCTGGCGCTGGCGCATGCCCACCGACAAGGGGTCGTGCACCGCGACCTGAAACCCGCCAACGTGCTGGTGCACCTGGCCGGCGACGTCATCAAGCTGGCCGACTTCGGCATCGCGCGCGCGCCCGATTCGGCGCAGACGGCCACCGGCATCGTTCCCGGCACGCCGGCCTACATGGCGCCTGAACTGCTGGCCGGCAACCGGCCCACGCGCAGCACCGACCTCTACGCCCTGGGTGTGATGCTGTTCCAGCTGCTGAGCGGCCGGCTGCCCTACGACTCGGTCTCGATGGGCGAGTTGCTGCGTCAAGTCGCGTCGACGCCGGCACCCGACCTGCGCACGCTCGTGCCAGGCGTGCTGCCCGCCACTGCGGCGCTGGTGGCCAGTCTGCTGGCCAAGCGAGCCGCGGACCGGCCGGCCGACGCGCAGGCCTTGGCCGGCGCGCTGCAGGCCGCCTTCACTAAGCAGCCCGTGCAGCCGCCCTGCACGGGGGGGGCAGTTCAGAAGGCCCCGCGTTCCGATGCACAATCTCCCACCCCCCCACTCCACGCCCCGCCGCCCGTCCCAGTGTCCATGACGATCGAGCTCCATGCTGCGGTGGACCCCGGCCGGGCACGCAGCAACAACGAGGACTCGGTGGCGACCGATCCGGGGGTGACGCTGGCCGTGCTGGCCGACGGCATGGGCGGCTACAACGCCGGCGAAGTGGCCAGCAACATGGCCACGTCCTTCATCCAGACCGAGCTCGGGCGCTGGCTGCGCGAGGCCAGCAGGCAGGCCAGCGACGCCGAGGTGCGCCGCGCGATGGACATCTGCGTCGACAACGCCAACCGCGCCATCTTCAATGCCGCCAACACCAACCCGCAGTACGCCGGCATGGGCACGACGCTGGTGGTGGCGGTGTTCCGCGAAGAGCGCCTGCTGCTGGGCCACGTCGGTGATTCACGCTGCTACCGGCTGCGCGCCGGCAAGCTGCAGCAGGTCACGCGTGATCATTCGCTGTTGCAGGAACAGATCGACGCCGGCCTCATCACGCCCGAACAGGCCGCGTTTTCGGCCAACAAGAATCTCGTCACGCGCGCCGTCGGTGTCGAGGATTCGGTGATGCTCGAGACCCACCACCACGATGTCGAGCCTGGCGACGTCTTCCTGATGTGCTCGGACGGGCTGTCCGACATGCTCGACGACGCCGCCATCGCGCAGGTGTTGCAGGCGCACGACTCGCTGGAAACAACCGGTCGTGCACTGATAGACGCGGCCAACGACGCGGGTGGAAAGGATAATATCTCCGTCATCCTGGCACGCGCCTCCGGCGGCGCGAGCGCGCCGGCTTGGTCCTGGTGGCCATTCAAGCGATGAGGCAGCACGTGCTGCCCCGGGCAGAACAGGGCACCGCAAGGTGCTTGAGGCCGCTGCGGTCGGCAACGGATTGAATCGAGGGCAGGCATGGGCAAGCTGGTGGTTTCGCTCGACGGTGTGGTCATCAAGGAAGTCCAGATCACCAAGGACAAGACCACCCTCGGCCGCCGTCCTTACAACGACATCGTGATCGACAACCTGGCGGTCAGCGGCGAACACGCCGTGCTGCAGATGGTGGGTGCCGACGTCTTCATCGAAGACCTCAACAGCACCAACGGCACCTACATCAACGGCAAGGCGATCAAGAAGCAGCTGCTGACGCACAACGACACGGTCGAGATCGGCAAGTACAAGATCAAGTTCCTGGTCGACGAGTCGGGCGAGTACGAGAAGACCATGATCATGCGGCCCGGCAGCAGCGCGCCGCCGCTGCACGCGCCCAGCCCGCACACCTCGGCCAGCCCGGCCTACCAGACGGCTGCGCATTCGGGCTTCGGCGGATTGGGCGGTCATGCGCCGGCACCCGCGGCGCCGCCGGCGTCGATCAAGGTGCTGAACGGTGCCGCCGCGGGCCGTGAAGTCACGCTGACCAAGGTCGTCACCACCGTCGGCAAGCCCGGCGTGCAGGTGGCTTCCATCACCAAGCGGCCGAACGGCTATGCCTTCGCGCACGTGGAAGGCGCGGCGCGGCCCAGCATCAACGGCGTGGCGCTGGTGGGCGATTCGGTGCCGCTGCGCAACGGCGACGTCATCGAGCTGGCCGGCACCCAGATGCAATTCATCTGCCGTTAGGCCGGACACCTTCGGTGCCGTCCTAACTCGCCGCGTTCGACCGGACGCTGGCGCGCCGGTCAACGCGGCGGGGCACGACCTGACGGTCGTGATGGGGTTCACGATGCGACTTGCCCCGGAGGGGACTGCAGTCGCAAATGCGTCACCTTGACTTGCGGGGCAGGCCGGGCACGTTCAGCATCAGCGTCCCTTCCGCCGCCTGGCGGACCAACGGCCTTCCTTTCCATGCAGATTCGCGTCCTCGGTTGTTCCGGTTCCATCGCCGCGGGCAACCGGACCACGTCCTTCCTGCTCGACGACAACGTGCTCATCGATGCCGGCACCGGTGTCGGCGACCTCACGCTCGACGAGATGGTGGCCGTCGACCACATCCTGGTCACGCACTCCCACCTCGACCACGTACTGGCCATCGGCCTGCTGGCCGACAGCGTGACGCGCCGCCGCACCGCCGCCGCGCGCCCGCCGGTGGTGGTGCACGCGCTGCCTGCCACCATCGCCGCTCTGCGCCTGCATGTCTTCAACGGCGTGATCTGGCCCGACTTCACGCGCCTGCCCGACATCCACCACCCCGTGCTGCACTTCGAGCCGGTGGAAGTTGGGCAGGTGCTGGCCCTGGGCCACCGCCGCATCGAGGTGCTGCCCGCCAGCCACACCGTGCCCGCAGTGGGTTATGCCGTGCTGGGCGGCGCGGGCGCCTGGGTCTTCACCGGCGACACCGGGCCCAACCCGGCACTGTGGCGGCGCCTGCAGAGCCTGCCGGTGGCCGCGCTGGTCATCGAAACCGCCTTCCGCGACGACGAGCATGCCTTGGCCACCATCAGCCAGCACCTGTGCCCGTCCCAGCTGCAGCAGGAACTGGCGCGACTGCAGGCGCCGGCCGATGTCTACATCACGCACATCAAGCCGGGCGAGGTGCAGGCGGTGATGTCGGAGATCGACGCCCAGGCTGGGCGCCACCGCATCCAGGCGCTGTGCACGGGGCAGGTGATGACTTTGGCCGATTGAATAGCCGGCTTTTGAGTCAAGCGCCGTGAAGTGAAGCGATCGCTGCTTCCCGGCACTGTGCACGGGGAGGTGACCCAGCGGCTCTGACTGACCGCTGCAGACGCCAACTACAACGCCCAGTCCTCCACCTGCAAGGCGGGCACGCGGTCGAACTCGCGGCGGTTGTTGGTGACGAGCACCAGCCCTTCGCTGCGGGCATGCGCAGCGATGTGCAGATCGTTGACGCCTATGGGCGTACCCTGCCGTTCCAGCGCCGCCCTGATTTGCCCGTAATGCATGGCCGCCTTCGGGCCATAAGGCAGCACGTCCAGCCGGCTGCAGAAATCCTCCACGACCGCCAGGTTCTCCGTCGGGCGACTGCTCTTTTCGGCCCCGTGCAGCAACTCGGCCAGCGTGATCGCAGACATCGCCATGCGCCCGGCGTGCAGGTTGAACGTGGCCAGTGCCTGCGGCGGCCGCTGCCGGATCACGAAGATGACGATGTTCGTGTCCAGCAGAACGCGCAGCATCACAGCGCCTCGCGCGGAATCTGATCCTGCGTGGCGCGCTGCGGAAGGAAGTCATCACTGACCCGTGGCGCGTCGGCTGCGAAGAAGCTGTCCCAGGTGTGTCCGGCCGGGGAGATGATGCGCTCAGCCCCTCGCACCCGCACCTCCACGCGCTTGACGTGCGGCGGCAGGCGTGCGTCGGCCGGGAGGCGCACTGCTTGCGAGCGGTTGTTGGTGAAGACTGCGGACGTGCTCATGACATATGGCGAACAGTGGATATGGCAGCAGTATATGGCGGCCTGGATTCGGCGTGTCGTTGTCGGATGTCGCCCTAGGTCAAGGGACGGGTGCGGTGATGGCCAGGATCAATGCGACGCGCAGGCGTCACTTTCGCGGGTGCTGTGTACGGGGCAGGTGATGACACTGGCCGATCGAGGTCAGCCGCGAGGTGACGCTTCTTGTCAGTCCGGGCGCTGGGCGGCCCATGGGCCAGCCAGGTTTGTGACCCGAAGCGTCACTGGACGTGCAAAACAGCACGCGAAGTGCTCGGATGCGGCCTGGCACGGGCCCTGCATTCAAGGGGGTTGTCCTCCCCCACTTTCCACCCCGCCCCTAGGAGTTTCATACATGAAGCGCGTCCAACAAGGTTTCACCCTGATCGAACTGATGATCGTCGTGGCGATCATCGGCATCCTGGCTGCCGTGGCCCTGCCCGCTTACCAGGACTACACCAAGAAGGCGAAGATGTCAGAAGTCGTGCTTGCCGCCTCGGCCTGCCGCACGTCCATTACTGAGACCATTCAGTCGGCCACGACACTACCCGCCGCCAACCTGTGGGGCTGCGAGGTCACTGCAGGCTCAGGCACCAAGTATGTCAGCAGCGTCGTCACCGACGCCACTGGCGAGGTCACGGTCACGGCCACTGGTTTTGGAGACGCGGCCATCGATGGGAAGACCGTCAAACTCAAGCCTTGCGCCAACGCAGCCACCACCTTCGCTCTCTGCACAGCGCCTGCAGCTGGAACAACGGTTACCGCTTGGATTTGCGGGCCCGGCACCATTGACAGCAAGTTCCTGCCAGGATCCTGCAAGATTGTTTGATCCGACTGACAGTATGAAGAGGGCGCCCATGGCGCCCTTTTTTCATGCGTAGGCTCACGCTCTTGCTCGGTTCGGTTGGTCTGTTCCTTGGCTGGAATGCCCCTAACCACTACCCGCCCTGGGCAGCGTTCCACCTGGAGTTTTTGACGGCTTTGGGTGCGTGTTTGATCGCCTTGGCTGTGCTGACCTTGTCCCCCTGTCGGCGTGCGGCGACGGCGGGCGCCTTCATGGCCCGCGCGTCAGCGGGGCGTCGACTCCCTGTGCCTTTGCCGGCCAGAATGTGGCTTCTGGCAGGAGGGGTACCCGTTCTGCAGTACGTCATGGGCCTGATGTCGTTTCGAGGCGATGCCGTGATCGGCCTGCTCTATGGGGTGGGCGTCGGGCTCTGCATCTACGTCGGCTACCTATGGTCTGCGCAGAACGGCACCGCGCGGGTACAGCGCTTGATGTGCCTCGTTATTGTTGTCAGCGCTCTTGCCGCCAACGGTCTGGCGCTCGTGCAGTGGCTTCGCCTCGGGCCGCCGGGCTGGTGGGCCATGGAACTCATCGACGACCGCCCCTACGCCAACCTGGCGCAGCCCAATCACTTCGGCCTGTTGATGGTGATGGCCGTCGTGTCGGTCACGGCCTTGTTTGAATCTGCCGCGGTCAAGAGTCGTGGCGTTTACGTCCTGGCGGTTGCCTACTTCGGCTGGGGCGTGCACATCAGCCAGTCTCGGGCGTCGGCGCTGGCCGTGATTGCCATCGTCGCCCTGTGGCTGTTGACCCGAAAACGCATACCGACTCGCCTGCGTCTCGGCTTCGTTCTGCCGGCGACCCTTGCATGGTGCCTCTTGGCCTTCGGGTTCTCTCCTTTGCAGGAAGCGCTGTTGCTCGAATCCGCCGGGTTCCGCACACCAGCGGAGGTGGGTGCGCGGCACTGGATCTGGTTGCACTTCTGGGAGGCCATCACGCAACGGCCATGGGCTGGCTATGGCTTCAATCAGGGTGTGCTCGCACTGAGTGAGGTGGCGGATCGCGTCCATCCGTCGCGCAACGTCATCTTTGCGCACAACGTGGTGCTCGATCTGATGACCTGGTTCGGCATTCCCTTGGCGCTGACCTTCACCGGCGCACTTGGGCTCTGGATGTCAGGCTGGCTGCGCCGGCAGCCTGACCCGTCCTTCATGGTCCAACGCCATATCGTGTTTGCGCTCTGGCTGGCGCTGGTGGTTCAGTCGATGCTCGAATTTCCCTTTGCCCATAGCTACTTCCTGCTGCCGCTGGCGCTGATGGCCGGGGCCGTCACCCCGGCCCCCAGGCTGCAACAAGAACAATCGGCGTCTGGCCCGACAGGTGCGAGTCGGGGCATCCTGGTGCTCGCCGTTGCCACTGCGGCGACGTTGGGGTTGCTCGGCTGGGAGTACTTCCAACAGGAGACCGAATTCCGCCTGCGACGCTTTGAGCGCGCCAACCTCGGCAGCACTGTCGACCGAGCGGCCTTCTCAGAGCCCTTGATCCTCGATCAGTTGGCCGCACTGAACGCCAGTTCCAGGATCGTGGTCAGCGCTGGCATGCCTGTCGATCAGTTGGACGCGATGCGCACGCTGGCGCGTCGCTTCCACATCCTGTCAACGCGCATGGACTACGCCAAGGCATTGGCGCTCAATGGACGTCTTGCGGAGGCTGAGCACGAGTTGATCATTATCCGCAGCGTCTACGACGAAACGCGCGGTGCGAGGATTGAACGCGAGTGGCGTACCTGGTTGGCCGCGGCAGCCAGGACGGGCGAACAGACCGAGCAGGCCCCGGTGGTCGACCGGCAGCGCTGAGCAACCATGGAATTGGCTATCAAGTTCAGTAGCTGATCAAGTTGCCGGCCGCTCTAAGGCACTTGGATCCATTGCGTTTACTCGCGGTCACCTTCGCGTGCAACGCTGCTGTCGACCCGCGTGCGGGACGGCTTGTCGAATCGCGCAAGCGGCCAGCGGGCCTGACGCACAATGCCGCGCCGCACCCCACTCCCGCATCGCCTTGTCGCCTTCGCGCCTGCTGTCCGACCCCCGCGCCCTGATCGTGATCGCCGCGGCGGTCGCGCCGTCGCTGCTGGCCTACAACCTCTCGCCCTCCCCCACCTACCTCAACCAGGCCCTGGCGTTCACCCTCTGGGCCTTGTTCGTGATCGTCTCGACCCCTGCCCGCCCCGGCCGCGGGCCGTGGGCGGTCTGGGCGGCGCTGGCCCTGATGGCGGCCGCCGCACTGTGGTCCTGGGGCCCCGGTGCCTTGCCGGCGGGCCTGGCGCTGTCGGCGCTGGGCACGCTCTTCGCCGCCGCCGTGCTGGTGGCGGGCGGCGCCGGCGCCCGTGCTCGGCCCGACGCCGAGGCGCTCTTCACCGCCTTCTGCTGGGCCTGGGTGCTTGCCGGCGCGGCCAACATCGCCGTCGCGCTGATCCAGGTCTTCGTGCCTGCACTGCCCGACGGTTCGTGGATCGCCGCGTCGGGCATCCCCGGCCGCGCCGTGGGCAACCTGCGCCAGCCCAACCACCTCAGCAGCCTGCTGCTGTGGCACTGCATCGCCGTCGTCTCGCTGCTGGAACTGGGTCGGCTCCGGCGCGCTTGGGCAGGCCTGCTGCTGGCCGCCGGCATCTTCGCGGTGGTGCTGACGGCGTCGCGCACGGGTGTCGTCAGCGTGCTGGTGCTTGCAGCCTGGGGTCTGTTCGACCGGCGGCTTTCGCGCACGGCGCGTGTGCTCCTGCTGGCCGCGCCGCTGGCCTACCTGGTGTCGTGGCTGGCGATGGCGCAGTGGGCCACGCTCACGCAACACACCTTCGGTGGTGCGCAGCGCCTGGCCGAAAGCGATATCAGCAGTTCACGCGTCGGCATCTGGCGCGACACGCTCACGCTCATCGCGCAGCAGCCGTGGACAGGCGTCGGCCTCGGCGAGTTCAACTTCGCCTGGACGCTGACACCCCTGCCGCAGCGGCCCGTGGCCTTCTTCGACCACACACACAACCTGCCGCTGCAGCTGGCCGTCGAACTCGGCCTGCCGCTGGCCAGCGTGGTGTTGGCGCTGCTGCTGTGGGCCTTGTGGCGCGGCTTCAGGCAGGCCTGGGCCGTGACCGGCGCTTTGGGCGTGGCGCAGCGTTGCGCGATGCTGATGGTGCTGATGATCGGCCTGCACAGCCTGGTGGAGTACCCGCTCTGGTACAGCTACTTCCTGCTGCCGGCGGCCTGGGCCTGGGGCTTTGCTTCGCAGGGCCGCGGTGGCGGCGCCGATGCGCGGGCGCAGGGTGACGTGACGGGCTCGGCGGCAGCGCCGGCATCCGCGCCTGCGGCGCCCAGCCCGGCGCCCGACGTGGCCCTGGACGTGGCGGCACGCCCGGCGCCGTCGCTCGCACTCAGCGCCGCCGCGCTGCTGGTGGCCGCGGGCGCGGCACTCTCGGTGCTTGACTACCTGCGCGTGGCTGCCATCTTCACCGCCACGCCCGGCGCGCCGCCGCTGGAACAGCGCATCGCCTCTGGACAGCGCAGCGTCTTCTTCGCCCACCACGCCGACTACGCCGCCGTCACCTCGGGCATGCCCTTGGCCGATCCGCCGCACGCCTTCGACCGCGTCACGCACTACCTGCTGGACACGCGGCTGATGATCGCCTGGGCACACTCGCTGGCCGCGCGGGGTGAAGTCGACGCGGCACGGCACGTCGCGGCGCGTCTGCGCGAGTTCCGCAAGGCGGATGCGGCGGAGTTCTTCGAGGCCTGCAACGCCCGTGTCGAAGGGATCGGCGCCGCGCCTGCGGGGGCTTCAGGCGCAGCCGAGCGGCCGTTCCAATGCGTGCCCCCCGCGCGCGCGCCGGGCTGGCGCAGCTTCCTGGGCAACTAGCCCGTCTTCGTTCAACCGCCTACGAGCCCGACGCCGGACGCCAGCGCGGCCGCCATCAAGGCGCCGTCCTTGCTGGCCACGGGCATCTGCCGCCTCAGCGCCAGTTCCAGGTAGGCGGCGTCGTAGCTGCTCAGACCGAAGCGCAGCGACAGCGCCAGCAGTTCACTGCGCGGCACGGCGTGGCGGTCGACTTCGATGGGCAGCAACGCGATGTGCGCCAGCACCTGCTGCGCGCGCTGTGCGTCCAGCCGCTGCCTGATGCAGGCGGTGCGCAGGACATTCGTCAGTTCCAGCTCCCAGATGGCCGGCACCCAGGCCTGGTCGTCCGTCAGCAGGCTCGCGATGGCTTCGGTGTAGGGCGTGGCCTGGTCGTCCAGATACCAGCCCGACACCACCGAGTTGTCCAAAACGAATGGCATGCGGGCCTTCAGTCGCGGCCCTGCTCGATCGCCTCGCGAAGGGGTGCGTCCAGGGTCACGCCTTCGCGCAGACGACGCAGGTCGACAAAGGCCTGTTCCACGCCAGCGCGGCGGGCTGCGGCCTTGGACCGCCGGGCGCCGACCGGCGACGCCGACACCAGGCGCGCCACCGCGACGCCCCGTCGCGTGATGACGAACTGCTCACCCTGCTCTACGGCGACCAACAACTCCGACAGGCGTGTCTTCGCCTCAAAAACGGCCAGTTCCTTCATCGCGGGCCTCGCTGTTGACAGAAAATGACTTGGTTAACCAAGATTATAGTCAGGTCTGGTTCAATGGCCAGCGCCGGATGAAGGCCGCTCTCAAGCCTTCCACTCCCCGCTCTTGCCGCCCTTCTTCTCCAGCACCCGGATGTCCGTCATCACCATGCCGCGGTCGGCCGCCTTGCACATGTCGTAGACCGTCAGCAGCCCCACCTGCACGGCGGTCAGCGCTTCCATCTCGACGCCGGTGCGGCCCAGCGTCTCCACCTGCGCGGTGCAGACGACGCTGCTGCTGGTGGCGTCGAGCTCGAACTCCACCGCCACGCGCGTGATGGGCAGCGGGTGGCACAGCGGGATCAGTTCGGCCGTGCGCTTGGCACCCTGGATGGCGGCGATGCGCGCCACGCCGATCACGTCGCCCTTCTTCGCCGTGCCGCCGGCGATCAGCGCGAAGGTGGCCGGCTGCATGCGGATGCGGCCGCTGGCACGCGCCACGCGGTGCGTCTCGGCCTTGGCCGCGACGTCGACCATGTGCGCCTGGCCCTGGGCGTCGAAGTGGGTCAAGGGAGAGACGGTCATGGTCGGTTCACGTTCAGCAACATGGCGCTGTCATGATAGCCAGCGAAAAAGTGGTCCCGCGCCATGCTTTCCGACCCGATGCGGGGAACGCGGCGGCGCGCGGGCGCTCCAATCGGCCCCGGCGCCAGAAATGAGCCTGCCTTGACCCCCCAACCCATGCCTCCACAGTTGCCTTCGACGACGCCTGCGCCGGGCGCGGCACGCCTGCGCCGCACGCCCTGGCGCCGCCCGGTGGCGGCCACGCTGGCGGCGCTGCTGCTCTTGCCTGCACTGCCGCTGCAGGCCCAGGTGCGCCTGCCTTCGCTGGGTGAATCGGCCTCGCAGGACCTGAGCGTCGGCGCCGAACGCCGCCTGGGCGACCAGATCATGCGCGAGGCCCGGCGCGACCCCGCCTACTACGACGACCCGGTGCTGCTGGAGTACCTGCAGTCGATCTGGAACCCGCTGGTGGCCGCGGCGCGCAAGGTGGGCAACATCGACGCCGACACCGACCAGCTCTTCGCCTGGGAGAGTTTTCTCGTCAAGGACCGCAGCGTCAACGCCTTCGCGCTGCCGGGCGGCTTCGTCGGCGCGCACCTGGGGCTGATTGCCATCACCACCACGCGCGACCAGCTGGCCTCGGTGATGGCGCACGAGCTCTCGCACGTCACGCAGCGCCACATCGCGCGCAGCATCGCGCCGCAGCAGCAGGCTTCGATGGTGGCCATCGCCTCGCTGCTGCTGGGCATCATCGCGGCCAGCCGCAGCAACAACGTCGACCTGGCCAACGCCGCCATCATGGGCGGGCAGGGTGCGGCCATCCAGCAGCAGCTGAACTTCTCGCGTGCCATGGAGCGCGAGGCCGACCGCGTCGGCTACGGCCTGCTGGCCACCGCGGGTTTTGTGCCCGCAGGGCAGTCGGCCATGTTCGACAGGATGGACATCGCCAACCGCCTGAACGACAGCGGCGGCTTCCCCTACCTGCGCACCCACCCGTTGACGGTCGACCGCATCAGCGAGGCGCGCAACCGCACACTGCTGGGTGACGACCGGCCCACCGAACCCACGCTGCTGCACGGCCTGATGCAGATGCGCGCCCGCGTGCTGATGGACGACAGCGTGATGGCGCTGCAGCGGCTGACCGGTGCCACGTCGTCGCCGGTGCTGGGCGACCGCGTCGCGGCGCTCTACGGCGGCGCGCTGGCCGCATCGATGACACGAGACCACCCGCGCGCCTCTCGCCAGGTGGTGGAGGCGCTGCAACTGGCCGCCGGCGCTACGCCGCGTGAGCCGGCAGCCGAGCGTGTGCTGCGCCTGCTGCAGGCCCAGTTGCTGCTGGAGGCCGGCGACGCCGCCGGCGCATTGCAGGTGCTGGACACGCTGCAGCCGGCCCCCGGTGAACGCCCGCCGCTGCTCCTGCGCGCGCAGGCCGCGCTGGCGCTGCAACGCAGCGCGCCCGAGACCGCCGCTGCGCCGCTGCGCCGCAGTACCGAAAGCCTGCAGACCTGGGTCACCGTACAGCCCCAGGACGCCACCGCCTGGGAACTGCTGTCCGCCAGCAGCGATGCGCTGGGTCTGAGGCTGCGCGCCATGCGCGCCGGCGCTGAGGCGCGCGTGGTGCTCGGCGACCTGAACGGCGCCGTCGACCGCCTGCGTGCCGCGCAGTCGCTGGCGCGCGGCCCGGGGCCGCAGGACTTCATCGAGGCCTCGGTGATCGACGCGCGGCTGCGCCAGGTCACCGCGCAGCGCCGCCAGCTGGTGCTGGAGATGCGCGGCGAAGGCCGTCGACCGGGGCCGGGCGAAGAGCTGCCGCCCTAGGCGCGGCTGCTGCCGCTGCCGCCGCAGTCGGCGCTGTCGCCCTTGCCGCCGTCGCCGCAGGCGACATCGGCTGCCGCAGTAGGCGGGGCGCGGCCCGCAGGCCAGAATGGCCGGGCGGGAGGGGCGCATGCACACAGGGAGTTTCAGCGCGGCGATGCGCCGTGGGCCTGTCAGATCCGCCATTGCACGCGGGGGCGCCATCGCGGCGGCGCTGGCGCTGTTCAGCAGCCCGGTGCTGGCCACACGCGTGCTCAGCGTCTCGCCGCAGGGCGAGGTGGCCGAGGTGCGGCAGGTGCTGGTGCGTTTCGACGCTGCCGTCGTGCCGGCCGGCGACCCGCGTGCGCCGGCGCCCTTCGTCCTGCGCTGCGCGGGGAACACGCCGGCCGGCCAGGCGCGCTGGCTGAACGAGAGCAGCTGGGCGCTGGACTTCGCGCAGCCGCTGCCCGCCGGCCAGGCCTGCACGCTGACGGCCAGCCCCGGCTTCCAACCGCTGGGCGGCACTTTCGAAGGGCCGCGTGAATACCGCTTCACCACCGGCGCGCCGGTGGTGGTGTCCGTGCAACCCTACCCCGGTTCGCGCATCGCCGAAGACCAGCACTTCCTGCTGCGCCTGAACGGCGCCGTCGACCCCGCCAGCCTGCCCGGCGCCGTGTGGTGCGAGATGGAAGGCCTGCTCGACCGTCTGCCCGTCACCGTGGTGGAAGGCGCCGCGCGACAGGCCGTGCTGCGCGCCAGCCGCTGGCCCGACGACAGGCCCGCCGTGTTGCTGGCCTGCGCCCGGCCCTTCGCCGCCGACACGCGGGTGCGCCTGGTCTGGGGCCCGGGCGTGAAGGCGCCGGGCGTCGCGGCGCCGGTGGCGCGCCGGACGCAGCGTTTCGAGTGGCAGGTGCAGCCGCGATTCAGCGCCGAGTTCAGTTGTGAACGAGAGCAGGCACCGGCCGCCGTCGCCAAGCCGGCGGGCGCCACGCCGCTGCAGACGGCCTGCATGCCGCTGCGCCCGCTGACGCTGAACTTCAGCGCCCCGGTGCCGCGCGCCCTGGCGCTGGCCGCACGGCTGGTGCCCGACGGCGGCGCGCCGATCGCGCCGACGCTGCGTGAGGACGAACGCGGCGAAACGCTGCAGTCCGTGCGCTTCGCCGCGCCGCTGCCCGAGAACACGCGCTTCCGTCTCACGCTGCCGCCCGGCCTGCAGGACGACGCCGGCCGCGCGCTGTCCAACGCCGGCAGTTTTCCGCTGGCGGTGGCCACGGGCAGCCTGCCGCCGCTGGCCAAGTTCGCCGGGGCGCCCTTCGGCATCCTGGAAAGCAGCGACGACCCCGCGCAGCCCGCACTGATGCCGCTGACGCTGCGCCACGTGCAGTCCGACCTGGCGGGTGTGTCCACCGGCGGCCAGGTGCGCGTGAAGCGCCTGGGCGCCGAGACATCGGACCTCGAACTGCTGCGCTGGCTCGCCCGCCTGCGCAAGGACCACGACGAGCAGTTCAAGACACGCAGCCAGCCGCTGCTGGCCAGCGAACCCGGCGTGCGGCGTGCCGAGCTGCCGCAGCTGAAGGACAGCACGCCGCGCGCCACCGAAGTCATCGCCATCCCGCTGCCGCAGCGCGGTTACCACGTGCTGGAGGTCGAGTCGCGCCTGCTGGGCGAACGCCTGCTGGCCGAACGTGCACCGATGTACGCGCGCACCGGCGCGCTGGTCACCAACCTGGCGGTGCACTTCAAGCGCGGGCGATCGTCCAGCCTGGTGTGGGTGACGACGCTCGATCGCGGCCGCCCGGTGGCCGGTGCGCGGGTAGCGGTGAACGACTGCCATGGCAACCCGGCGTGGAACGGCAGCACCGACGCCGCCGGCATGGCGCGCATCGACCGTGGTTTTAACAACGGCGACTGGGACGCGCGCCAGCAGTGCCTCAGTCGCGAAGGCTGGTTCGTCACCGCGCGTGCGAAGGGCGAGGGCGGCAAGGACGGCGACGACCTGGCCTTTGTCTTCAGCGACTGGACACGCGGCATCGAACCCTGGCGCTTCAGCCTGCCGCAGTCTCTCGAAGGCACGCTCGATACCCTTGCCCACACGGTATTCGACCGCACGCTGCTGCGCGCGGGCGACACGGTGTCGATGAAACACTTCCTGCGCATCGAGACCGAACGCGGGCTGACGCTGCCCGAAGCCGCCACCCTGCCGACGCAGGTGGTGTTGACGCACCAGGGCAGCGGCACGGAGACCAAGCTGCCACTGGCCTGGCCGCGCGGCGCACGCGCCGCCGAGAGTGCATGGGCGATTCCGAAGAACGCCGCGTTGGGTGTCTACGACGTGGCCTTGCAGCAGGGCGAACGCACGCTGTCCAGCGGCAGCCTGCGTGTCGAGGCCTTCCGCGTGCCGCTGGTCGACGCGCGCCTCGCCGGACCTGCCGGGGTGCTGGTGGCGCCGACCCAGGTGGCCTTCGCGGCGCAGATCAATGCCATGGCCGGCGGGCCTCTGGCCGCCCGGCCGGTGCAGCTCTCCGCGCTGCTGCGCGGCGCGCCGGTGCAGTTCAAGGGCCACGACGACTTCAGCTTCGACGCCCCGCGGCAGCGCAGCGAAGGCGACGAAGACGGCCCCGAAACCCGGCAACAGTTGGTGGCCGACAAGCTCGCCGCCACCACCGACGCCAACGGTGCCGCGCGCCTGACCGTCGACAAGCTGCCACCGCTGACCGCCCCCGCGGACCTGCTGGCCGAACTGCGCTTCGACGACCTCAATGGCGAGGTTCAGACCGTCGCCCAGCGCCTGCGCCTGTGGCCCGCCGCCGTGGTGGTGGGTCTGCGTGTGCCGGGCTGGACGGCCGCGCGCGGCGAAGCTGGGCTGACCGCGGTGGTGCTGTCCAACGACGGCAAGCCGCTGAAAGACAGAAGCGTCGAAGTGATGGGCCGGCTGCACCAGACCTTCAGCACGCGCAAGCGCATCGTCGGTGGCTTCTACGCCTACGACAACCGCCTCGAGGTGAAGGAACTCGGCGCGCTGTGCAGCGGCAAGACCGACACGCTGGGGCGCATGCGTTGCGAGGTGAAACTCGATGCCGTGGGCGAGGTCGAACTCATCGCCCGCGCCCGCGACGACGCTGGCCGCGAGAGCGTGGCCGCGAGTTCGGTGTGGGTGAGTGGCCGCGGCGAGTGGTGGTTCGGCCAGGACAACGACGACCGCATCGACGTGCTGCCCGAGCGCCGCGAAGTCGAACCCGGCCAGACCGCGCGCCTGCAGGTGCGCATGCCCTACCGCCAGGCCACGGCGCTGGTGACGGTGGAGCGCGAAGGTCTGATCGACGCCCGCGTGGTCCAGCTGAGCGGGCGTGAACCGGTGATCGAACTGCCCATCCCCGCCGCCGCCGACCGTTCGTGGGCGCCCAACGTCGTGGTGGGCGTGCTGGTGCTGCGCGGCCGCCTGCGCGAGGCGCCGTGGTGGAGCCTCTTCACCTGGGGCTGGCGTGAACCCGGCGAGTGGTGGCGCGCCTTCCGCTACGAGGGCCGCGATTACCGCGCGCCGACCGCCGTGGTCGACCTGGCCAAGCCCGCGTTCAAGTTCGGCGCCGCGCAACTGGACATCGGACGTGCGCAGCACCGGCTGGACGTCACGGTGACACCCGAGCGCACGCAATACAAGGTAAGAGAGACCGCGCTGACGACGGTGCAGGTGAGCTTCCAGGGCAAGCCGCTGGTGGGCGCAGAGATCGCGTTTGCCGCCGTCGATGAAGGCCTGCTGGCGCTGCAGGCCAACACCTCGTGGGACCTGCTGCCCGGCCTGCTGCGCACACGGCCCTGGGGCGTGGAGACGTCCACTGCGCAGGGCGAGATCGTCGGCCGCCGCCACTACGGCCGCAAGGCGCTGCCGCCGGGCGGTGGGGGTGGCAGCAACCCCACGCGCGAGCTCTTCGACACGCTGCTGCTGTGGCGCGGCACGGTGCAGCTCGACGCACAGGGACAGGCGCGCATTGCCGTGCCGCTGAACGACTCACTGACGAGCTTCCGCCTGGTGGCGATTGCCGATGCCGGCGCAGGCACGGCCGTCGAACGCTTCGGAACCGGCAGCGCCAGCGTGCGTGTGACGCAGGACCTGCAGATGCTCTCGGGCCTGCCGCCACTGGCGCGCGAGGGCGACCGTTTCGATGCCACCTTCACGCTGCGCAACACCACGGCGCGTGCGCTCACGGTGCAGGCCACGTTGGCCGGGCAGGCCGTGGGCGTGGTCGCACCTGCCATCCCGCTGCCGCCGCAGACCGTGACGCTGGCCGCCGGCGCTGCGCAGGAACTGCGCTGGCCGGTGCAGGTGCCCGCCGGCGCCACACGCATCGATTGGGACGCTGCGGCCACCGAGACCAGCGGCACCGCGCCCGTGCGCGACCGCCTGAAGATCGTGCAGGCCATCGCACCCGCGGTGCCGGGGCGTGTGTGGCAGGCCACGCTGCAGCCGCTGGAAGACAGCTTCACGCTGGCCGTGGCGCCGCCCGCCGGTGCGCTGCCCGGCGCGGGCGGTCTGCACGCAACGCTGCAACCGAAGCTCACCGGTGCGTTGCCGGGGCTGCGCCGCTACTTCGAGACCTATCCCTACAACTGCCTCGAACAGAAGACCTCGCGTGCCATCGGCCTGCGTGATGCCGCGGCCTGGGCGACGCTGCAGGGAGAAGCCGCGGGTTACCTCGACAGCGACGGTCTGGCCGGCTACTTCCCGCCCACGCCCGGCAGCCCGCCGCGCGGCAGCGACCGCCTCACCGCCTACCTGCTGGCGGCGGCGCACGAAGCCGGCTGGGCCTGGCCCGAGGCCACGCGCGACGCCATGCTCGGCGGGCTGCTGGCTTTCGTCGAAGGGCGCATCGAACGCCGCTTCAACGCCCCGCGAGCCGACCTGGACGTGCGCAAGCTGGCCGCACTCGAAGCGCTGGCGCGCCACGGCCGGGTGCAGGCGCGAATGCTGGGCAGCGTCGCCTGGACACCTGCGGCCTGGCCGACGAGCGCGCTGCTCGATGCGTGGGGGCTCTACCAGCGCGTCGAAGCGCTGCCTGAACGTGTGGCGAGGCTCGACGAAGTGCAGCGGCTGATCCGCTCGCGCCTCATCGCCGGTGGCACGACACTGAAGTTCAGCACCGAGCAGAGCGACGACTGGTGGTGGTTGATGGACGGCCCCGATGCCAACGCCGCGCGCCTGCTGCTGGCCGCTGTCGACAGCCCGGCGTGGCAGGCCGAACTGCCGCAGATCCTCAACGGCACGCTGGCGCGCCAGCGCCGCGGCGCCTGGCTCACGACCACGGCCAACCTCTGGGGTGTGCTGGCGCTGGAGCGTTTTGGCGCGAAGTTCGAGGCCACGCCGGTGGCCGGCCGCAGCACCTTGCAGTGGGGCGCGGCCACACACACGCAGGACTGGCAGACGGCACCCAACGGCAGCACGCAGACCCTGCCCTGGCCGAGCGCGCCTGCGCCCTTCACGGCGCGCCACGAAGGCGCCGGCCGGCCCTGGCTGGCGCTGCAGACCCTGGCCGCCGTGCCGCTGCAGGCACCGCTGGCCGCGGGTTACCGCGTCAGCCGCAGCGTCACCGCCATCGAGCGCAGGAAGCCGGACACCTGGAGCCGCGGTGACGTGCTGCGGGTGCGGCTGGAAGTCGAGGCGCTGGGCGACATGGCCTGGGTCGTCTTCAGCGACCCCGTGCCCACCGGCGCCACACTGCTGGGCAGCGGCCTGGGCCGCGATTCGATCATCGCGACACAGGGCGAGCGCCGCGAGGGACGCGCCTGGCCAGCCTACGAGGAGCGCGGCTTCGAGACCTGGCGCGCCTATTACGAGTGGCTGCCGCGCGGCAAACACGTCATCGAATACACGCTGCGCCTGAACGCCAGCGGCCGCTTCGGCCTGCCGCCGACACGCGTGGAGGCGATGTATGCGCCCGAGACCTTCGGCGAGAGCCCGAACGCGGCGCTGGAGGTGAAGGAGTGAAGCCCCCAAGCGCGCTCGCGCTCCACACAACGCCAGAGGCGTTGCTTGCTTGGCCGTCCAAGTCCGCGCAGGCGGACTTGGAGCCGCGGCCTGCGCCCCCCCGAGGGGGGCGAGCTGGACGAGAAACAGTCCCTGCGGTCTGTTTCTCGCCTGCGAGCGCCTGCGGCGTCCTCGCCGCAGGCCGTCCGCCAACGGCCCGGCGGAGCCGGTTCCATGGCGGGAAGCTTGGTCGTCTGTGCGCCCTGGTGGTCATCGGCGGGCTGGTTGCCGTGAGGTCCGCACACGCCCTGCCCAGTTTCGAAGCCGTGCGCGCCGCACACGCCCCATCCGACGTGCCGCTGCTGGCACGCGACGGCACGCCGCTGCACTGGCTGCGCACAGACAACACCGTGCGCCGCGGCCCCTGGCTGGCGCTGGCCGACATCTCGCCCGCGCTGCGCCTGGCCATCGTCCACAGCGAAGACCAGCGCTTCTGGCAGCACGGCGGTGTCGACTGGCGGGCCGTGGCGGCCAGCGCCTGGGGCAATGCCTGGAACACCCGCACCCGCGGCGCCAGCACGCTGACCATGCAGCTCGCCGGCCTGGCCGACGACACACTGCTGCGCCCGGCCGGCGGGCGCAGCATCGGCCAGAAGCTCACGCAGGCCTGGCGCGCGCAGCAGCTGGAAGCACGCTGGAGCAAGGCGCAGATCCTCGAGGCCTACCTCAACCGTGTGCCGCTGCGCGGTGAACTGGTGGGCGTGGCGGCGGCTTCGCTGCAGCTCTTCGACAAACACGCCAGCGGGCTGGACGCGGTGGAAGCCGCGCTGCTGGCCACGCTGGTGCGCGCGCCGAACGCCGCGCCCGCCGTGGTCGAACGCCGCGCCTGCGAGGTGCTGCGGGCGCAGGCGCTGGCCTGCGAAAGCGTGGCCATCACCTGGACGCAGGCGCTGGCACGCCGGCCGGGCGCCTTGCGCGCCGGCAGCGGCGAAGCCCTGGCGCCGCACCTGGCGCAGCGCATGGCACGTGGCGCGACGCCGGGCCAGCCGCTGCGCAGCACGCTCGACGCCGGTGTGCAGCGCGTCGCGCTGGCCGCGCTGCGCCGGCAGCTGTCTGAACTGCGCGGCCGCGAGGTCGAGGACGGCGCCGTGCTGGTGCTCGACAACCGCAGCGGCGAGGTGCTCGCCTGGGTGGGCAGCGCCGGGCCGCTGCAGTCGTCCGCCGCCGCGGTCGACGCCGTGCTGGCGCGCCGCCAGCCCGGCAGCACGCTGAAACCCTTCGTCTACGCGCAGGCGCTGCAGCAGCGGCTGGTCACCGCCGCCAGCCTCATCGACGACGCGCCGCTGCAGCTGAGCAGCGAAGGGGCCAGCGGGGGCGCTTCGCTCTACCAGCCGCAGAACTACGACCGCGCCTACAAGGGCGCGGTGGGCGTGCGCACCGCGCTGGCGTCGAGCCTGAACGTGCCGGCGGTGCGCCTGGGCGCCCTGCTCGGCCCCGACGCCGTTTTCGACACGCTGGTGCGCGCGGGCCTGCGCCCCAGCGAAAGCGCCGGTTTCCATGGCCACGCGCTGGCCCTGGGCAGTGCCGACGTGACGCTGCTGGACCTGAGCAACGCCTACCGCATGCTGGCGGGCGGCGGGCGCCTGGGCCCTGTGCGTTGGCAGGCCGAGGTGAAGGCCGACAAGGTCGCGTTGCCCATGACCGGGCCCACCGTCTTCGCCCCAGGCGTGGCCTACATCGTCGCCGACATCCTGGCCGACCCCGCCGCGCGTGCCACCACCTTCGGCCTCGACAGCCCGCTGGTGACACGCGGCTGGGCGGCGGTGAAGACCGGCACCAGCAAGGACCTGCGCGACAACTGGTGCATCGGCTTCACCGACCGCTACACCGTCGGCGTGTGGGTGGGCAATGCCAGCGGCGCGCCGATGCACGGCGTCAGCGGCGTCAGCGGCGCCGCGCCGGTGTGGCGCGAGGTCGTCGCCTTCCTGCATGCCGGCAGCCCTTCGCGCGCGCCGACGCCACCACCGGGCGTGGTGGCGGGGTCGGGGGCGTACGCTGGCGAGTGGTTCGTGGCCGGCACGGCGCCGCCGGCCGCCGTTCGAGGGCAGGCGGCGCAGCCCTTCGGCATCACCTCGCCGCGCGACGGCAGCCTCTTCGTGCTCGACCCCGACATCCCGATGGCCGCGCAGCGCCTGGTCTTCGAAGGTGCGCCGGGCCGTTGGTCGCTCGACGGGCAGTTGCTGGGCTCGGGCCCGCGCTTGCGCTGGCTGCCGCGGCCGGGGCGGCACGTGCTGCAGTGGCAGGGCGCCGATGCCGGCGACGCAGTGCGTGTGGCCTTCGAGGTGCGCGCGGCGCCGCCGCCGACGCGGCCTATGCGTTCGAGCCGTTGAACAGGCGCTCGACCGCGACGTCGATGACCATGCCGCACAGGCTGTAGATCAGCGAGCCGACCAGCGCCGCGCCGAAGCTGGTGACGTTGAAGCCCGACAGCACGCTGGCCGAGGCGTAGAACATCGCCGCGTTGATGACGAAGAGGAACAGGCCCAGCGTGATCAGCGTCACCGGCAGCGTCAGCAGCACCAGCAGCGGTCGCACCAGCGTGTTGAACAAACCGAGCACGAAGGCGGCCACCATGGCCGACCAGAAACTGGCCACCTGCACCCCGCTGTAGAGGTTGGCGACGAGCAGAAGGGCGGCCGCCAGCAGCATCCAACGCACGATGATCTTCATGGCCGCAGCATAACGTGGCGCAAAGCGTGGTGCGAAAGCCGCTTTTACCTAGGAAAACGCCTTCTCAGTGCCCCTCGCACGCAGTAGCATCGCGCCTGCACGTTTCCCAGGAAAGACAAGTCCGCGACAGAGCACCGTCTGCGAGGCTTGCACGGAAAACGGCATCCCTCATCCACTGATGGAGAACATCACAATGGCAACTGCGACAAAAGCTCCCGCGAAGAAGGCCGCTCCGGCCAAGAAGGCGGCCCCGGCCAAGAAGGCGGCTCCGGCCAAGAAGGCGGCCCCGGCCAAGAAGGCGGCGCCCGCGAAGAAGGCGGCACCGGCCAAGAAGGCGGCGCCTGCGAAGAAGGCTCCGGCCAAGAAGCGCACGCCCAGCGCGGCCTTCATGAAGCCGCTGACCCCCAGCGCAGCGCTTGCGGCCATCATCGGCGACAAGGCCCTGCCGCGCACCGAGGTCACCAAGAAGGTGTGGGAGTACATCAAGAAGAACAGCCTGCAAGACAAGGCCAAGCGCACCCTGATCAACGCCGACGCCAAGCTCAAGGAAGTGCTGGGCAAGGCGCAGGTCTCGATGTTCGAGATGACCAAGCTGATCAGCAACCACCTGAAGTAAATCGCTTCGGCGACGCTGCAAGGAAGGGCCCCTCGGGGCCCTTCTTCTTTTCCGGCGGGCGCCGCTTCAGGCGCCGTGTCAGGTGCTGTGTCAGACGCTGCTCGGGGCCTGCAGCCGGCGCTGCACGAAGTCCAGGCGGTCCTGGCCCCAGAACAGCTCGCCGTCGATCACGTAGCTGGGCGCGCCGAAGACGCCGGCGTCGATGGCGGCCTGGGTGTGGGCGTCGCACACCGGCTGCAGGCCCGCCGATTCATCCAGGCGGGCGGCGGGCAGGCCGCTTTCGGCCAGCAGCTCGGCCAGCGTCGCGGGGTCGGCGATGTTGCGTTCCTGCGCCCACACGGCGGCCAGTACGCGGCCGGCCAGCGCCAGCGCGGCGGCCGTGCCGTCGGCCGCGTCGACAGCCACGATGAGCCGCGCCGCGGCCTGGCCCTGCACCGGGAAGAACCTGGGCTGGATGTTCATCGGCAGGCCCAGCGCGTCGCGCCAGCGTGCGAGTTCGACGAGCCGGTAGGCCTGGCGCTGCGGCGGCCGCTGCGCCAGCGGCAGGCCGCCCGAGACCGGGAAGACCTTGCCCAGGTCCACCACCTTGAGCTTCACGGTAGCCCCGGCCTCGGCCGCCATGCGCACGAAGCGCGCGTGGCCCAGGTAGGTCCAGGGTGACTGAGGTGCGAGGTAGTAGTCGACGGTGAGGCTCATGGGGTGTGCAACGCTGGGTGTGGAGCGTCGCAGTCTAGGGGCTGCGCCCCTGGTTCACTCCGCCAGCGTCGTCTTCAGAAACCGCCCGGTGTGGCTGCCCTCGTGCGCGGCCACCTCTTCCGGCGTGCCACACACCACCACGCGACCGCCGCCGGCGCCGCCCTCGGGGCCCATGTCGATGAGCCAGTCGGCGGTCTTGATGACGTCCAGGTTGTGTTCGATGACGACGATGGTGTTGCCGGCGTCGCGCAGCTGGTGCAGCACCTTCAGCAGCAGGCCGACGTCGTGGAAGTGCAGGCCGGTGGTGGGTTCGTCCAGGATGTAGAGCGTGCGGCCCGTATCCCGCTTGCTCAGTTCCAGCGCCAGCTTCACACGCTGCGCCTCGCCGCCGGACAGCGTCGTGGCCGCCTGGCCCAGGCGGATGTAGCCCAGGCCCACGTCCAGCAGCGTCTGCAGCTTGCGCGCGATGTTGGGTACCGCAGCGAAGAAGCCGTGCGCGTCCTCCACCGTCAGGCCCAGCACCTGCGTGATGTTCCTGCCCTTGTAGAAGATCTCCAGCGTCTCGCGGTTGTAGCGCGCGCCGTGGCAGACATCGCAGGGCACGTACATGTCGGGCAGGAAGTGCATCTCGACCTTGATGACGCCGTCGCCCTCGCAGGCCTCGCAGCGCCCGCCGCCCGATGACGCGCTGACGTTGAAGCTGAACCGGCCCGCGCCGTAACCACGTTCGCGCGCCGCCGGCACCTCGGCAAAGAGCTCGCGTATCGGCGTGAACAGGCCCGTGTAGGTGGCCGGGTTGCTGCGCGGCGTGCGGCCGATGGGGCTCTGGTCGACGTTGATGACCTTGTCGAAGTGGTCCAGGCCCTCGATGCGGTCGTGTGGCGCCGGTTCGGCATGCGCCTGATAGAGCTTCCTCGCCACCGCGGTGTAGAGCGTGTCGTTGATAAGCGTGCTCTTGCCGCTGCCGCTGACGCCCGTCACGCAGGTCAGCAGCCCGACCGGGATGTCGACGTTGACACCCTCGCCGTCGGGCCCGCCCAGGTTGTTGCCACGCGCGCCGACGATGCTCAGCCGGAAGGGCGCGGCGCCGAAGCCGCGCGCCGGCCGGCGCTTCTTCGGCACCTCGATGCGCAACACACGCGCCAGGTATTGCCCGGTGAGCGAGTCGGGGTTCGCGGCCACTTCCTGCGGCGTGCCCTGGGCCATCACGCGGCCGCCGTGCACGCCGGCGCCGGGGCCCATGTCGACGACGTGGTCGGCGGCCCAGATCATGTCCTCGTCGTGCTCCACCACGAGCACGCTATTGCCCAGGTCGCGCAGGTGCATCAGCGTGCCGATGAGGCGTTCGTTGTCGCGCTGGTGCAGGCCGATGCTGGGTTCGTCCAGCACGTACATCACGCCGGAC
>JAURZK010000086.1 GCA_030653505.1 Rubrivivax sp.
GGCCAGCACGCCGACTGGGGCTTCTTCCTGGTCCGTACCGACCCCGACTCCAAGCCGCAGGCCGGCATCAGCTTCCTGCTCATCGACATGAAGAGCCCGGGCATCACCGTGCGTCCCATCGTGCTGATGGACGGCGAACCCGAGGTCAACGAGGTCTGGTTCGACAACGTCGAGGTGCCGGCAGAGAACCTGGTCGGCGAAGAGAACAAGGGCTGGACCTACGCCAAGCACCTGCTGGCGCACGAGCGCACCAACATCGCCGACGTCAACCGCGCCAAGCGTGAACTCGAACGCCTCAAGCGTGTCGCCAAGGCCGAGGGTGTGTGGGACGACATCCGTTTCCGAGACCAGATCGCGCTGCTGGAGGTCGACGTGGTGGCGCTGGAGATGCTCGTCCTGCGGGTGCTGTCTGCCGAGAAGAGCGGCAAGCAGACGCTGGACATCGCCGGCCTGCTGAAGATCCGCGGCAGCGAGATCCAGCAGCGTTACACCGAGCTGATGATGCTGGCCGCCGGGCCGCTAGCCCGCGCCTTCATCTTCGAAGCGATGGACGCCGGCTGGCAGGGTGACCAGGGGGTGCCAGGCGACATCCTGCCGCTGGCCGGCACCTACTTCAACTACCGCAAGACGACGATCTACGGTGGGTCGAACGAAGTGCAACGCAACATCGTGGCCCAAACCGTGCTGGGTAGCTGAGGAGCTGAACATGGACTTCGACTTCACCGACGACCAGGAAGCCCTGCGCGACGCCGTGCGGCGCTGGGTCGACAAGGGTTTTTCCTTCGAACGCCGCCACGCGCTGGCCAAGGCCGGTGGCGCCACGCGTGCCGTCTACGGCGAACTGGCCGAACTGGGCCTGGCCGGCCTGGTGGTGCCCGAGGCCCACGGCGGCCTGGGCCAGGGGCCGGTCGACGCCATGGTGGTTTGCGAGGAACTCGGCCGCGGCCTCGTCAGCGCGCCCTACGCCGAGGCGGCGCTGATGAGCCCGACGCTGCTGTCGGCCGCACCCCCAGCGCTGCAGGCGGCGTGGCTGCCACGCATCGCCGCTGGCGAAGTGCTGGTGGTGCCGGCACTGCACGAACGTGGCGCGCGTTACCGGCTGACCCACGTCACCACGCAAGCGACGCCCGAAGGCGACGGCTGGCGCATCGACGGCCAGAAGCTCGTGGTGCCTGCCGCCGACGAGGCAGATGCCTTCATCGTGCCGGCGCGCCTCAGCGGTGAGGAGGGCGACGTTGCCGGCATCGGCCTCTTCCTGGTCGAAGCCAGCGCCGCGCGGGTGGTGGCCTACGCCACGCAGGACGGCGCACGCGCCGGCGACGTGGCCTTCAGCGCCGCAGCGGCGCATCTGATCGCCCACGACGGCTTGCCGCTGCTGGAAGCCGCGGTCGACGCCGGCCTGGCCGCGCAGTGCGCCGAGGCCGTGGGCCTGATGGACCGGCTGGTGGCGGTGACCGTCGACTACATGAACACGCGCAAGCAGTTCGGCGTCACGCTGGCCAGCTTCCAGGCGCTGCGCCACCGCATCGCCGATGTGAAGATGCAACTGGAGTTGGGCCGTTCGATGAGCTACTACGCCAGCCTCAAGCTCGGCGAGCCGCCGGCACAGCGCCGCCGCGCCGTCGCCCAGGCACGGGTGCAGCTGGGCAGCAGCATGCGCTTCGTCGGCCAGCAGTGCATACAGCTGCATGGCGGCATCGGCTGCACCGACGAGGTCGCCGCCAGCCACTACTTCAAGCGGCTGACCATGCTCGAGATGAGCTGGGGCGACACGCTGCATCACCTGGGCGAGGTCTCTGCACGCATGCAGGACACCGCAGGCGTCTTTGCCTGAGTCCGTGACGCTGCTGGCGCCCGGCGCGCTCACCGACGTCGAAGGCATCGCCGTCGGCCACGCCGCGGCGGCTGGCCGGCCCACCGGCTGCACCGTCGTGCTGTGTCCACAAGGCGCGGTAGCCGGCGTGGCACAGCGCGGCGGCGCGCCCGGCACGCGCGAGACCGACCTGCTGCGCCCCGAGAACAGCATGCAGCAGGTGCACGCCATCCTGCTGACCGGTGGCAGCGCCTTCGGCCTGGACGCCGCCAGCGGCGTCATGCACTGGCTGGAGGAAAGGGGCCATGGCTACGCCGTCGGCCCGGCCCGCGTGCCCATCGTGCCTGCCGCGGTGCTCTTCGACCTTTGGTTGGGCGACCCGCGCATCCGCCCCGACGCCACCACGGGCTACGCGGCGTGCGAGGCCGCGAGCACGGCGGCGACGATGCAGGGCAACGCCGGCGCTGGCCTGGGCGCCACGGTCGGCAAGCTCTTCGGCATCGAACGCGCGATGAAGGGTGGCATCGGCACGGCCTCACTGCGGCTGGGCCGATTCACCGTGGCCGCGCTGGTGGCCGTGAACGCCCTGGGCGACGTCATCGACGCCCAGGGCCGGTTGCTGGCAGGCGCACGTGGCGAGGACGGTGGCGCCCCCACCGGCAGCACGGCCGCGCTGCTGGCCGGTGCCGGGCCCGCGGCGGTGATGGCCGGCATGGCCACGACGCTGGGCGTGGTGGCCACCGACGCGCTGCTGTACAAGGCGCAGGCCACGCAACTGGCCGGGCTGGCATGCCACGGCCTTTCACGCGCCGTCAGCCCTGTGACGTCGAACGACGGCGACACGCTCTTCACGCTGGCCACCGGCACGGCCGGCGCAGCGGGCGACCTCAACGCGCTGGGCACTCTCGCCGCCGAGGTGGTGGCAAGGGCCATCCGCAACGCCGTGCTGGCGGCGACCTCGCTGCCGCCGCTGGGCGCTACGCCGGCGATCCCGGCGGCGTGTGACTTGGTCGCGAGCCGCTGAACGACCGCGCCATGCGCATCGCCCAGATTCTCTTCAGCCAGGGCTTCGGCAATCGGCGTGTCTGCGCCGGCTTGCTGCAACTGGGGCTGGTTCGTGTCGGTGGTCGTGTCGTCGAAGACCCGCACGAGGACTTCGACCCCGTCGGCCTGGAATTCGAGGTCGACGGCCGCGCCTGGACCTACCACGCCCAGGCGCTGCTGATGCTGCACAAGCCGGCAGGCTACGAGTGCAGCCAGAAGCCGCGTCACCACCCCAGCATCCTGAGCCTGCTGCCGGTGCCGCTGCGCACACGCGGCGTGCAGCCGGTGGGCCGGCTCGACGAGGACACCACGGGGCTGCTGCTGCTGACCGACGACGGCGCGTTGATCCACCGGCTGACGAGCCCCAAGCACCATGTGCCGAAGGTCTACGAGGTGGGCTGCAAACACCCCGTGGACGATGCCCAACTGGCGCGCCTGCGCGCCGGCGTGGTGCTCGAAGACGACCCGAAGCCGGTGCGCGCCGCCGCGGCCGAGCGCACGGGCGAGAACTCGTTGTCGCTGACGCTCACCGAAGGCAAGTACCACCAGGTCAAGCGCATGGTGGCCGCGGTGGGCAACCGGGTGGAGACGCTGCACCGCAGCCGCTTCGGCCAGCTCGCCCTGCCCGCCGAACTCGCGCCCGGAGAGTGGGCGTGGACCGAACTCAGCGCGCTCGGCTGAAGGCCGCGACGATGCCGGCGACGTCGCCTGCGAAGGCCTGCGGCAGGCTGCGGATCCACTGCCGGTAGTCGCCCTGCGCCCGCCGGTGTTCGTCGTAGGCCTCGCACGCCTGCGGCAGCCGCGCGCGCAGTACCGCCAGCGTGTCGGGCTGCTGCTCGTCGAGCTTGTAGTAGGGCGGCAACGGCACGTCGACGGGGTTGCCGGCGCTTCCGCGCTGGCCGGTGAAGACGATGCAGCCGCATGCCGCGGCCTCGCGCGGCATGCGGTCGCGGCCGGGGTGTTCGCCGAAATCGATGTAGAGCTTGCTGGTGCTGAACAGCGCGCGCAGTTCGTCCTCGTTAAATCCAGCGAGCGGCACGAACTCGATGCCCGTGCCGGCACAGGCCGCGATGATCTGCTGCGTGATGGCCAGCCCCTTGCGCGGGTTGTACAGGCACACATTGCGGCGCGGGCCGGCCGGCACTTCGGCCTCGGTCATCAGGAAAGCGGGCGACAGGTACTCACACAACGGCAGCGCGTCGGCAATGCCGTTGGCGACCAGGAAACGTCGCACGTGCTCGCCGTGGTGGACGTGCTTCAGGCGCGGCAACGGTTGAAAGGTGTAGGGGCGTCGCGAAGGCAGGCGTTCACGCAGCCACAGCTTGGCGCGTTTGGTCCACTTCTCGAGGCGCTGACGGTAGAAGGCCACGCTCAGCCACCAGATCAGGCGCTGCGCATGGTTCACGCGCCAGACCCAGTCGGTCATGGCCTCGGGTATCACGACGACGACATCGGGCTGGTCGGTCAGTTGATGGACCACCGGCACGCGGTAGTGCAGGTAACGCGGCGGGCATTGGTTGGAGCCACGCGCCGGTACGTAGTGCATGGCGGCGTGGTGGCCCGCGGCGATCAGCGCCGCGCCCAGCTGGTGCAGGGCCTCTGGGCCACCGGTCTCGGTCTTGCGTGGGCACAGGATCAGGAAGCGCTGAGCAGCCATGCCGGTGTCTCAGTGTTGTCGTGGCATGAACCAGCCCAGGCCATTGGCCAGCCAGCCAAGCAGCCGGGTGTTCGGGTCGCGCCGCCCCGCGGCCAGGCGGCGCCGGATGAGTTGCTGCGCCGCGCCGGCCATGCGCGCGCGCAGCAAGGCACGCGCCAGGCGGCGTGCGTCGCGGCTGCGGAAGAAGTCGTCGGGCAGCGCGTCCAGGCACTGCCGCATCTCGGTTTCGTCGAGCACCCGTGGCAGGTTGTAGGGGCCATGGAAGCCGAAGGTCAGGCCGGCAGGTGCCTCGTTCTCGAATGCGAAGCGGCGCGCCAATGCGGGCGGCGCAAAGCGCACCCCGTGTTCGGTTTCGAGCAGGCTGCGGTAGGTGCGACCGAGCATCAGGTCCTCGGGGTGTTCCTGCGTGATGCGGGCGTCGAGCCCGGCCTGCAGCAGGCGCTGCGAGCGCAACGAGAAGCCGCCGTTGCCCACGCAGCGCTCGGCGGGCTGGTCGGCCCAGACGGCGCCGAGGTAGTCGAACTGCAGGAAGTCGTCGGTCCACGCTTCGGGGTGGACGACGAAGCCGTCCCATTGCGTCACCAGCACGTGTGAGGTTCGGATATGCGCGGGCAGCTCACGCAAAACGAAGTGCGAGTAGTCGGCACCGGAACGGATGGGGCCGATGTCGACGACGTCGATGCCCGGCAACGGCGCCTGCGGCTGCCATCCGCGCGTGAAGAGCAGCACGCGGCCGAACTGGATGCCGGCCATCGACCGCTGCAGCGCACCTGCCGCCATCGCCGGGGCACGGGTGTCCACCGCGCACAAGGTAACCTGGGCAAGGTGCAGCCGGCTCATGCGGCTGATTGTGGCAGCGGCCCCGCGCGCCGCCGGTGCCTGGCGGGCCGCTGCGCCCCTCGTCGCTACACTGCGCGCCGATGGAAACACGCTGCATCGGCATCAGCCTGGGCAACATCGGTGCCCTGCACGACGGCCTCGGCGAGTTTGCGCTTCAGATCGGCACCCGCATCGCGGCGCAGGCACCGGCGTGGCACGCGCAGCATGGCATCGCCATCCACTTCCACCTGCGCGAGAAGCTCTTCGGTCTCTTCGGCAACGAGGTGCATTACCTGCCCGTCAGCCGCTGGCAACGCCTTCACCACGTGCAGCCGCAGCCCTACGCGCTGTGGCACAGCCTGCATCAACTCAACAAGAATTTGCCGCCGAACATGGAACCCGGCGGCCCTCGCGTGGTGACGGTGCACGATCTGAACTACCTCTACGGCCGCAACGCCTTCTCGAAGTGGCGGCATGGCCTACGCACACGCGCGCTGATGCGCCGCACCGACATCGTGGTGGCGATCAGCCGCCACACCGCCGCAGACGTGCAGCGTGAACTCGGCTGGACGGGCCCGTTGGAGGTCATCTACAACGGCGCGCGCAGCTTCGTCGATGCGCCACGTGAACCGCTGCCGGGCTGGGTGGACGAGGACACACGTCCGTTCCTGTTCCACCTCAGCCGCATGTCGCCGTCGAAGAACCCGCAGGCGATCGTCGGGCTGGCGCGTGCCTGGCCCGAGATGCAGTTCGTGCTCTGCGGCCCGCCCAGCGACGACGCCAAGGCACTCAAGGCCACGGTGAGGCTGCCCAACCTGCAGTTCCACCTCGGCATCGGCGACGCGCAGAAAGCCTGGGCCTACGCACGCTGCACCGGCTTCCTGTTCCCTTCGCTGACCGAAGGTTTCGGCCTGCCGCCAATCGAGGCCATGCACTTCGGCAAGCCGGTCTTCCTGGCGCGCCGCACCTGCCTGCCCGAGATCGGCGGCGACGCGGCCGACTATTTCGACGACTTCGAGCCCGAAACCATGAAACGCGTGGTGCAGGCCGGCCTGGCGCGCCACGCCGAACCCGGCCGCGCGGCGGCCATCCAGGCGCACGCGGCGCAGTTCGACTGGGACCGCGCGGCCGACGCCTACCTCGCGCTCTACCGCCGCTTGCTCCAGCTGCCGCCGGGATAATCGGCGCCCATGCGCATCCAACGCGGTTCCCACCGCCCTCCGCCCGCCTCGCCGTCACGAACCCATGCGCACGGCTGCGCCGTGACGATAGGCAACTTCGACGGTGTGCACCGCGGCCACCAGGCCATGCTGGCGCTGCTGACCAACGAGGCCCGCCACCGCGGCGTGCCCAGTTGCGTGCTGACCTTCGAACCCCACCCGCGCGACCACTTCGCGCGCCGGCTGGGCAAACCCGAAATCGCGCCGGCGCGCATCGGCACGCTGCGCGACAAGCTCTGCGAACTGCAGCGCTGCGGCATCGACGAGGTGGTGATCGTGCCCTTCAACGACCGCTTCGCCGGCATGGCGCCGCAGGCCTTCATCACCGACGTGCTGCAGCATGGCCTGCGCGCGAAGTACGTGCTGGTGGGCGACGACTTCAACTTCGGCGCCAAGCGTGCCGGCAACTACGCCATGCTCGACGCCGCCGGCCCGGCCGCAGGCTTCGACGTCGCACGCATGCTCAGCTACGAGGTGCACGGGCTGCGTGTGTCCAGTTCGGCCGTGCGCGACGCGCTGGCCCGCGGCGACATGGCGCAGGCCGAGGCCCTGCTGGGCCGGCCCTACAGCGTCAGCGGCCACGTGCTGCACGGCCGCAAGCTCGGTCGCGACCTCGGCTTTCGCACGCTCAACTTGCGCTTCGGCCACCCCAACCCAGCCGCGCACGGCATCTTCGCGGTGCGTGTGCACGGCCTGGCCGGGCGTGCCCTGACCGGCGTCGCCAGCCTGGGCGTGCGGCCCAGCGTGGAAGATGCCGGGCGTGTGCTGCTGGAAGTGCACTGCCTGGATTGGCCGACCGAGCTCGGCCCTGATGCGGGTTATGGCCGCCTGGTGCGCGTCGAACTGCTGCACAAGCTGCACGACGAGGTGAAGTACACGTCGCTGCAGGCGCTGCAGGACGGCATCACCCGCGACACCGCCGACGCCGCGGCCTGGCATGCCCAGGCGGCCGCTTAGAATCGAGTCCATGTCGACGCTCTCGTCTCTGCACCTTCGCTGGCACGCCACCCCGCACCGGCAGGCCATGCACGACCGTATTCGCGACAGAACGCGCGACAGAACGCGCGACCGAATTAGTCGGCCCCAGCGCTGAAAGCCGCGGGCGGCCCTTCCGGCCGCTCGCCCGCGCGCTGTACGACGCCGCCCAGCGGCACCCAGCCTGCTCAGCCTGCCGCACGCCGCGGCCCGAGGACCTGCCATGAACGCCCCCGCCCCCGACTACCGCAAGACGCTGAACCTGCCCGACACACCCTTCCCGATGCGCGGCGACCTGCCCAAGCGTGAACCGGCGTGGATCGAGGCCTGGAACGACACCACGAAGGACAGCGGCCTCTACCAGCGCCTGCGCCTGGCCCGCCACGGCGCGCCGCTCTTCGTGCTGCACGACGGTCCGCCCTACGCCAACGGCAAGCTGCACATCGGCCACGCCGTCAACAAGATCCTGAAGGACATGGTGGTGAAGAGCCGCCAGCTCGCGGGCTTCGATGCACGCTACGTGCCGGGCTGGGACTGCCACGGCCTGCCAATCGAAAACGCCATCGAGAAGACCCATGGCCGCGGCCTGCCGCGCGACAAGGTGCAGGCGCTGAGCCGCGCTTATGCCACCGAGCAGATCGCGCAGCAAATGGCCGACTTCCAGCGCCTGGGTGTGCTGGGCGACTGGGCCCACCCCTACCGCACGATGGACCCGGGCAACGAAGCCGGTGAGATGCGTGTGCTCAAGCGCCTGATGGAGCGCGGCTACGTCTACCGCGGCAGCAAGCCGGTGTACTGGTGCTTCGACTGCGGAAGTTCACTCGCCGAGTTCGAGATCGAGTACGCCGACAAGAAGAGCCCGACGGTCGACGTCGCCTTCCTCGCCGCCGAACCCGACAGACTTGCCGCCGCCTTCGGGCTGCCGTCGCTGGCCAAGGAGGCGTTTGCCGTCATCTGGACGACAACCCCCTGGACACTGCCCGCCAACCAGGCGCTGAACCTGAACCCGGCGCTGGTGTACGCGCTGGTCGACACCGAACGTGGCGTGCTGCTGCTGGCCGAGGCGCTGGTCGACACCTGCCTGGCACGTTACGGCCTGACCGGAACGGTGCTGGCCACGACGGTGGGCGAGAAGCTCGGCGGGCTGAACTTCCGCCACCCCCTGGCCCACGTGGACGCGGGCTATGACCGCCTGTCGCCCGTGTATCTCGCCGACTACGCCACCGCCGACGACGGCACCGGCATCGTGCACTCGTCGCCCGCCTACGGCCTGGAAGACTTCAACAGCTGCCTGGCCCACGGCATGAAGGTCGACGAGATCCTGAACCCGGTGCAGGGTTCGGGCGCCTACGAAGCGGCGCTGCCGCTCTTCGGCGGCCAGCACATCTGGAAGGCCAACCCGCTGATCGTTCAGGCCTTGAAGGACGCCGGCCGTCTGCTCGCCACCAGCGAGCAACTGCACAGCTACCCGCACTGCTGGCGCCACAAGTCGCCGGTGGTCTACCGCGCCGCGGCGCAGTGGTTCGTGCGCATGGACGAAGGCGTTGGCGTCTGCACCGTCGACAAGGCGCCCGGCACGCTGCGCGAAACCGCGCTGGAAGCCATCGCAGCGACCCACTTCTACCCGGATAACGGCCGCGCCCGCCTGCGCGACATGATCGCCAACCGCCCTGACTGGTGCATCAGCCGCCAGCGCAGCTGGGGTGTGCCCCTGCCCTTCTTCCTGCACAAGGTGACGGGTGAACTGCACCTCGACACGCTGGCACTGATGGACCGTGCGGCTGCGCTGGTCGAACAGGGTGGCATCGAAGCCTGGAGCCAGCTTGACCCCGCTGAATGGCTGGGTGCCGAGGCGGGCGACTACGCGAAGAGCCAGGACATCCTCGACGTCTGGTTCGACAGCGGCAGCACCTTCAACCACGTGCTGCGCGGCAGCCACCGTGGCACGGCCGACAACCCCGGCCACCACACCAGCGGCCCCGAGGCCGACCTCTACCTCGAAGGCCACGACCAGCACCGCGGCTGGTTCCATTCGTCGCTGCTCATCGGCTGTGCGCTCGAAGGGCGTGCGCCCTACCGCGGCCTGCTCACGCACGGCTTCACGGTCGACGGCCAGGGCCGCAAGATGAGCAAGAGCCTGGGCAACATGACCGAGATGGGCAAGGTCACGCAGCAGCTGGGCGCGGAGATCATCCGCCTGTGGTGCGCCGCCACAGACTACTCGGGCGACCTCAGCGTCGACGACAAGATCCTGGCCCGTGTCGTCGACGCCTACCGCCGCATCCGCAACACGCTGCGCTTCCTGCTCGCCAACACCTCTGACTTCGACGCCAAGACCGATGCCGTGCCGGCGGACTCGATGCTCGAGATCGACCGCTGGGCGCTGGCGCGCACGGCGCAGCTGCAGGCCGAGATCCTGGCCCACTTCGAGGTCCACGAGTTCCATCCGGTGGTGGGCAAGCTGCAGGTCTTCTGCAGCGAGGACCTGGGCGCCTTCTACCTCGACGTGCTGAAAGACCGGCTGTACACGACTGCCGCCGGTTCACGCGCGCGGCGCAGCGCGCAGACCGCGCTTTGGCACATCACGCACGCCATGCTGCGCTGGATGGCGCCCTTCCTCAGCTTCACGGCCGAAGAAGCGTGGAAGTTCTTCGACGGTGGCCACGGCGCCACCGACAGCATCTTCACGCAGACCTACTGGTCGCTCGGCACCCCCGACGCTGCGCTGCTGGCGAAGTGGGCGCGTGTGCGTGAACTGCGCGACGCGGTGAACAAGGAGATCGAGACGCTGCGCGCCGCCGGTGGCCTGGGCTCGTCGCTGCAGGCCGAGGTGACGGTGACGGTCACCGCCGAAGACCATGCGCTGTTGGACACACTGGGCGACGACCTGAAGTTCGTCTTCATCACCTCGGCCGTCACGCTCGTCGGCGCGCCCGACGGCCAGCCGCTGGCCGTGCAAGTGGCCGCCAGCGCGCACAGGAAGTGCGAACGCTGCTGGCACTGGCGCGAAGACGTCGGCCACGATGCCCAGCACGCCACGCTGTGCGGCCGCTGCACCAGCAACCTCTACGGCGCGGGCGAAACCCGCGCCGTGGCCTGAGCACCATGGCCACACGTTCCGGCGGCCCCGGGCTGTGGTTGTGGCTGGGCCTGGCGGCCATCGTCATCCTGGCCGACCAGGTGACGAAGACGCTGATCATCGGTGCCTTCCAGCTCGGTGACGTGCGCCCCGTCACCGACTTCTTCAACCTCGTGCGCGCCCACAACAAGGGCGCGGCCTTCTCGTTCCTGGCCGACGCCGCGGGCTGGCAGCGCTGGTTCTTCACCGCACTGGGGCTGGTGGTCTCGGGCTTCATCGTCTGGATGATGCGCAGCCACCCGACGCAGAAGCTGTTCTGCTTCGCGGTGTCGATGATCATGGGCGGCGCCCTGGGCAACGTCATCGACCGCCTGCTGCACGGCTACGTCGTCGACTTCCTGCAGTTCCGCTTCGACATCCTGTCGCCGGTGTTCAGCGGTGGCTACTTCCCGGTCTTCAACATCGCCGACAGCGCCATCACGCTGGGTGCGTGCTGCCTGGTGCTGGACGAGATCCTGCGCGTGCGCCGCGGGAAGTGAAGCCCCCAAGCTCGCTGGTGCTCGCTACCCCCCGAGGGGGCCGTCCGCCAACGGCCCGGCAGAGCCGGTTCCGTGGCGGGAAACTGGGTAACGCGGCCATACTGGTGGCGTCATGCTGCTCGAAACCCTGAGCGCCGCGCGCGACATCGGCCGCCTGCAAGAGATTGCCAGCGTGGCCATGCGCCACGGCCTGGGCGACGCTGTGCGCCGGCTGGGCCTGGCCGACGCGCTGGCCAAGGCCGGCCACGCATTGCACCGCGAACACGCCGACGAACTGGCCCGCCTGCCACCGCCGGTGCAGGTGCGGCGTGCGCTGGAAGAACTGGGCCCCACCTTCGTCAAGCTGGGCCAGATCCTGGCCGGCCGCGCCGACCTCTTCGGGCCGGAATGGATCAGCGAGTTCGGCCGCCTGCACAGCCGCGTGCCCGGCTTGCCTCTGGAAGCACTGCGTGCCCAGCTGCGTGAGGACCTGGGCGCCGAGCCCGAGACGGTGTTCGCGCGTTTCGACCCCGAACCGCTGGCCGCCGCGTCCATTGCGCAGGTGCACAGCGCGGCGCTGGCCGACGGCAGCGAGGTTGTCGTGAAGATCCGTCGCCCCGGTATCACCGAGACCGTGGAAGCCGACCTTCGCCTCATCGAACGCCTGGCCGCCGTCGCCGAGACCGACTGGCCCGCACTGCGCCCCTATCGCCCGCGACAGCTGGTGCGCGAGTTCGGGCGCAGCCTGAAGCTGGAGATGGACCTGGCGCACGAGTGCCGCAACGCCGAGCGCATCGCCGCCAACATGGCCGCGCTGCCCGAGGTGGTGATCCCGCGGGTGCACTGGGCCTACACCGGCATGCGCATCAACGTGCAGGAGCGCATCGCGGGTGTGCCTGGCGAAGACCTCGAACGCGTGCGGCGCGAAGGCCTGGACCTGAAGCTGCTGGCCAAGCGCGGCGCCCATGCGGTGATGAAGCAGATCGTGCAGGACGGTTTTTTCCACGCCGACCCGCACCCGGGCAACGTCTTCTACCTGCCGGGGAACCGGCTGGCCTTCATCGACTTCGGCATGGTCGGGCGCCTGTCGCCGCGGCGCCGCGAAGAACTGCTGCGCCTGCTGCTGGGCCTGGTGGAAAAGCGCCCGGCCGACGTCGCCGACGTGCTCATCGACTGGACCGGTCACGGCCACGGCGTGCAGGTGGCGACGCTGGAAGACGAGATCGAGGCCTTCGTCGACCAGCACCACGGCACGCCGCTGGCGCAGCTGAACCTGGCGCAGATGCTGGTGGAGGTCACCAACGTGCTGCGCGAGCACAAGCTGGCGCTGCCCGCCGACCTGGCGCTGCTGATCAAGGCCTTCATCTCGCTGGATGGCATGGGCCGCGGCCTCGACCCCGACTTCCACATGGCCGCCGAGGCGCTGCCGCTGCTGCGCCACGTGCTGCGCCAGCGCTACACGCCCAAGGCGCTGGGCCAGCGCGGCTGGCAGGCGCTGACCGGCACGCTGGGCACGCTGGGCCAGTTGCCTGCCGACGTTGCGCAGCTGCTGCGCCGCGCGCGCCAGGGCCGCGTGCAGGTGGGCATCGACATCGCGCACCTCAAGCGCACGGGCGACCAGATCGACCGCGCCGCGAGCCGGGTGTCGATCGCGCTCGTCATCGCGGCCTTGATCATCGGTTCGTCGATCGTCATGACGGTGGGTGGCGGTCCCCAGCTCTTCGGCCTGCCGGCCTTCGGGCTGCTGGGCTACCTGGGCGCGGCGGCCGGTGGTCTGTGGCTGCTGCGCGCCATACGCCGCAGTGCGCAGCACCGCGACGACGACGAAGACTGACGACGGCGCTACAGGGCGAGCACGGGTGGACGGCCGGCCCATCGGCCCCTAACCTCGTGGGCCCTTGTCCGCTACCCACCCTGCATGAACCCACCCGAGAGCTCTGCTGGTGCCACGCCCGCCGAAGCGGCGGCCGAACGCGGGGCGACGCCGGCCACCGTGCTGAACCCGGTGGGCTGGTCCGACCCGCTGCGCTGGCTGCGGGCCGGCTGGCACGACTTCAGGCAGGCGCCGGGCATCGGCCTGTTCTACGGCAGCTGTTTCACCGTCATGGGCTGGGCGCTGCTGCTGGTGTTCGAAAGCTCGCCGGCCTACGTGCTGGCGCTGTCGGGCGGCTTCCTGCTCGTCGGGCCCTTCATGTGCCTGGGCATGTACCGCGTCAGCCAGCGGCTGGAAGAAGGTGAGCGGCCGGGTTTTGCCGACTCGGTGCTGGCTTGGCAGGCGCGCACCGGGCAGCTGGCCATCTTCGGCGTCGTGCTGCTGGTGCTGGAGATGCTGTGGGCGCGCGCCACGCTGGTGGTCTTCGCCGTCACCTTCGACGGCCTGCCCGACTTTCGCGGTTCGCTGATGGCGCTGGTGTCCGGCGAGAACCTCGTCTTCCTGGTCGTCTGGCTGGCCCTGGGCGCCCTGTTCGCGACGCTGATCTACAGCGTCAGCGTGGTGTCGATGCCGATGATCCTGCACCGCCGCACCGACGCCATCACCGCCGGCCTGACCAGCATGCGCCTGGTGCTGACACAGACGCCGGTGATGCTGTTCTGGGGTGTGACCATCGCCGCGCTCGTGTTCCTGGCCATGCTGCCGGGTTTCGTCGGGCTGCTCGTGGTCGGGCCGGTGCTGGGCCATGCCTCCTGGCACGCCTACCGGGCCGCGGTGGCAGACTGAAGCTCACACGGCAGGCCGCCCTGGGCCTCGCGCCTACCAGTGCCGGGTGCGCCCGGTGTCCAGGTGCACAAAGCCGTCGCGTGGGTAGTAGCCCACGCCGCCGGCCTTGAGCGAACGCGCGGCGTCGCGCAGTTCGGCCAGCGGCACGCCGGGCAGGCGCACGTCGATGGCGCGGCCGTCCATGTGCAGGCTGCGCTGGGCGACACCGCCGCCGCGCGTCTGTTTCAGATGGCTGTTGGTGGCCGGGCAGCGGTAGCCCGAGATGACCTCGTAGGGCGCGACAAGCGCCGCGCGACCGCCCAGTGCAGCCTGCACGCGGTGCAGCAGGTCGAAGAGCTGCGGGTCCATCACGCCGATGTCGCCGCTGTAGTGGTCGCGCAGGAAGCGGTTCAGCGTCTGCAGCGCGGAGCCCAGGTAGCCGTCGGCCTGGGCGTAGACCAGCGGCGGCAGGCTTTCGCGCGTGTGCAGGTGGCGCAGGGCCAGCGCGCGCTCGGTGGTCAGCGCAGTGGCGGGCGCCGAGGCATGGGTTGCCTGGGTGAGACCGGCCCAGCCGGGCAAGGCGAGTGCCGCCGCGCGGGCGCAGCTGCGCAGCACGTGACGGCGATGGACGGTAAGCGGCTTGGTCATGGCAGGTTGGGGCTGGGCAGCGGCGGCAGCCGTCGCTGGCGCAAGGCGCGGTCGAGCACTGCATCATAGCCATAGACATCGTCGAAGAAGCGCACCTGCCCCTGCGTCGCCAGGGCCGTGCCGTAGGCGATGAGCACCGGCAGCGGCTCGTCCAGCGTCAGCAGCGACATGCTGCCGGCCGACATCGCGGCGCGGATGCGTTCCTCCGGCCATTCGGGCTGCCGCGCCAGCACGAAAAGCGCCAGCGCCACCGGGTCTTCCACGCGTATGCAGCCGTGGCTGAAGTCGCGCCGGTCGCGACCGAAGAGGCCCACCGCAGGCGTGTGGTGCAGGTAGATGGCATCGTTGTTCGGGAACACGAACTTGATGTCGCCCAGGGCGTTCTTCGGCCCCGGCCGCTGGCGGATGCGGGCGTTGCCAGCGAGCACGGCGTCCAGCAGGTCGGGGCGCAGCGAGGTCACCACCTGCCCGCCGCCGGTCACGAACTCGTAGCCCAGGGCGGAGAAGACGCCCGGGTTGCGGCGCAGCTGCGGTACCAGTTCCTGGCGCGCGATCGACGCCGGCACGTTCCAGTAGGGGCTGAACTCGATGCGCCGCATGGGTTCGCTGAACAGCGGCGTGCGGCTGGCGTAGGCGCGGCCGACGATGACCTTCATCGTCTGCTGCACCCGCACCTGGCCGTCGTGCACCTCGTAGGCGCGCAGCACGAACTCGGGCACGTTGATGACGATCATGCGCGGGCCCTGCAGCAGCGGGGTCCAGCGCAGGCGTTCCAGGGTCAGCTCGATCTGGCGCAGCCGCTGCGCCGGGCTCACCTGCAGCGCCTGCCAGGTGGCGCGGCCGACGACGCCGTCACCGGCCAGGCCGTGGCGGCGCTGGAAGGCCTTCACGGCGTCGACGAGTTCGCCGTCGTAGACGGGCGCGGCCAGCAGCCGCGGCGGCAGCGCCGACGACGCGGGCGCCGCCGGCTCGGCGGGCGCTGCCACGGGCACGGGCACGGGCAGCGGCAACGCGCCTGTGGTGGCTGGCGGCAGGTCGCCCAGCAGGCGCAGCCGCTGCGCCAGCGCGTCGAGTCCGCTCCAGGCCTGCCCGGGCTCGAGCACCGCCGGCCCGCCACGCTTGGCGGCGGGTGGCAGCGAAGGCAGGCGCTGCGCCCAGGCTGCGTGTCCCGCGAGTTCGCGGTAGCGTGCCAGCGCCCTGCGCAGACCCTCGTAAACCGGCAGCCGGGGGACGGCCGCCGCCAACGCGCCGTCCAGGCGCCCCGTGGCCAGCGCGTCGCGCAAGGCAGTCGAGGCATCGAAGCGCGCCGCGGGTTCGGGCAGGGGAAAGCGTTGGTGCACCTGTTTCGGGTCGACACGGCCGGCGTTCAGGTGCTGCAGGTAGCGCTGCAGCGCGGCGTCCAGCGCCAGCGACAGCTGCGCGGCCTGCGCCGGCGTGGGCGGCGGGCCTTGTGCTGCGGCAGCCAGCGCGGCCTGCAGCGGCGCGGTGCCATAGTCGCCGGGCTCCAGGCCGTGGCTGCCGGCGTCGGCCAGCAGCGCCACGGCCTGGTGGGCCAGCACTGCCGGCCGCGTGCCGTCGAACCAGCCGCCCTGCCCCCAGGCCAGCAGCGGAGCGGCCAACAAGGCAAACAGCGCCGCCAGGCCGCGCGGGTGGGGCCTGAGGAGTCTCAGCGCCGGTCCCCCATCGCGTGCGCGATGGTGCCCAGGTCGACGTACTCGAGTTCGCTGCCGGCCGGCACCCCACGCGCCAGCCGCGTGACCTTGATGCCACGCGCCTTCAGTGCCGTGGCCAGCGCGTGCGCCGTGACCTCACCCTCGGCGGTGAAGCCGGTGGCCAGGATGACTTCCTCGACGCCGCCCTCCGCCGCACGTTCCAGCAGCCGCGCGGCACCGATGTCGTCCGCGCCCAGGCCGTCGAGCGGGCTGATGCGGCCCATGAGCACGAAGTACTGGCCCTTGTAGCTGCCGCTGCGCTCCAGCGCCGCCTGGTCGGCGGGCGTTTCCACCACGCACAGCAGGCGCGCATCGCGCCGCGGGTCGAGACAGGTACTGCACACCTCGGCTTCGGTGAAGGTGTGGCAGCGCTGGCAGTGGTGCATGCGCTGCACGGCGTCGTTCAGCGCCGTGGCCAGGCGGCGTGCTCCGTCGCGGTCGTGCTGCAGCAGGTGGAAGGCCAGCCGCTGCGCCGACTTCACGCCCACCCCGGGCAGGCGGCGCAGCGCGTCGATCAGGCCGTCGAGGGCGGCTTCAGCCACGACGCCGTGGCGACAAGCCGGCCGCAACCGAGCCCTGGCGCGAAACCGGCTCTGCCTGGCCGCTGCCAGAGCCCGCCTGGGGGGTGGCGAAGGCGCG
>JAURZK010000088.1 GCA_030653505.1 Rubrivivax sp.
GCAGGCCGATGCTGGGTTCGTCCAGCACGTACATCACGCCGGACAGGCCGCTGCCGATCTGGCTGGCCAGGCGGATGCGCTGCGACTCGCCGCCGCTGAGCGTATCGGCGCCGCGGTCCAGGCTGAGGTAGCTCAGCCCCACGTCGTTCAGGAAGCGCAGCCGGCTGCGGATCTCGCGCCCGATCTTCTCGGCGATCTCGCCCTTCGCGCCGGGCAATTTCAGGCTGTCGAAGGTGGCCAGCGCGTTGGCCAGCGTGGCGTGCTCGACTTCGTAGATCGGCGGGCCCTTCACGCCGTCGGCGTGCTGCAGGAAGACGTGGCGTGCCTCGCGTCGCAGGCGCGAGCCATCGCACTGCGGGCAGGGCTTGGCGGCCTGGTAGCGCGCCAGTTCCTCGCGCACGGCCACCGAGTCGGTCTCGCGGAAGCGGCGCTCGAAGTTGGGGATGATGCCTTCGAAGGGATGCTGGCGTTTCACCGCACGAGACTTGCCGCGGCCTGCCTTGCCCACGCCTTCGGCTTCGTAGATGAACTCGATGTCGTCTTCACCGCTGCCGAAAAGCAGCACCTGGCGTGCCGTCTCTGGCAGATCCTCGAAGGTGGTCTCGATGTCGAAGCCGTAGTGCCTGGCCACGCTTTCCAGCAGCGTGTGCGTGTAGGCGTTGCGGCGGTCCCAGCCCTTCACGGCGCCGGCGGCCAGGCTCAGCGACGGGAAGGCGACGACACGCTCGGGGTCCATCGCCGTCACCTGGCCCAGGCCGTCGCAGGCCGGGCAGGCGCCCACCGGACTGTTGAAGCTGAACAGGCGCGGCTCGAGTTCGCTCAGCGAGTAGCTGCACACCGGGCAACCGAACTTGCTGCTGAAGAGATGCTCGCGGCCGCCGTCCATCTCCAGCGCGATGGCACGCCCGTCGGCGATGCGCAACGAAGCCTCGAAACTCTCGGCCAGGCGCTGCTTGATGTCGGGTTTGGTCTTCAGGCGGTCGATGACGACGTCGATGTCGTGCTTCTCGGCCTTCTTCAGCTTCGGCACCGCGTCGGCTTCGAGCACGGCGCCGGGCTGGCCGTCGCTGCCGACGCGGAAGCGCACGTAGCCGCGCGCCTGCATGTCGGCAAAGAGGTCCTCGAACTCACCCTTGCGGTCGCGCACCACGGGCGCCAGGATCATCAGCCGGGTGTCCTCGGGCAGCGCCAGCACGGCGTCGACCATCTGGCTCACGCTCTGTGCCTGCAGCGGCAGCCCGTGGTCGGGGCAATAGGGCGTGCCGGCGCGGGCGTAGAGCAGGCGCAGGTAGTCGTGGATCTCGGTGATCGTGCCGACGGTGCTGCGCGGGTTGGGGCTGGTGGCCTTCTGCTCGATGCTGATGGCGGGTGACAGGCCCTCGATGACGTCGACGTCGGGCTTGTCCATCAGCTGCAGGAACTGCCTCGCGTAGGCGCTCAGGCTTTCCACGTAGCGGCGTTGCCCTTCGGCGTAGAGCGTGTCGAAGGCCAGGCTGCTCTTGCCGCTGCCGCTCAGCCCCGTGATCACCACCAGCGCGTGCTTGGGGATGTCGAGGTCGATGTTCTTCAGGTTGTGGGTGCGCGCACCCCTGACACGGAGCGTGCGGGCTTCCTGAAAAGGTGCGCGGGGCGGCTTCGAGACGTTCTTCGGCAGGGGCATGGTGAGGGCGCAGGGCAACCGGCCATCATAACGACGCCGTCCTGCGCGTGCAGGGGCGGCCCCACACCCGGGAATCAGGACGTCTCGGGCAGCTTCAGCCGCAGGCGCACCGTGGTGCCCTGGCCGACCTGGCTCTCGACGCCGATGTGGCCGCCCATCAGCTCGACGAAGCGCCGGCTGACGAACAGGCCCATGCCCGATCCTTCGATGCCGGAGGACTCGGCGCCGACGCGGTTGAAGGGCTGGAACAGTCCCGCCAGCTGGTCTTCGTTCAGCCCGCGGCCGGTGTCGGTGACGGTCAGCTCGATCTCGTGGCCCCTGGCCACGGCCACGATGTGCACGCGCCCACCCGGCCGGTTGTACTTGACGGCGTTGGACAGCAGGTTGATCACCACCTCCTTCAGCCGCAACCGGTCGCCCAGCACCCAGCACGGGGCGCCAACGCCCGCCTCGTCCACCAGCGCGACGCCGTCGCGTTCGGCCAGGCCCTGCACCATGGGCAGCGACTCGGCGACGACACGACGCAGGTCGATCGAGCCCAGTTGCACGTCGACACGCCCGGCTTCGATGCGCGAGACGTCGAGCACCTCGTTGACGAGGTCGAGCAGGTGGCGCGCGGCGCTTTCGATGAGCATCACGCGGTGCGGCTTGAGCACCAGGTCGCCGCTGTCGGCTTCCAATCGCATCAGCTGCGAAAAGCCGAGGATGGCGTTCAGCGGCGTGCGCAGTTCGTGGCTCATGCGCGAGAGGAAGGCGCTCTTGGCCTGGCTGGCGCTTTCGGCGGCCTCCTTGGCGGCCACCAGGCGCAGCGCTTCGTGCTCGCGGCTGCTGTCCCAGGCGCAGCCGATCAGGCGCACCACGCGGCCCTGCACATCGGCGTGGGCGCGACCGGTGACGTGCAGCCAGCGGTCGCCCGACGCGTCAGGGCCGGCGTGGCGCTGCAACTCCACGTTCAGCGGCGCCTGCTGCTGCACCGCGGCGTCCAGCGCGGCCTGCAGGTGGGCGTGTTCCTGCGTCTGCAGGCGTGGCTGCAGCGCTTCGGCCAGTGTGCCGGCAGGGGTGGCGTCCACGCCCAGCAGCTGGCACAGGCGGGCGTCGAAGGTGAGGCTGCCCTGGGCCATATCCCAGTCCCACACGCCGATGCCGCCGGCTTCGTTGGCGATGGCCAGGCGTTCGGTGAGCACGCCGATCTCGCGCCGCACCTGGTGCTGCGCGCTGATGTCCTGCAACGCGCCGCTGACCCGTACCACGGCACCGGCAACGATCTCGGGCGAGCCCACGGCCAGCACACGCAGCAGGCGCCCTGTGGCGCTGTGCATGTCGAGTTCGATCGCGAAACCCTGGCCGCGTTCTGCCGCGGCGATCGCGGTGGCGAAGGCGGCGCGGTCTTGCGGTGCGCAGCACGCCAGTGTCGATTCCAGCGAGGCGGGAACGTGCGCCGGCAGTTCGAGCAGCGTGCGCAGTTGCGCCGACCAGCGCAGCGCGCGCGGCCACAGCGTGAGCTCCCAGCCGCCCACACGCGCCAGCCGCGCCGATTCGGCCAGGAAGGCCTCACGCTGGCGCAGCGTCTCGGCCGAGGTTTCCAGCGCATGCAGGTCGCGCAGGCGTTCGCTTTGGTCGAGCAGGGTGCAGGCGAACTGCGCGTCTGCGCCACCCGGCGTGGCGGGCAGCCGCGTCAGCTGCAGCTGGCCGCTGAAGCGCCGCCGCCCGGCACCGCGCAGGCCGACGCCTTCGAGCGTGCAGGCACCACCAGCCTGCGCCTGCAGCAGGGCGGTCTGCACGCGTCCCTGCTCGTCGCTGCTGTCGGCCAGATGGTGCAGATGGACGGGCACGGCGCTGCGTGCGTCGAGCCCCAGCAGGTGCCCGGCGGCGGCGTTGTGTTCGAGCAGTTCGCCGTCGCCGGCCAGCAGCAGGCAGGCCACCGGCAGCCCGGCAAAGAGACAGGCGAAGCGCTGCGACTGCAGCACGGCGTCCACCGGCGTGGTGGCAAGTTCGGTGCGGGCAAAGCGGCCGAGCACCTGCGTGCCATGCTGCGGCGGGATTTCGCGCGCCGCGTCGCGACGCTTCAGCGCCTGCTGCGGGCTCATCCAGCCGCGGTCCCGTCCAGGGCGGCGAGCGCATGTGCGCCTGGCCCGCCGCTGGTATCGGTCTTCTCAGGGTGATGGAACAAAGTCGCCCGCTCCTCGCGATTCAGGCGTTTATCCCCTGGCTTGGGGATTGCCGCCGTTGAATTCCCTCGTTCCCAGTATGCCCGCCGACTGCGCGCGGCAGGCTCGCGCGGGCGCGAGTCGGCATGGCCCGCGGCCGCTTGAATGGGTGGCGCGTGAAAAAGGGACGAAACGCGTCAGCCGGCCAGCACGCGCAGGATTTCGGCGCCGTAGGCCTCGAGCTTTTTCGCGCCGACGCCGCTGATGCCGGCCAGCGCGTCCAGCGTGCCGGGCTGCTCGCGCGCCATCTCGGCCAGCGAGGCGTCGTGGAAGACGACGTAGGCCGGCAGGTTGTGCTCACGCGCCACCTCGGCGCGCCAGGCCTTCAGCGCGGCGTAGCGTTCGGTGGCGGCGGCGTTCAGTGGCATCGGCGCCGGCTTGCTGCCGGCGCCCCCCGTGCTGCCCATGCCGCGAGGGCTGCGCTCGCGGCCGGCCCTGCCGCGCGGCTTCGGGTCGGCCGGCACACGCAGGCGGACCGGCACCTCGCCGCGCAGCACCTCGCGCGCGCTGTCGCTCAGGCCCAGGGTGTTGAACTCGCCTTCCGCATGTACATGCCCCAGCGCGATGAGCTGGCGTAGCACCAGCCGCCACTGCACCTCGCTCACGTCGGCGCCGATGCCGAAGGTGGACAGGCGCTCGTGCCCACGCTCGGTCACCTTGTCGGTCAGCTTGCCGCGCAGCACGTCGATGAGGTGCACAGCCCCGTAACGCTGGCCGCCGGCCTGGCGGAAGCGGTAGATGCAGCTGAGCGCCTTGCGCGCGGCCTCGGTGGCGTCCCAGGTGGCGGGTGCGTGCAGGCAGTTGTCGCAGTTGCCGCAGGGCTGGCTGTCCTGGCCGAAGTAGCTCAGCAGCCGCACACGGCGGCAATCGTGGGCTTCGCTCAGTGCCAGCAGCGCGTCGAGCTTGCCGCGCTGCAGGCGCTTGAAGTCATCGCCGGCGTCGCTGTCGTCGATCATGCGCCGTTGGTTGACCACATCCGCCAGGCCGTAGGTCATCCAGGCATCGGCGGGCAGGCCGTCCCGCCCGGCGCGGCCGGTCTCCTGGTAGTAGCTCTCGATGTTCTTGGGCAGGTCCAGATGCGCGACGAAACGAACGTCGGGCTTGTCGATGCCCATGCCGAAGGCGATGGTGGCAACCATGACGACCGCCTCCCCATGTTGGAAACGCGTCTGGTTGGCCTCCCGCGCGGCCCTGTCCATGCCGGCGTGATAGGCGAGCGCGTCGTAGCCCTGATCCCGCAGCCAGGCAGCTGTTTCCTCGG
>JAURZK010000053.1 GCA_030653505.1 Rubrivivax sp.
GACCTGCTGGAAGCCGCCGACGACGCGCCCATCATCCGCATGCTCAACGCCCTGCTGACGCAGGCGGCGAAGGACGGCGCATCCGACATCCACATCGAGCCCTACGAGCGCAGTTCCAGCGTGCGCTTCCGGGTGGACGGCACGCTGCGCGAGGTGGTGCAGCCGAACAAGGCGCTGCACGCCGCGCTGATCAGCCGGCTGAAGATCATGGCCGAGCTCGACATCGCCGAAAAGCGCCTGCCGCAGGACGGCCGCATCAGCCTGCGCATCGGCGGCCGCGCCATCGACGTGCGCGTGAGCACGCTGCCTTCGTCGCATGGCGAACGTGCGGTGCTGCGCCTGCTGGACAAGACCGAGAGCCGCTTCACCCTCGAAGGCCTGGGCATGGACGGCGAGGTGCTGAGCAGCTTCGCGCGGCTGATCCAGCAGCCGCACGGCATCGTGCTCGTCACCGGGCCCACGGGTTCGGGCAAGACGACGACGCTGTATGCGTCGCTGGGCCGCGTCGACACCGCCACCACCAACGTGCTGACGGTGGAAGACCCGGTCGAGTACGAACTGGCCGGCATCGGCCAGACGCAGGTGAACCCGAAGATCGACCTGACGTTTGCGAAGGCGCTGCGCGCCATCCTGCGCCAGGACCCGGACGTCATCATGATCGGCGAGATCCGCGACTACGAGACCGCGAGCATCGCCATCCAGGCCAGCCTCACCGGCCACCTGGTGCTGGCCACCGTGCACACCAACGACGCGCCGAGCAGCGTGACGCGGCTCATCGACATGGGTGTCGAGCCCTTCCTGCTGAGCAGCAGCCTGCTGGGTGTGCTGGCGCAGCGCCTGGTGCGCAAGCTGTGCCCGCACTGCAAGCGCAGGGGCGACGACGGCGAAGATGGACAAGCGAGGTGGCACCCGGTGGGCTGCGACCGGTGCAGCATGACGGGTTACAAGGGTCGCACCGGCGTCTACGAACTGATGCGCGTCGACGAACACGTGCAGGCCCTGGTGCACAGCCGTGCACCCGAGCAGGAACTGGTGGCCGCGGCACGCGCCGCCGGACTGAAGAGCATGCGCGAAGACGGTGATCGGCTGGTGCGCGACGGCACGACGTCGCTCGAAGAAGTCATCCGTGTCACCCGGGATTGAGGTGCGACCGGTGTCGGCTGGCGGCCCATTGCTGACGCCAGTTGGCGTTGGCCATGCTTGCGTTCGTGGCTGCAGGGCGGCGGCGTCACCCGCGTTCTCCGACCCACCGCGCGGTCGACTACTGTGGCGAATCCACCGCCCTGCCCTGAACACCGCCATCGATGATCCACCTGACGGGCGGCCCCGCATGGGGTCTACGCCCGCAGGTGCCACCGCCGCCCTGCGCATCTGCCGGTGGCGTGCGTGCAGGCGCGCCTCCGCTGCTGGCGGATCAGGACGG
>JAURZK010000069.1 GCA_030653505.1 Rubrivivax sp.
GCCGGAGCGTGCGGCGAAAGTGTCCAGATCGTCGAGCGTTTCGGGTGCCATGTTCATTCCATCACCTCGTGCGGAGTGGCGCGGCCGGCTGCGCACCGACGGTCGGATCGGTGCGCAGCTGCGGGCGCGCTGGATTCGGGGTCGAATCCAGCGCGGTCGGCCCACGGGTTCAGGCCTTCAGCTTGCGCATCTCCTCGGCCAGCATCCACAGCGCGCAGTTGAGGCTCACGCCGCGGTCGATGCTGCCGACCGGCCGGGTCTGCAGCCGGCGCCCCTGCGCGCTGCGGCCGGGCTGGCCACCGCGGATCACGTTCTCCTGCACGCGCTGGAAGGTCGTCCACAGGCTGTGGCCGATGTCCTCGGGCCGGCGCGCCTCGATCAGCTGCTCGGCCGTCACGGGGGCGGGCCGATGGCCTCCGGTTTCCGCGACGGTGCGCTCTCCAAAGCGCAGCGCCAGGGCAGCGGTCGCGAAAGCCACTTCTTCGGGCCGCGCGAGCTGCAGCGCCTTCATCGCCTCGGTGTGCTCGCTCACGGCCTCGAACTCGTCGAGCACGCGGAACGCGCCTTCGATCACTTCGCCCTGGATGTTGCCCTTGTGCGGGATGCGGATGTCCTCCACCACCTCGCCCACCACCAGGCCGTTGCAGCAGACAAAGCGGAACATGCCGGCCAGCATCTGGTACGAGCTGGCACCGTCGTGGCTGTTGATCAGGATGATCTCGTTTGCCTCGGGCCGGGTCTGCCCCTGGCCGGCGTGGCGCATGCGGATCATGTGCTTGGTTAACTCCGCCTTGCCTTCCACGCGGCTGGCGCCCTGGGCGACCATGAAGGGCTCGAAGCCCTCCTTGCGCAGGCCGCGCAGGACATCGATGGTGGGGATGTAGGTGTAGCGCTCGGAGCGGTTCGCGTGCTTGCCCTCGGCGAAGATGGACGGCGCTGCGGCGCGCATCTGGTCTTCGCTCAGGGGCTGGTCGCCACGCATCACGCGGGTGTTGCGGGCAAAGCGGGTCGCCAAGGTCGGGGTCGAGTACATGATGGTTTCCTTCGATCGCTGAATGCGGTGTTGAATGAGGTTCGAAGGGCGGGCGCGGCTCGTTGGCTGTTTGACCAAGACAGCGCCCACCCGCTCGGCTTCAGGCGTCGGCGTGCGCCGGCTGGTGCGCAGTGCGGGGCTTGCGGGTGCTGGCGGCAGGTGCGACCGGCTCGCCGCTGCGCGCGGTCGGCACGCCTTCGGCGCCCTGGCCACCGTTGCGGCGGGCTTCGCTCTCGGCGCGGCTGTCGAGGTAGTCGATCTCCTCGGCCGTGAACGCCGTGCCGTAGACGGTTTCGCCGTCCTTCTCGTAGCTGTTGTTGCGCAGGCGGCCGACGATGTTGACGTGCGAGCCCTTGCCCAGGTACTCGGCGGCGTTCTCGGCCTGCTTGCCCCACAGCGTCCACTGGATCGCGGTGGACTCCTCCTCGCGGCTGTCGCCGCTGCCGCGCCGGGTGTTGCTGATGGCGGTCAACACGCCCTTGGCGATCTTGCCCTCGCGGCCGTTGACGAATTCGAGCTTGACGGCGCCCGCCAGGTGCGCGTGACGTTGGAACACTTGAACGTTGGCCATGGCCATATCTCCTTGCGTGAGAGATCAGCCAGGCCCCGGACCGGGTTGCCCTGAAAACTGATCCTCTCGCTCGGACTTCCTCGCTCCCGCCCACGGGCGGGCGGGGGGTGGGCATGGCCCCTTCCCTCACGGGAAGGGGTTGGGGATGGGTGGGGTTCCACAGCAGCCGAAGCAGTGAGCCAGTTTCCTGGCCCACCGCTTGAAGATCCCCCCACAAGTCCCCCTCACTCTTGACGGGGGCGCCGTGGGGGGAGCGCGGTGGGACGACTGGCGCACGGGCTGCCACCCCCCACGGGCGGCGCAGCGTCGCGGCCGATGTGCCAGCTTGCCTGGCGCAGCGGTTGCAGCGCAGCCGACCGAACATTCACGAGCAGCGGCGGCTCTGCGGCCGGCGTGACACCGAGCGCAGCGAATGGCGCGGCGGTCGAGCCGCTGAGAGCACTTCAGTGCCCCCTGACTTCAGCGGCCCGGCTACGGGCATGGCGGGTGACCGGGGTGGCGATCTGACCGGCGCCGCACCGAGCGAAGCGCAGCGCAGCGACCTGCAAGCCGGTCAGTTCGCCAAGCGGGCCTCGTTCACGCGCAGCGTGAAGGAATCAGGGCCCGCGATCCCCGGGCACGGGAAAGGGCCGCCCTGTGCTTCAGACGGCACCGCCGGCCTGACCGTGTTCGCGTGAGGGATGGAAGCCCGACAGGGGCGAGACGCTGGGCCTTTGACAGCGGCTCGTGGCCAGGGTCTTGGGGCGCGTCTTGGCGCCCCGGACAGTCAACGCGTCGGCGCTGGCGCTTCTTCGGGCAACGCTGCCGAGCCCGCCAGCAGCCCGCCGTCGACATGGAATTCCGAGCCCGTGACATAGGCCGACTCGTCGCTTGCCAGCAGCACGGCCAGTGCAGCCACCTCGTCTGGGGTGCCGAAGCGGCGCAGCGGCGTGTCGGCGCACAGCGCCGCCATGCGCTGCAGACGTTGCGGCCCGCTGCCAAGCATCGGTTCCCACATTGGCGTCAGGATAGCGGCTGGATGGATGGAGTTGCAGCGGATCGCCAGCCGCTGCTCGGCGCAATACAGTGCCACCGACTTGGTGTGGTTGCGCACCGCCGCCTTGCTCGACGCGTAGGCCGCCGCGGCCGGCACGCCCACGATGCCCGAGCGCGACGAAATGTTGACGATCGAGCCCGCACCCTGCCTGCGCATGGCGCGGATGCCGTGCTTGCAACCCAGGAACACGCCGTCGAGGTTCGTGCGGTGCACGGCATGCCAATCTTCCAGCGAGGCATGTTCGGGGTCGTGCGGATGCGGCGCACCGCCCGCCGCGGGCTCCAGCCCGATGATGCCGGCGTTGTTGACCAGCACGTCCAGCTGGCCGTGGCTATCGAGGACCCGGGCCAAGGCGCCTGTCCAGGCCATCTCGTCGCGTACGTCCCGGCGAATCCAGGTGGCGCCGATTTGCGATGCGCTGGCTTGCCCCAGGGTGTCGTCGATGTCCGTGACGATGACCCGCGCCCCTTCACGGGCGAAGGCAGCAGCGATCGCCTGGCCGATACCTCGCGCCGCACCCGTGACGAGCACCACCTTGTTGTCCAGTCTTGCTATGTGCCTTGCTCCTGGGCTCGATCAGCGTGAGGCCGGGTCCCAGAGCAGCGCGAGGGCCAGCCCGGCCTGCAGGACGGCGGTGGACGTGGCCGCATCGGGCGTGCGCTGCCACAACCGCGGCCTCACGTCGTTGAGGTCGAGCGCCGCCACCACCTTTCCCTGGTGACGCATGACATAGCCCACGGGCGCGGGCAGGGGCAAAGGCGAGCCCTCGACGCGGTGCAGCGATTGCACTTCCAGCGTGACGCCACCCGCCACGAAGCTGCCGCGCCGCTCCTCACGCGTGCCCGCCGCCGCGTCCTCGGCTTTCAGGTCCAGCCGCTGCGACAGCGGCTGACCTTCGCGGCTGAATGTGCAGGCGTAGTTTGCCCGCTTGAGCGGCAGTTGCAGCACACCCAGCGTGGCCGTGTTGCCGATCAGCTTGCAATCGGCACGCAGACCATCGGGTTGCAGCGTGTAGCTCACCAGCGCGCGGTCCTGCGCGAGCTTGCCGAACAGGTCTAGCCGGCTGGCCTGGCGTTCGAAACTGCCCTGCAGGTCGCCGAGCCGAAATTCACCGCGGGCCACGCCGATCGGGCTTTCCATGGTGAGCGGTGCGACGGTGGCCAGGGGGTCGGGCAACTCGATGCGCGCCGCCGGCAGGCTGGCGCAGGCGCCCAGGCTCAGGGTCGCCGCGAGCGCGGCTGCCTGCATTGCCATGGCGTGGGAAGTCTTGCTCGTCATGTCTGACTCCTGTGTTCATTCGTAGATCAACGCCGAGGGCACTGGGTTGCCGTCGCTGTCCTCACCTCCGGCCACCAGCACGCGCCCGTCGGGCAGCCGCGCCACGCCGTGCCCGGCACGGGGAAAGTCCAGCCCGGCGATCCCCTGCCCGCCAGCGGACGGGTCGTAGCGCTCGGCCGTGGCGCTGTGTTGCCCCGATGCCAGGAGCCCGCCGAAGAGCAGCACCAGGCCAGACGGCAGCAGCACCGAGCCCGCACCGCTGCGAGGCTCGCGCAGCGGTGGCAGCGGCGCGAAGTTGCCAGATGCCGGCTCGTACCGCAAGACGCTGGCCACCGCCACGGTGTTGCCATTGGCGTCCAATGTCTCGCCGCCCAGGATCAGCACCCGTCCCTGGCTGTCGACATGTGCAGCATGCTGGGCACGCATCGTCTGGGCGGCCGCCAGCGGCATGAAGCTCTCGACACGCGGGTCGAAGATCTCGGCGAATAGGCTTTCGCCCGGGTTCGTATGCCCGCCGACGATCAGCACGCGGCCGTCGGCCAGCAGTGACATGCTGTGGGCCGCGCGGCCCACACCCATGCGCTGCACGACACGTCTGAACCGACCCGTCGAAGGCTCCCACAGCTCTGCCGTGTCGGTGACCTGCCGGCCTTGGGCATCCAGGCCGACGAGGCCGCCACTCACCAGCACACGGCCATCGGGCAGCGCCAGCGCCGCATGAAACGTGCGCGGGGTGGTCAGCGGGCCCGTGATGCTGACCGCACCGCTCTGGCCGTCGATGAGTTCCGCCAGCCTGGCATCGCCGTCCGCCACCCAGCCGCCGCAGACCAGCACGCGGCCGTCTGCGAGTCGAACCGCCTGGTGGTGGGTGCGGCCGGTGCGCAGCGCGCCGACGCGGCTGAAGCGGCCCGTGGCAGGGTCGAAGCGGTCGATGGCCGGCGACATCGCCGGCTCACCGCGTGCGCCGCCGATCAGCCAGACGCGGCCGTCCGGCGCGCTCACCGCGGCGTAGTAAGAAGCGACGAAGCCGGCGAAGGCATAGCCGTATCGGTTGCGATAGCGCACACCGACCTGCAATGTGCGGCTGATCGCTGGGCTGCCTGGAACCTCGACAACGAGCCGGAAGCTGAAGTCCCGGTCCAGCACGCCGGACTCGATGGGTGTGCCGCTGGTCACGGCGCCCAACCCCGGTTCGATGCGGCCGCTTCCCTTGAAGCTTGCGCTCAGGCGAACGCGCTCACCGACGTAGACCCACTCCCTGTCGGCGCCGAAGGACTGGATTTGCGGGCCGCCGCTGTCGGCGCCACCTCCGCCGCAGGCGGACAGTGCGATGGCCGAGGTGCCAGCCAGGAGCAGGTGGCGTCGACTGATGAGGAGGGAGGATGTCTGCACTTGTGAGTCTCCGGGAAGCATGGAATTCGGTTCGAAAAGGGCGGATGTTCGGATCGGCGCGCAACGCAGCGATGTCATTTCGCGGCGTGCGCGTTACAGCCGCAACGCAGCGCGCGCTGGCTACGCACGATCAGGGCTGGGCCACCAACTGCAGCATCCCGAGCGGGCCGGGTCCGACCTGGCAACGCAAGCCCGAAGATTGAGCCTGCGCGATCAACCACTCGGGTGCCAGGCGCAGCTTCAGGTAGCTGCTCACTCGCATCTGCCAGGGGGCGTCCTCGCTGGGGCGCTCGTGCAGCACGTCGTGCACCTGCACCCTGTCGCCTTGCTCCTCGAGGAAGCAGGTATGGATGCGCAGCGCGCCACTGCGCACGGCGATGAACCGCGCGTCGCCTTCGGGCAGGTGGCGGTAGTCGCGGAAGGTGGCGACGAACCGGCCACCGGGAGCCAGCGCGCCGGCCACCGTGTGCAGCAGCCGTTCCACCTGCGCCCGGCTGCCGAGATGGGTGAGCGTGTCGCCCATGCACAGCACCAGGTCGGCCGGGCCGCTCAGGTGCGCGGCGAATTTCACCAGGTCGGCTTCGACGGTCTGAACTTGCAGGCCCGCCGCGTGCTGCTGCAACTCTGCCAGCAAGTGGCGTGAGGTGTCGACGGCCAGCACCCGAAAACCCGCACGGGCCAGCGGCAGGCTGTGCATGCCGAACCCCGCGCCCAGATCGACCGCCAGGCCAGGACGATCGACGAAGGGCGCCACATCGGCGGCGCCGAGCGCCAGGGCGTGTTCCAGCCCACCGGCCATCCACAGGTAGACGGGGGCAAGGTGGGTTTCGTAGTGCTGCTGGACACTGATCATGGTGAGTGAGCCTCCTGATGCAAAGGCTTGCGGTGCGTCAGTGGGGGCGAAACGGTGACCAGCGTTGTCGGCCGAGACTTCAGCGACAGTCGACGCCGGGGCGCCGCGGCGATGCTGGTGCCGCATCCTCGCGCGCCAGCACCTGGCCCACCGGGCCGCCCTGGCGCGAACCTTCGTCGACGCCGGCACGCAGACGGACGACATCGCCGGCTTGCATTGGCAGCCCGTCCGGTACCCGTGCCAGGAACGCCGGCGTGTGCCACTCGGCACCGTCGGCCATGCGCAGCCTGCAGCGCACGCGCACCACGCGGCCGGCAGCCAGCTCGGCGTCACTGAACAGCGCGTGGCGCGCCGCCTCTGCGGCAGCGAAATGCACCTCGTCATCGCCCACGGTCCGGAAGTAGGCCACCTGTACCAGCCCGGGTTCACCCCCCACCGGCCAGCAGCGCACCTGCATCTTTGGCTCATCGCCGGGCTACAGACGCCAGGGCACGCCGGTGTTCTCGCCAGCACCTGGCCCACGGGCGCAAGCGCTTTGAAGTGGCCGTGCACGGCGGGGAATCGCCAGTCAAGTCGCGAGACGCCAAAGGGGTCGCCATCGACCTGCAGTTGCAGCACGGCACCTCGCTCCAACGCCACACCGGCCGGCACCAAGGTGGTCACGGTGTACAGGCGAGCACGGCCTGACGACTCGCCTTCGAGCCCGGGTTCGGGCAGGCCGCAGCTGGCCAGCACCATGCGCTTCGCCGTGGCATCGGCGGCGGTTACGCCGACACGCAGCGCGGCATGCAGGTCGCCGTAGGAGGCTCCACGGTCCAGCGCCTGCCGCGTCAGCGGCACGGCGTGCACCTGGGCACGTATGTCGCTGCCGGGCGACGGCGTGGTCTGGCACGCAGACAGTACGAAGGCCACGATCGCCCCAGTCAGAGGCGTCGCGACACGCAGGGCGGTCATGCGCTTCATCAGAAGCGGTAGGACACCCCGACCGACAGCATGTCGACGTTGTCCTTCTCGCCGCCAGGGAAGCGGGTGCGCACGCGCTCCCACTCGCCGCGGACCGCGACCTGGCTGGCGATCGGATAAGACACGCCGAAGCCCAGTGTCGGCTGCCATGAGCTCTCGCTGCCGGGCAGGCCGGTGTTCACGCTGGTTTCGGCGCGTGCACGCACGTTTGCGATGCCGGCCTTCACAAACAGCGAGACCGGGCCAACAGGCGCGCTGAGCACGCCTGAGACACCGATGCCGCGCACACGGGCCGATGCATTGACGGTGCCGACGCCGGCCACGACGACCGTGCCGCTGGTGCGGCCGAGGTCGAACAGCGTCGCCTCGACACCCAGGTTGGGCGTGATCGCAGCATCGACGAAGACCTTGCTGGCGGTGTCCTTGGTGTCGGCGCTCGTCGCGCCCGTGGTGTCTATGCGGTAGTCCGAACGCCCGACCGAAGCGCCGACGTGGATGTCGGCGGCCGAGGCAGCGCCGTGCAGGCTTGCGAGCGTGATGGCGGTCAGAGCGATGGTGTGGATACGTGACATGAGAGATCTCCTACAGGTGTGGTGGGGCGGCCTGGCACCTGCCCTGCCGCGGTGCCGCTGCCTATGGCAGCGGCGACCTGACTGAATGGTGCGATCCGTGAACCACCGCGCGATTTCAGTTCGCGGCCGATGCGTTACAGCCGCAACGCAGCGCGGGGCCGCCGATCGGTCACGTCCGGTCGAGTGCCGCGGCGAGTGCGCGTGCGATGTCTCTGGCCACCAGCGGCTTGGCCAGAACCTCGGTGACGCCGGCCTCGCGCGCGCGCTGCGCCAGGGTCGGCGTGACGAGGCCGCTCATCAGCACGATGGGCAGGTCGCCGCGAAGCTTGCGCACAACCAGCGCGAGCTCGGAGCCGGTCAGCTCCGGCATGGTTTCGTCCGACAACACCACGTCGAAGCGCGTTGGATCGGCGCGGAAGGCCTCCAGCGCGGCGCGGCTGGATGTAAAGCCCACCGGCTCGTAACCCAGTTCCGCGACGAGCTCTTCGCCCAGTCGGACCAGCGCCTCCTCATCGTCGACGAGCAGCACGCATTCGCCACGGCCCGAGGGCACCAAAGCCGTCTCGCGCGCGGGCGGCGTGATGCTGCTCTGCCAGGGCAGAAAGACCGTGAAGGTCGAGCCGACCCCGGGTTCGCTCTGCACGTCGATGCCGCCACCCAGGTCTGTGACGATGCCGTGCACCAAAGACAGGCCCAGACCCGTGCCCACACCCACGCCCTTGGTGGTGAAGAAGGGGTCGAAGATGCGTTCCAGCACCTGCGGCGCGATGCCCACGCCACTGTCCTCGACCCGCAGGCGCACGTAGTCGCCAGCCGGCAGCGCGCCCGTGATGCAGACCGGCCCGGCCTGGCTGACCCGATCCAGCGTGACGACCACCCGGCCCTGCGAGCGCATGGCCTGCACGGCGTTCGCGCACAGGTTCATCACCACCTGATGCACCTGGGTCGGGTCGCCGAGTACCGCGGCGTCGCCACCATCGAGCCGGCGCTCGATGCACAGGCCCGCGGGCGTCGAGGCCTGCAGCTGGTCCAGCGCCTCCTGCACGACGGACTGCACATGCACCGGCACACGTTCGCCGATGCCGCTGCGGCTGAAGGCCAGGATGCGCTCGACCAGCGACTTGGCGCGAAGGCCCGCGCTGACCGCGGCGTCGATGTGGCGCCGCTGCGCCGAGCCTTCGGGCGCGTCCTTCAGTGCCATTTCGCCGTAGCCGAGGATGGCGGCCAGGATGTTGTTGAAGTCGTGTGCGATGCCACCGGCCAGCGTGCCGATCGCCTCGAGCTTCTGCGCCTGCCGCAGTTGGGTTTCCAGACGATCCCGCTCGGTGTCGGCGTTCTTTCGTTCGGTGATGTCCTCGATGGAGCCGGCCATGCGAGTCGGTCGGCCTGCAGCGTCTCGTACCGCGATGCCGCGCTGGCGGTACCAGTGCCAGTCGCCGCCGTGGTGGCGCACGCGGTATTCGATGCTGAAGCCGCGCGTGCGGCCGTTCAGGTATTCGGCGATGGCCCGCCGCACGGGCGCGACGTCGTCCGGGTGGTAGGGCGTGAGCGCAATCCAGTCGCGCCGTGGACGCTGCGCCTCACCGGCCTCGTGCCAGAACAGCTGCTGAGCACGAGGCGACAGGAAGAGCTGGTCGCTGGCCAGGTCCCAGTCCCACAAGCCCTGGTCGGAGCCAGCCACGGCGAGTTGGTAACGCTCTTCCGAACGGCGGAGCGCCTCCTCGGTCTGCTTCTGCGCATCGATGTCGCTGACCGAGCCGGCCCAACGCACCGGCCGGCCCGTGGCGTCGCGGATGCTCATGCCGCGGAAACGTGTCCAGCGCCAGCCGCCGTGGCCGTCGTGCAGCCGGTACTCGCCTTCGTGCATTGGCGGGTGGCCGTCGGGCACGCTGCCCAATTCATCAGCGAGGCGGCGCGCGTCGTCTTCGCACAGGCGGGGCATCAGCGCCGCCGCCCAGTCGCGCTGGCTGGCGATCGGTGTCGCCGGGTCGATGCCGACGAGTTCGAGCGCACGCGGCGACACGTACATCGTGTCGCTGACGCTGTCCCAGTCGAGGATGCCGTCACGCGAGCCGGCCACCGCCAGCGCGTAGCGCTGCTCGCTGCGGCGCAGGGCCTCTTCCGTGGCCTTGCGCGCGGTGATGTCGACGCTGACGCCGGCCACACGCAGCGGCCGTCCGTCCGGGCCTGGGAAGGCTTGTGCGCGCGTCAGGATCCAGCGCAGTGCCGGCTCGCCCGGCACGACGATGCGGTACTCGTAGTCGATGCGCGATGCGCGGCCGCTCACCACGTCGCCCTCGACGTGCTGCAGCGCCGCGAGGTCGTCGGGGTGCACGGCGATGTGCGCGAAGTAGTCACTCCGCGTCTGCACCTGGTGATCCGGCGGCAACGCGAACAGGCGATTCAGGGAACCCGAGACGAACAGCGCATCGCTCTGCACGTCCCAGACCCAATGGCCGCCGGTCAGGCCGGTCATGGCCAGTGCATACCGCTCCTCGGACTGGCGCAGTTCGTCGCTGGCGCGCCGGTGCGCGTCGATGTCGGTCACCGAGCCGGCCATGCGCAGTGCACGACCGGTGGCGTCGCGCTCGCACAGGCCGCGCACACGCACCCAGCGCCAGGGGCCGTCGCCGCTGCGCACGCGGTACTCGCACGCATAGACAGGCGCCTGTCCGGCCATGTGGGCCGCGAGTTCGGTGCGGCGCGCTTCGTCGTCTTCCGGATGCACCTGAACCTGGGCACGCCAGTCCGCCAGGCGCACATGGTCCGGTCCCGGGCCGAGCCCGAAGGTTTCGCGTGCGCGCGGCGAGCCGTACATCTCATCGGTGCCCAGGTTCCAGTCCCAGATGCCTTCCTCCGATCCTGCTGCTGCGAGGGCAAAACGTTCGCGCGACAGCTCCAGCGATGCGCGGGTCGCCGCCAGTCGGCGCAGCTGGCGCTGCAGCAGCGCAAGCAGGGCCAGCGCGACGACGACCAGCGTGCCGGTGCGCAGCACCGTGCCGCGTGTGCGATCGCGCCAGGGGGCAAGCGCGGCCTCGGCGTCCCGCGTGATGACGATGAACAGCGGGTAGTCAGGCACGGCCGCGCGCACGCCGAATGCGTCGCGGCCGTGTGAAGGATCGGTGGCCCGGGCCATCACCAGAGTGCGGTCCGCCCAGGCAGCCTGCAGCGCCGCAAATGCGGTCCACGGTCGGCCGAGCCCCGACTCGGCTGCCGGGTGGCGCGCCACGAGGTGGCCGTCGTCGTGCAGGACCGTGATCGCGGTGTCGGCCTCGGCGCCGATCTCCTGGAAGAAGTCCTGGAAGTAGGCGACACGCACGCTCGCCGCCACCACACCGGCGAAGCGACCGTCCGCAGTTTCCAGGCGGCGCACGACGGGCATGAACCAGTTCCCGGTCGCCAGCGCGCCCGGTCGCACGGTGGCCAGAACGGGCGTGCTGCGTGGTGCGCCACGCAGAAGCTGATAGACCGGGTCGACGGCGAAGTTGATCAAGGGCAGCGGCAGGCGGGCCACCGCCGAGCTCGCATAGCGGTCAGCCCCGGCATCGAAGAGCGCCAGGCCCTCGGCCTGCACCAGTCCCAGGGCCTGGTTCTTCAGGTAGTCATGGAGCTCGGCTGCAGGCTTGCCGCGCAGGTCGGTGGAGCGGCTCTCGGCGACGACGTTGCGCAGCACCACGTCCACCGCCTGCAGGCTGCGCGCCGTCTGTTCTGCGGTGACGCGGGCCTGGCTCTGCAGGTCGCGGCCGATCTCTGTCACGGCCTCTCGTTGGCTGCGCACGATGTCGTAGGCCGCCAGGCCGGCCATCGCCGCAATGAAGAAAATCCCGACGCCGGCGATCCAGCGCCCGGGAAGATTCGACAGGCGGGCGGCGGCGGTCATCTCAGGGCTTGATCAGACTGCGCACGGCGCGCCGCAGCGCGTCGCCGGTGGTCGGCTTGGGCAGCAGCCCGTCGGCCCCGAGAGAACGTGCCGCGGGTCCGCAGCAGTCCACGCTGGCAAACACGGTGGTCGACAGCACGAGGATCGGCGCGTGGCCCTGCGGACCGAGCTGCGCGCGCAACGCATCGACGTGGGCCCGGCTTGGGAACGGCATGTCGACGATGACCAAGGCGACTGCGAGAGCATCCCCAAGATTGTCTGCGAGCTCAAGCCTGGCGCCA
>JAURZK010000095.1 GCA_030653505.1 Rubrivivax sp.
GGATCGTGAGGTACTCGTTGACCGTGGGGAAGATGCGGATCACCAGGTAGGCGCCGAAGCCGATGAGCAGGGCCCAGAACATGAGGCCGAAGAGCGTGACGCCCCGCTGCCCCCGGCCCGTGCGGCGCCGTGCGCCACTTGCATTCGCTGCCTTCATGGCCTGCCATCTCCCGCGCTCGTCGCGCTCACAGGGCAACGCTCACTTGAATGCGCCGATGCGCCCGAGGTTGCCGAAGTTCATCCACACGAAGAACGCCTTGCCGACGATGTTCTCGTCGGGCACGAAGCCCCAGAACCGCGAGTCCTGCGAATTGTCGCGGTTGTCGCCCATCATGAAGTAGTGGCCCGGCGGCACCTTGCACACCACGCCCTCGGGGCTGTAGCGGCAGTTCTCGGCGAAGGGAAAACGGTGCGGCTCGGGGCCATAGTAGGTGCCGCGCCGGGGGTCGACGCGGATCTGGTGTTCGACAGCCCCGAGTTTCTCGCTGAACAGCGGTGCGTAGCTCAGGCTGTCGTCGTCGTAGTGCTCGCCCTTACTCACTGTTTCCACCGGCTGGCCGTTGATCGACAGCTTCTGGTTCAGGTAGGCCACTTCGTCGCCAGGCAGCCCGACGACACGCTTGATGTAGTCCAGACGCGGGTCGACGGGGTAGCGGAAGACCATCACGTCACCGCGCTGCACCGGGTTGTTGTCGACGATCTTCTTGTTCACCACCGGCAGGCGCACGCCGTAGTGGAACTTGCTCACGAGGATGAGGTCGCCCACCACCAGCGTGGGCACCATCGAGCCCGAGGGGATCTTGAAGGGCTCGAAGAGGAAGCTGCGCAGCAGGAAGACGACGAGGATGACCGGGAAGAGCCCGGCCGTCCAGTCCAGCCACCAGGGCTGCATCAGCAGCCTGGTCTTGGCTTCCTGCACGTCGCCGTCGACGCGCTCGATGCCCATCTTCTTGAGTTCGGCGCGGCGCGTGGCGTCGTTGGCCTCCAGCCTCACCGCCGCGGCCTCGCGCTGCGGCTTGAAGTGGAAACGTTCTGCCAGCCAGTAGCCCAGCGTGACGAGCGTCAGCATGAACAGCAGCAGCGAGAAGTTGCCGGTCCAGAAACCCAGGAACCAGCCGCCGATGTAGACGAGCAGGGCGCCGTAGAGGCCGGCGGTCAGGGAACTCATGGCAGTCATCGCCGGGCCGCCGCAGGATGGCTGCATTGCCCCAAGGGCGGACGCGAACGGGTTGAGCGAGGGGGCATAGGGGGGTCAGTCGTCCACTTGGAGGATGGCCAGGAAGGCTTCCTGCGGCACCTCGACGGTGCCGATCTGCTTCATGCGCTTCTTGCCGGCCTTCTGTTTTTCGAGCAGCTTCTTCTTGCGCGTGATGTCGCCGCCGTAGCATTTTGCCAGCACGTTCTTGCGCAAGGCCTTGACGTCCTCGCGCGCGATGACGTTGGCGCCGATGGCCGCCTGGATCGCCACGTCGTACATCTGGCGCGGTATCTGCTGCCGCATCTTGGCCGCCACCGCGCGCCCGCGGAACACGCTCTGCACCTTGTGCACGATGATGGAGAGCGCGTCGACGCGGTCGCCGTTGATCATCAGGTCGACCTTGACGACGTCGGCGGCCCGGTATTCCTTGAATTCGTAGTCCATGCTGGCGTAGCCGCGGCTCACGCTCTTCAACTTGTCGAAGAAGTCCAGCACGATCTCGGCCAGCGGCAGCTCATACGTCAGGTGCACCTGGCGGCCGTGGTAGCTCATGTTGAGCTGCACGCCGCGCTTCTGGTTGGCCAGGGTCATCACCGGGCCGACGCTGTCCTGCGGCATGTACAGCTGGACGGTGACGATGGGCTCGCGGATTTCCTTGATGCGGCCCAGGTCGGGCATCTTGCTCGGGTTCTCGACCAGGATCACGGTGCCGTCGTTCAGCTCGACCTGGTAGACCACGCTCGGCGCGGTGGTGATGAGGTCCTGGTCGAACTCGCGCTCCAGCCGCTCCTGCACGATCTCCATGTGCAGCAGACCCAGGAAGCCGCAGCGGAAGCCGAAGCCCAATGCCTGGCTCACTTCGGGTTCGTAGCGCAGTGACGAATCGTTGAGCTTGAGCTTTTCCAGCGCGTCGCGCAGCTGGTCGTATTCGCTGGCCTCGGTGGGATACAGGCCTGCGAAGACCTGCGGCTGGATCTCCTTGAAGCCGGGCAGCGGCTCGCTGGCCGGGCCGGCGTTGTTGGGCAGCTTCTTGTCGAGCGTGAGCGTATCGCCCACCTTGGCCGCCTGCAGCTCCTTGATGCCGCAGATGACGAAACCCACCTCACCTGCTTTCAGTGAGTCCCGCGGCACGCTCTTGGGCGTGAACACACCCATCTGCTCGATGCCGTAGACGGCGCCCGTGGCCATCATGCGGACGCGCTCGCCCTTGGACAGCGAGCCGTCGACGACACGCACCAGCATCACGACACCGACGTAGTTGTCGAACCAACTGTCGATGATCATGGCCCGCGGCGGGCCGTCCGGGTTGCCGCGCGGCGCCGGCATGCGGGCGATCACGGCTTCGATGATCTCGTCCAGGCCCATGCCGGTCTTGGCCGAGCAGGGAATGGCGTCGGTGGCGTCGATGCCGATCACGTCCTCGATCTCGCTCTTGGCGTTCTCCGGGTCGGCCTGCGGCAGGTCCATCTTGTTCAGCACCGGCACCACGGTGACACCGAGATCGAGCGCGGTGTAGCAGTTGGCGACCGTCTGCGCCTCGACACCCTGGCTGGCGTCGACCACCAGCAGCGCGCCTTCGCAGGCACTCAAGGACCGGCTGACTTCATAAGAGAAGTCGACGTGGCCGGGTGTGTCGATGAGGTTGAGCTGGTAGACCTGGCCATCACGCGCCTTGTACTCGAGCGCAGCGGTCTGCGCCTTGATGGTGATGCCACGTTCGCGCTCGATGTCCATCGAGTCCAGCACCTGCGCTTCCATCTCGCGGTCGGACAGGCCACCGCAGCGCTGGATGATGCGATCGGCCAGCGTGCTCTTGCCGTGGTCGATGTGGGCAATGATGGAGAAGTTGCGGATGTGGTTCATGGACTGGAAGACACGACTCGCTCCGGAGCCACAGCGGCGTAGCCGCTGCGTCGGACGCTAACTTCGCGCAGCGAAGTTAGGGGCTGCGAAGCAGCCCGGCGGTAGACAAAAAAAAGGCGCGTCTAAATGGCTGACGCGCCTTCCAACAGAACGTTTGGCAACTGCTTGTTGGGAGTTCATTGTAGCCAAAAGAACCGGCCGGGAACCCGCGTCGTTGCTGGATTTCCGGCCGTTGCAGCGATCAGACATGCAAAAGTTTTCCACAGGTCATCAACAGTTCCTGAATGGTGCCGGGAACGCAAGTACCGGGCCTGGCTTGAGACGCTGAGAAAAGGTAAATGGCGGTGTGCACCCGCCTATTCTAGACGGTGGGGCCGCTAATCGCGGTCGCGCCAGGATCGAAGTGAAAGTTCACTAACTTGCCTGGCGGAAGTGAGCGCTAACGACCTCTAGTTCCGCGCCTCGATAGTTCCATGATGTGGAAAGACCCGCGGTCGTTGTCAACTTGACAGCGACCCCGCCGCGCCCCGAGAGGCCCGGCGCGGTCCCGGGTTCACCGCGCTGGCCGGATCACCAGGTAGTTCGTCCACTCGCCACGCCGCACCAGCACGCTCACGGCGCGGGCCTTCTCGGCCTTCGTGGCCACGGTGGTGAACTGCTTGCTGTCGGCGATCTCGGTGTTGTCGATAGACAGGATGACGTCGCCTTCGCGCACGCCGGCCCGCGCCGCCACGCCGTCGACGGCCTCGACACGAACGCCGCCGCGCACGCGCAGCTCCTTCTTCTGCGCTTCGGTCAGGTCGGACACCGACAGGCCCATCACGCTCTTCACCGTGGGCGCGGCCGGGCCGGGTTCTGCACCGGCGCGGCGCACCGGGCGGTCGGCCTCGAACTCGGCAACGGTGACGCTCAGGTCCCTGGTGGCGCCACGGCGGAAGACCTGCAGCACGCTCTTGCTGCCGGGTTTGATGCCGCCGATGAAACGTGGCAGGTCGCCCTGCTTCTCGACGGCACGGCCGTCGACCTTGACGACGATGTCGCCGGCCTCCACGCCCGCCTTGTCTGCCGGGCCGTCCTTCTCGATGCTGAGCACCAGCGCGCCGCGCGGCTGGCCCAGACCGATGCTCTCGGCCACGTCCTTGGTGACGGCGCCGATCTGCACGCCGATGCGGCCGCGGATGACACGCCCGCTGGTGCGCAACTGGTCGGCCACGCGCATGGCCTCGTCGATGGGGATCGCGAAGCTGATGCCCATGAAGCCGCCCGAGCGGCTGTAGATCTGCGAGTTGATGCCGACGACCTCACCGCGCAGGTTGATCAGCGGGCCGCCCGAGTTGCCGGGGTTGATGGCGACGTCGGTCTGGATCAGCGGCAGCAGGTCGCCGGTGTCGCGCTGCTTGGCGCTGACGATGCCGGCGGTGACGGTGTTGTCGAGGTTGAAGGGCGAGCCGATGGCCATCACCCATTCGCCCACCTTCAGGCGGTTCACGTCACCGATCTTCACGAAGGGCAGCCCG
>JAURZK010000092.1 GCA_030653505.1 Rubrivivax sp.
CGTCAAGGCGTACTGGCAGACCGTGCCCGGGCGTCAGGTGTACAGCACCTTCGACTGGGGCATCCGCGACAAGGACGGGTACTTTTTCATCCTGGGCCGCACCGATGACGTGATCAACGTCGCCGGCCATCGACTGGGTACCCGCGAAATCGAGGAATGCATCTCCAGCCACCCCCGGGTGGCCGAGGTCGCCGTGGTGGGCGTGGCCGATGCGCTCAAGGGGCAGGTGGCCATGGCCTTCGTGGTGACGCGTGATGCGGGCCCGCTGGAGGCGCCTGCCGAGCGGCTCGCGCTGGAAGGCGCGATCATGAAGCACGTCGACCAACAGCTCGGCGGGCTGGCGCGTCCGGCCAGGGTGCGCTTTGTCACGGCGTTGCCCAAGACGCGCAGCGGAAAGCTGCTGCGCAGAGCCATACAGGCCGTGTGTGAAGGGCGCGATCCGGGCGACCTGACGACCATCGAGGACCCTTCGGCTTTGCAGCAGATCGTGAGCCAGATGTAGCCCGGAGCCTGGCGTCAACCGGGACCGTGGGGTCGTAGGGGGCTGATACCAGCCTATCGGGAAAACCCCCGTAACAAAGCTGCATCAGCTGCATAACAATATAGGCATTGACTTATATTTAAGTGGTGCCATGGAACCCATCATCTCCATTCCTGAGCAGAGCGAGGCCGCCCGGGTGTTCGAGCTGGCGGCCGAATTGTTCGGTGTGCTCGCGACGCCCATGCGCCTGCGCATCCTGAGCGCGTTGTGCGACGGTGAGCGCACCGTCTCGCAGATGCTTCAGCGCATCGACACCACGCAGCCCAATCTCTCGCAACACCTGAACGTGTTGTACCGGGGCGGCGTGCTGGCCAAGCGCAAGGAGGGCACCCAGGTTTTCTACCGCGTGCAAAGCGAGAAGGCTGTGGCATTGTGCCGCGCCGTGTGCACCCAGATCGCGATCGAGATTGACGAGCCCTTGCAGACGCCTGCGGCCGAGCGACTGATCGGACACCAGATCGGAAGAGCCTGATGAACCTGCCCACACTGCCTTTGCCGCGTTTCTTGCGACGCGCGCCCGAGAGTTTCCTGAACCGTGAACAGATTGCGCAGGTTCACAGCGGCCGGCGTGGCTTTCTGGCCGGCGCGCTGGCTGCCGCCGCTGGCGGCGCAGCCGCCCAGGCCGGGCCCGCTTCGCCGCCGCTGCCCGGAGACCCCAACATCTTGAACCTGCCCGACCACAGCAAGGGCTTGGGACAGGGTGTGGCCGCACGACCCTACGGCCTGCCGAGCGCATGGGAGAAGAATCTGCAGCGGCGCCAGAGTCCCGGGCTGACCCGCGTCACGCAATCGAGTGTGAGTTTCGCACCCTTGCAAGGACTGTTCGGCATCATCACGCCCAGCGGCCTGCATTTCGAGCGGCATCATCAGGGCTGGTGGGACATCGACCCGGACAAGCACCGCCTCATGATCAACGGCAGCGACGAGCGGATGCTGAAGCGGCCCATGGTGTTCACCATGGACGAACTGCTGCGCCTGCCGCCGGTCAGTCGCATCCATTTCATCGAATGCGGCGCCAACACCGGCATGGAGTGGGGCAATGTGGCCGTGCCCACGGTGCAGTACACGCACGGCATGATCAGCTGCAGCGAGTTTACGGGCGTGCCGCTGCGCACCCTGCTGGAGATGTGCGGCGCCGATCTCAAGCGCGGCAAGTTCGTGCTGGCTGAAGGAGCGGACGGCTCCTCCATGACCCGCACCATTCCCATGAGCGCAGTCATGAGCGGCGAAGTGTTGGTCGCCTACGGCCAGAACGGCGAGATGCTGCGCCCCGAGAATGGCTACCCGTTGCGACTCGTGGCGCCAGGCTTGCAGGGCGTGAGCTGGATCAAGTACTTGCGGCGCATCGAGCTGGGCGACATGCCTTATGCGACCAAGGACGAGACCATCCATTACGTGGACCTGCTGCCTGACGGACAGCATCGCCAGTACAGCAGCATCCAGGAAGTCAAGAGCGTGATCACCTCGCCCAGCGGCGGCCAGGTGTTGTTGGACAAGGGGTTTTTCAATATCACCGGCCTGGCCTGGAGCGGCCGCGGCAAGGTGCGGCGGGTGGACGTGTCGGTCGACGGCGGCAACAACTGGAAGCCCGCCCGGCTGGAGACGCCAGTGCTCTCCAAGTGCCTTACCCGCTTCAACTTCGACTGGCGCTGGGACGGTCGACCCGCGCTGCTGATGAGCCGCGCCGTCGACGAGACCGGCCATATCCAGCCGACCTACGCGGCTTTGCGCAAGGTGCGCGGCGCCCGCAGCATCTACCACAACAACGCGATCCAGACCTGGCTGGTCGAGGCATCGGGCGAGGTGAAGAATGTCCAGATCTCCTAAGGCTGCGTGGCTGGCGGCTCTGGTGCTGGCCGTACTGACAACCTGTCTGCCAGCGCAGGCCCAGGTTTCGCGCCTGCAAGGCATAGGGCGCACGGCGACACCCGCGGAACTCAAGGCCTGGGACATCGATGTACGCCCCGATTTCAAGGGCCTGCCCCCGGGGCAAGGCAGCGTGCGGCGTGGCGAGCAGCTGTGGGAGGCACAATGCGCATCCTGTCACGGCACCTTCGGCGAAAGCAACGATGTGTTCACGCCGCTCGTCGGCTACACAAGCAAGCAGGACATGGAATCAGGGCATGTGGCCAACCTGCGCCTGGGCGCAAATGCGCCGACACGAACTTCGCTGATGAAAGTCTCGCAGCTGTCCACGCTCTGGGACTATATCTACCGCGCCATGCCCTGGACGGCTCCGAAGACACTGTCGCCGGATGATGTGTATGCCCTCACGGCCTACCTGCTCAATCTGGGTGGCGTGCTGCCCGACGACTTCACGCTGTCGGATCGCAACATGCGCGAGGTTCAGTCGCGTCTGCCCAACCGCAACGGCATGACCACCCGGCACGGTCTGTGGCCGGGTATTGAATTGGGCGGCCACTTGCGCCCCGATGTACAGGGTTCCGCGTGCATGCGCAATTGCCTGCCGGGGGCGGTCGGCACTGTGGCCAGCGCCTTGCCGGACTATGCTCGCAATGCGCACGGCAATCTGGCCGAGCAGTCGCGCGCTCTGGGCCCCACGCGCGGCGCGAACACCTTGCCGACGCCGGCTGGCGCTGCCGCGTCGCCAGTGGTTGCCGCCGCGGCAGGCGCCGCGCCTGCTGCATCGGCCGCAGCTGCCGAGTCCCTGCGCGCCGCGCAACTCATGCCGGTGCTGCAGAAGAATGTCTGCGTGGCATGCCATGCGATGAGCGACAAGCTCGTCGGGCCCGCGTTCCAGGAAATTGCCGCGAAGTACAAGGGGCGCGCGGATGCTGAAACCTATCTCATGGCCAAGATCCGCCAGGGCGGGCAGGGCGTATGGGGCGCCATTCCCATGCCAGCCCAATCGATTGGCGAGGCCGATGCGCGTCGCGTGGCGCAATGGCTGGCGCAGGGGGCCAGACCCTGAACCCGCGGGGCTAATGGTTAGGCCCGTGGCGGTGCCTTGCATTTCTTTCCTAAAATCCTCCCAACTGATCCCAAGGAGTCACAGATGAAACGCAGAGAATTCATGCACAAAGGCACAGGTGCCACGGCGCTTGGCCTGGCCGCCGCCGCAGGTCTTGCGCCGGCTGTCGCCAGCGCCCAGGCCGCACCGGCCTGGAACAAGGCCGCCTTCGAAGCCAAGTCCCTGGCCGATGTCGTCAAATCCTTGGGGGGCGCGGGTGCGGCGGCTGAAAGCCGCGACCTGATCCTGCAGGCGCCCGAGATCGCCGAGAACGGCAGCGTGGTGCGCGTGGGCGCTCAGAGCAATATCGCCGGCACCACGCAGATTGCGCTGGTGATCGAGAAGAACCCCAACGCGCTGGCCGCAGTGTTCGATGTCCCGGCAGGTACCGACGCCAATATGTCGACCAACGTCAAGATGGGGCAATCCTCCAATGTTTATGCGCTGGCCAAGGTCGGCGACAAGTTTTTTTACGCGGTCAAGGAAGTCAAGGTCACCCTTGGCGGCTGCGGCGGCTGATCAGGAGAATGACATGAGCGATCCGATGCGTATCCGGGCCCAGGCCCAAGGCGACAAGACCACTGTGCGCGTGCTGGTGAGTCACGAGATGGAAAGCGGCCAGCGCCGCGACGGCGCTGGCAAGGTCATCCCGGCCTGGTTCATCCAGAGCATCAGTGCAGTGCATGCCGGCAAGACCGTCATGAGCGCGCAGTGGGGGCCGGCCGTCTCCAAGAACCCCTTCATGCAGTTCAGCTTCAAGGGCGGCAAGGCCGGCGAGAAGATTGCAGTGAGCTGGGTCGACAACCGCGGCGACAAGCGTACCGACGAAGCCGTCATTTCCTGATCCGCCGATGCGGGCCCGCTCCCGCATCCACCATAAGAACGAGGAGAAGCCGCCATGAAATGGATACTGTCAGCCCTGGCCACGGCGAGCCTGATGGCTCCTGCGGCAATGGCCCAGAAATCAACCGCCGAGGGCATCGCCGAGTACCGCGCCATGCTGGCCGACGGCAACCCGGCCGAGCTGTTCGAGGCACGCGGCGAGGCGCTGTGGAAGCAGGCGCGCGGCCCCAGGAACGCATCGCTTGAGAAGTGCGATCTGGGCAAGGGCCCCGGCGTGGTCAAGGGGACATTCGTCGAGCTGCCGCGGTATTTCCCCGACACGCAGCGCGTGCAAGACCTGGAATCCCGCCTGCTGACCTGCATGCAGACGCTGCAGGGATTCGATGTCGCCAAGATTGCAGCGACCCCCTTCGGGCGCGACGAGCAGAAGTCACTGGAGGCCCTGGTTGCCTACATCTCCGGTGAGTCGCGCGGCATGAAGTTCAATCTGCCTCAGGCCCACACCCAGGAGAAGGTCATGTATGAAGTGGGCAAGCGCATGTTTTACCTGCGCGGCGGCCCCTATGACTTTTCCTGCGCGTCCTGCCATGGCGTGGATGGCAAGCGTGTGCGCCTCCAGGATCTACCCAATCTGACGAAGAACCCGGGCGCAGGCGACGGCTTCGGGGCTTGGCCCGCCTACCGCGTGTCCAGTGGTGAACTCTGGAGCATGCAGCGTCGCCTCAACGACTGCTATCGGCAGCAGCGTTTTCCGTTCCCGGGCTTTGCGTCCGATGCCACGATCGCCCTGGGCGTGTATATGGGCGTGAACGGCAAGGGTGGTGTATCCACTGCGCCCGCACTCAAGCGTTGATTGACAGGATGCGAACCATGAACAAGACCCTCATCAAACGCGCTGCCTTGGTAGCGTTCAGCGTTCTCGTGGCGGGCTGCGCCATGCCGCCGAGCCAGCAGCAGCTCGACCAAGCCACTCAGCAAGTGCTCAAGTCCTCTTTCCGGGCTCAGGGCATCGCCACCCTCGACCGTCTGGTGCAGGATGCCTCCAACAAGGCCTGCTCCGAAGCGGCGGGGCAGCCGCTTGACGAGAAGCTGGCCAAAGCCATCGAGTCCGCCAATATGCAAACCGTGCGCTTGCCTGCCAACGGCAGCTTCATTGGCGACTGGCGCGAAGGCGAGAAACTCGCCCAGAATGGCCGGGGCCTGACCTGGACCGACTCCGCAAGCGCTGCCAACGGCGGCAGTTGCTACAACTGCCACCAGATCGGCAAGGCCGAGCTGTCCTTCGGCTCGATCGGGCCCAGCCTGTACAACTACGGCAAGCTGCGCGGCGTGGCCGACCCGGACGCTGCAGCGAGCAAGCCCATCGTCGAGTACACCTGGGGCAAGCTGTGGAACGCCAAGGCCTACGCCGCATGCTCCGACATGCCCCGCTTCGGCCACGCGGGCATCCTCAATGAAAAGCAGATCCGCGATCTGATGGCCTTGCTGCTCGATCCGAAATCGCCGGTCAACCAGTGAAGCGCCGCGAATTCGCCAGCGTGATGGCGGCCGCCGTGGTGGCGGGCTTTCCGCTGGGCCGTGAGGCGTCGGCCCAGCAGGCCGCCGGCCTGTACGAGTTGCCGCGCAGCGGCAATGTGCATCTGCTGCACCTGACCGACTGCCATGCGCAGTTGCTGCCCATCCACTTTCGCGAGCCCTCGGTCAATCTGGGCGTGGGCGCGATGCGCGGCAATGCGCCGCACCTGGTGGGCGAGCATCTGCTGCGTGCCGCGGGCATTACACCCGGCAGCGCGCAGGCGCATGCGCTGACCTATCTCGATTTCGAGCGCGCAGCGCGCCAGTACGGCAAGGTCGGCGGCTTCGCCCACATGGCCACCCTGGTCAAGCGGCTCAAGGCTTCGCGCCCCGGCGCTTTGTTGCGCGACGGCGGCGACACCTGGCAGGGAAGCGCCACGGCCTTGTGGACCGAAGGCCAGGACATGGTGGAGGCCGCCAAGCTGCTGGGGGTGGACATCATGACCGGGCACTGGGAGTTCACCTACGGCGAGCAGCGCGTCAAGCACATCGTCGAGAAAGAGCTTGCCGGTCGTATCGAATTCCTGGCCCAGAACATCCGCACGCGCGACTTCGACGACCCGGTCTTCAAGGCCTGGACCATGCGCGAGATCAACGGCGTGCCGGTGGCCATCGTCGGCCAGGCCTTCCCGTACACGCCCATCGCCAACCCGCGCTACCTGGTCGCCGACTGGGCCTTCGGCATCCAGGACGACAACATGCAAAAGGTCGTCGACGAGGCGCGCGCCAAGGGCGCCAAGGTCGTCGTCGTGCTCTCGCACAACGGCATGGACGTCGACCTGAAGATGGCCAGCCGCGTGCGCGGCATCGACGCCATCTTCGGCGGCCACACGCACGACGGCGTGCCCGTGGCGGTGCCGGTGAAGAACGCCGGCGGCACCACGCTCGTCACCAACGCCGGCAGCAACGGCAAGTTCCTGGGCGTGATGGACTTCGACGTCAAGGACGGCAAGGTGGCCGACTACCGCTACCGCCTGCTGCCGGTGTTCTCGAACCAGTTGCAGGCCGACCCCGAGATGGACGCGCTGATCACCAAGGTGCGCGCGCCCTACATCGACAAGCTGAACGAGAAGCTGGCCGTCACCGACGGGCTGCTCTACCGTCGCGGCAACTTCAACGGCAGCTGGGACCAGCTGCTGTGCGACGCGCTGATGGACACGCAAGGGGCAGACATGGCCTTCAGCCCCGGCTTCCGCTGGGGCACCAGCCTGCTGCCGGGCGACGTCATCACGCGCGAGCTGATGATGGATCAGGTGGCCATCACCTACCCCTACGCCACGCTCACCGAGATGAGCGGCGAGATGGTCAAGACGGTGCTGGAGGACGTGGCCGACAACCTATTCAACCCCGACCCCTACTACCAGCAGGGCGGCGACATGGTGCGCGTGGGCGGCCTCAGCTACACGATGACGCCGGGCGCCGGCATGGGCGGCCGCATCAGCGACATGCGGCTGAAGGGCAAGCCCATCGAGGCGGGCAAGAAGTACAAGGTGGCGGGCTGGGCACCGGTGGCCGAAGAGGCCAAGAGCCAGCCTGGCATCAAGCCGGTGTGGGAACACGTCGAGTCCTGGCTGAAGGCGCAGGGCGGCCACGTCAAGGCACGCAAGATCAACACGCCCACGCTGGTGGGCACCAAGGGCAACCCGGGCATCGCCGGCTAAGCTCGCTTCCTTGCCAACCCAGGAGACTTCCATGCGCTACTCCCGTCTGATCGCCACCGCCGTGCTCGTCGTCGCCGCAGGCACGACCTGGGCGCAGGACAAGGTCGTCTACCACGTCGACAACGCCACGCTGCAGGGGCTGAAGGGCCTGCGCAACATGCGCAACCACCTCGATGTCGACCCGGCTGCGAAGATCACCGTCGTCACCCATGCCGACGGCGTCGACATGCTGATGGAAGGGGCCAAGGCGGCCAACGGCACCGAGTACGCGCCACTGATCGGCGCGCTGAAGGCGCGGGGTGTCGTGTTCGAGATCTGCGAGATCACGCTGAAGAACCGCAACCTGAAGAAGGAGCAGTTCATCCAGGAGGCCGAGTTCACGCCCTCGGGCGTGGTGCGCGTGGCCAAGCTGCAGGTGCAGGGCGCGGCCTACATCAAGCCCTGAGCACCCGGACGGTTGGCCGGCCATGATCCTCGAGCCCGTGATCGAGCGCCTGGGCGAGCCGGGCGCGCTGGCCGCCGGCGCACTGGTCATCGGCATGGTCTTCGGTTTCATGGCGCAGCGCTCGCGCTTCTGCCTGCGTTCGGCCGTCATCGAGTTCGCGCGCAACCAGATGGGCGGCAAGCTCACGGTGTGGTTGTTCGCCTTCGCCACGGCGGTGGGCGCGACGCAGGTGCTGGCGCTGCTGGGCTGGTTCGACGCCACCAACGCGCGCCAGATCGCCGCACGTGGCAGCCTGTCCGGCGCGGCCATCGGAGGCGCTCTCTTCGGCATGGGCATGATCCTGGCGCGCGGCTGTTCCAGCCGCCTGCTGGTGCTGGCGGCGCAGGGCAACCTGCGCTCGGTGATCTCGGGCCTGGTGTTCGCGGTCACGGCGCAGGCCTCGCTGACCGGCGCACTCTCGCCGCTGCGCAACACGATCTCCGCCTGGTGGACCATCGACGGCGGCACCGCGCGCGACCTCATCGCCCGCACCGGCATCGGCCACGGCGGTGCGCTGGCCTTCGCGCTGGTGTGGCTGGCCGCCGCGATCTTCTGGGCGCGGCGCCAGAAGGTGCCTGTGTGGGGCTGGGCCGGCGCCATCGGCGTCGGGCTGGCCATCGCCGCGGCCTGGTGGTTCACCTATGCGATGAGCACCGTGTCCTTCGACCCGCACCCGATACAGGCCTTGAGCTTCACCGGCCCGTCGGCCGAGGTGCTGAGCCGTGTGCTCTTCGTCAGCGACAAACCCTGGACCTTCGACTTCGGTCTCGTGCCCGGCGTCTTCCTCGGCTCCTTCCTGGCCGCGCTGTTGTTCCGCGAACTGAAGCTCGAAGGTTTCCAGGGCGGCGCCAGCATGCGCCGCTACATCGTCGGCGCGATGTGCATGGGTTTTGGCGGCATGCTGGCCGGCGGCTGCGCGGTGGGCGCGGGCCTGTCGGGTGCGGCCGTGTTCACCGCCACGTCCTGGGTCACGCTGTTCGCGATGTGGATCACCGCAGCGGCGACCGACCGCCTCGTCGACCAGACCCCCGCGCCCGCCGACCAGGCCGTGCCGGCCAGCTTCGGCGGCCCGACCTCCAGGAGTTTTCACGCATGAGCCGCGCCCTGTCTTCCACCCGTGTCCTGCAAACCCTCGTCCTGGCCGCCCTGCCGCTGGCAGCGCAGGCCGACCCGACGCGCGCCGAAGAGATCGTGCAAGGCAAGTGTTTCATCTGCCACGGCGCCGAAGGCGAGAGTTCAAGCCCCGCCTTCCCTCGCCTGGCCGGGCAGAACGCCGGCTACGTGATGCGCCAGCTGGCTGATTACAAGTCGGGCAAGCGCAAGAGCACGACGATGCAGCCGATGGTGGAAGACTTGAGCCCGGCCGACCTCAAGGCTCTGGGCGACTTCTTCGCCAGCCGCCCGACCATGGTGCATACCGTGGCAGACCCCGAACTGGCCCTCGTGGGCAGGTTCATCTACCAGCGCGGCAACCCGTACAGCGGCGTGGCGTCGTGCGCCACCTGCCATGGCAGTGACGGCCACGGTTCCGAGACCCTGCCGCGTCTGGCCGGCCAGCACGCGCAATACACCGAAAACCAGCTCAAGTCCTTCAACAAGCGCGAGCGCACCAACGACAACGCGGTGATGCACGGCATCGCCAGCAAGCTGAGCGAGCTTGAACTGAAAAGCGTGGCGGCTTATCTCAGCGGCTTGAAGTAGCCGCGCCAAGCGCGGCACGCAAAAACACGAAGCCCGGGTCTTGGCCGGGCTTCGTCGTTTGCGGCCACCGGCACCGGGTCGCGGCGCCGGCGGCCGCGACGCGGCGCCGGCGGCCGCGACATCAGGCCAGCATGTCGTTCCAGATGTTGGTCGCCCACGAGAGCGCGTAGCGGCCTTCGATCTGGTTGGCACCGGCCGAGATGCCGCCCGAGCCCGGGACCGCCTTGAAGGTCCTCTCGGCCGCGTCGTACTGGTGCACCGAGGCGACGTGGATCACGTCGGTGGCGGTGACGAAGCTGTAGCAGGTGTTCATCACCACCGGCGTGGCGCTCACGGCTTCACCCTTGAGCAGCTGGATGATGGCCGCAGCCGCCACCTTGGCGTGCTGGTTGGCCATGTGGCCCGACTTGGGCATCAGCGGCGCCGGGAAGGTGGCGTCGCCCAGCACGTGCACACCCGGCAGCGCGGTGGACTCCATCGTCTGCCAGTTCACGCCGGCCCAGCGGTTGTTGATGTTCACCAGGCCCGCGGTGCGCGCCAGGTCGCCGGCACGCTGCGGCGGCACGACGTTCAGCACGTCGGCCTTCACGTCCTCGAACTCGAGCTTGGCCGAGGTGCCGTTCACCTCCCTGATCTCGGAGTTCGGGCGGTACTCCAGGATGCCCTTGTAGTGCTGGTCGAAGGCGCGCTGGAAGAGCCCCTTCTTCGAGGTGATCTCGGGGTTCGCATCGAGCACCAGGACCTTGGACCGCGGCTTGGCGGTCTTGAAGTAGCTGGCCACCATGCAGGCGCGCTCGTAGGGGCCGGGGGGGCAGCGGTAGGGCGCCTTGGGAATGCTGAGCGCGTAGACACCGCCGTCGGCCATGTCCACCAGCTGCTTGCGCAGCGCCACCGTCTGCGGGCCTGCCTTCCAGCTGTGCACGACGCTGCCCTTGTCGAGCGCCGCGGACAGGCCGCCGACCTGGTCGTTCATGAAGTCGATGCCCGGCGAGACGATGAGCCGGTCGTAGGGCAGCTCGGCGCCGCTGGCCAGGCGCACCTTCTTCGCCGCGGCGTCGATGGCCACCACGTCGCCCTGCACGACCTTCACGCCCATGGCCTTCAGGCCGCCGTAGCCGCGCGTGATGTCGGCCATCTGCTTGTGGCCGCCGAGCACCAGGTTGGAGATCGGGCAGGAGACGAACTCGGCGTTGCGCTCGACCAGGGTGACGTCGACATTGCCGCCCCACAGACGCAGGTAACGCGCCGCGGTGGCGCCGCCGAAGCCACCGCCGACCACGACGACGCGGCCGATGGACGGGCCCGATGGTGTGCTGGCGCAACCGGCCAGCGCCAGGCCGCCGAGGGCGGCGCCTGCGGCCAGCACGCGGCGGCGCGAGAGTTCGAGGGGGTTCTTGAGTTGGTTCATGTCGTGGGGTCCCCGCTCACTTCGCCGGCTTCTGCGCGGCGAAGTACGCCGCCACCAGCTGGATCTGTTCATCGGTGTAGCCCTTGGTGATCTGGTGCATGATCGTCGCGGGCTGGTTGCCCGACTTGTAGTCGGCGACCATGGCGACGATCTTGCTGGCGGGCAGGCCTGCCAGCGGCTTCATGTCACCGACGGCCTGGCCGTTGGTGCCATGGCAGTTGGCGCAGGTGGCGGCCAGGTTGCGGGCCAGGTGGGCGTCTTGCGCCAGCACGAGCGCCGGGCCGGCCGCCAGGGCCAGCGTCGCCGCGATCTTCCAAGGGTTCATCGGGGGGTCTCCAGAGGCTACGGTCCATGCTCGCCGGCACCGGGATGACCCCGGGACCTGCTCGGGATTCTGGGCGTATATTAGTGTATGCAAATCAAGCGTATTCCCTACATTGCGGTGCGGGGCCTGCAGGCATGGGTTCTGCTTGTTTTCCTGGGCCTCTCGGTGTCGGCTCAAGCGGCACAGGCGCTCGTGCCGCGCCCCGTGGCGCCGGGTGTCTGGTTCGTCCAGGGCGAGGCGGCGCTGGGTTCGTCGGCCAACCGCAACTTCATCTCGAATGCGGCCTTCGTCGTCACCGCAGAAGGCGTGGTGGTGATCGACGCGCTGGGCTCGCCGGTGCTGGCCGAGGAACTGCTGCAGGCCATCCGCAAGATCACGCCGCAACCGGTTAGACAGGTCATCGTCACGCACTACCACGCCGACCATATCTACGGCCTGCAGGTCTTCAAGGCGGCCGGGGCCACCGTCGTGGCGCACCGCGCGGCCCGCGAGTATCTCAATTCCGACGCCGCGCAGAAGCGCCTGGAAACCAGCCGCCAGGAATTTTTCCCCTGGGTCGACGAGAAGACCAGGCTCGTGCCGGCCGACCGCTGGATCGGCGCCGACACCGTCATCGAACTCGGCGGCGAGCGCTTCCACGTGCGCCATGCCGGCCCGGCACACACGCCAGAGGATCTGGTGGTGTTTGCCGAGCGTGCGCAGGTGCTGTTCGCCGGCGACCTGGTCTTCCGCGGCCGCATTCCCTTCGTCGGCCAGGCCGATAGCCGCAGCTGGATCGACGCCCTGAACGGCCTCATCGCGCTGAAGCCCCGGCTCATCGTGCCGGGTCACGGGCCGGTCTCCACCGACCCGCTGCCCGACTTGGAGATGACACGCAACTACCTCGCCTTCCTGCGCCAGAGCATGGGTGAGGCGGCCGCCAACCTCGAACCCTTCGAGGAGGCCTATGCACGCGCCGACTGGAGCGCCTTCTCGGGCCTGCCGCTGTTCCGCGCCGCCAACCGCATCAATGCCTACAACACCTACCTGCTGATGGAGCAGCAGGGCAGGTGAAACCGGCGCCCCCACCGCCGGCCGCCTGGTCGCGCCGCAGCTGGCTGCGCGCCTTGCCCGCGTTCGCTGCGACTGCCGCCACCGCCGCCGCGCCGCATCCCGTCGTGTGGCCGATATTGTTCGGGCCTGACGGCCGCCCCATCGACACGGCCGGCTGGCAGGGCGTACCGGTGGTCGTCGTGTTCTGGGCCACCTACTGCGCCTTCTGCGAACGCCACAACGCCCGCATCGACAAGCTGCACCGCACGCTGGACCCGGCGCGCCTGCGCATCCTGGGCGTGGCGATGGACCGCGATGGCGCGGCCGTGCAGCAATACGTGCGCCGCCATGATTACCGTTTCCCGGTGGTGCTGGAGGGCGGCCAGCTGCGCGCGCGGTTCACGCCACGCCGCGTCATACCCATGACCTGCACGGTCGACGCCGAGGGTCGGCCGCGGCAGTGCATCCCCGGCGAGATGGCCGAGGACGACGTGATGGAACTGGCCCGACTGGCCTTGCCGGCGGCGCGCTGAAGGCGCCGCGCCCGGCACGCGTACTCAGGCCAGCCGTCCCATGCGCCAGGTCTGGTAGCGCAGCGCCGCCACCGCGCCGGCGACGATGGCGGCCAGCGCGAGCAGGCTGCCCAGCGACAGCGTCGAGACCCCCGAAAGCCCCTGGCCGATCGTGCAGCCCAGAGCGACGACGCCGCCCACGCCCATGCAGGTGGCGCCCACCACGTGGTTGGCGAGATCTTCGACGCCGCCAAAGCCTTCCCAGCGGAAGCTGCCCTCGGCCAGCGCCACGATGGCCGCGCCCACGGCCACGCCGGCCACGGTGACGATGCCCAGCGTCAGCGACTTGGCCTGGTCGCTGAAGTACAGCAGCCAGTCCAGCGCATAGCCCACCGGCGCCATCATGCTCAGCGACTCCATGCGCCGCGAGTTGGTGGCCACGAACGCTGCTTCCAGCGTGTTGGGGTCTTCGGCCAGGTAGCCCAGCCGGCCCGAGACCCACCACACCGCCGCGACGACGGCGCCGATGCCGACGCCGCCCCACAGCACCTCGGCGCTGCGGCCGTCGGGCCGCGCCAGCACCCAGACCAGCAGTGCCACCGCCACCCCCACGCCCAGCACGCCGGCAGCCGCCGGCACCGACACGCCGAAGGCCGAGGCCGCCAGCGAAGGAAGGTCCTGCCCCGGCGTCAGCTCGATGAACACCCGCTCGACCGAGTTCACGCGCAGTGTCGCCGTGATGCCGCGCAGGGTGGCCAGCGCCGACACCGCCAGCATGCCCAGCACGACGAGCGACTTCAGGTTGCCGGCCCCCAGGCGCACCAGGTTCTTGCTGCCACAGCCCGAGGCCAGCACCATGCCGAAGCCGAACATCGCACCGCCCAGCAAGGACGACAGCCACAGCAGGCGCGGCCCGGCGTAGACCGAATTGCGCGCCTCTATCCAGCCCAGCGCCACCATGCCATTGAAGCCCAGCACCGCCACGGCGATGGCCAGCGCCCACATGCGCGCCCGCCCCCAGTCGCCGATGTTCACGACGTCCGCGATGGCGCCCATGGTGCAAAAGCGCGTGCGCTGGGCCACCGCGCCGAACACGACGGCAAGGGCAAACGCGGCCCACAGCACCCGCGTCGCCACGCCACCCAGATCCACTTCGTCCATGAGCGCATTGTCGCCGCGCGATGCCGCGCCGCCTGGCATGCGGGCTTTCCCGGGTCACCAACATCCGCCGGTGCGAATATCATTAGCTGCTTATTGAGGATGCGGCGTGCCGTATCCTGCACTCCTTACAGAATCCCGCCTGGAGCACCCATGAAGCTTGCTGCCCTCCTGTTCACTGGCGCTGCCGCCATCGTCTGCCTGCCGGTGCACGCCAACCTGGCGCTGGCTCAGAAGAACGCCTGCACGGCCTGCCACGCCGTCGACAAGAAGATCGTCGGCCCGTCCTACCAGGACGTGGCCAAGAAATACGCCGACCAGAAGGGCGCCGACGCAGCCGTCGCCGCCAGCATCAAGGCCGGTGGCGCCGGCAAGTGGGGCCCGGTGCCGATGCCGCCGCAGCCCGCGCTGAGCGAGGCCGACACCAAGGCACTGGCCGCCTGGATCCTGGCCGGCGCGAAGTAGGCCTTTGCAGGCCATGATGCGCTTCGCCTTCTCGCCGCCGGGCCGCGTGGCCGCCGTGTTGCTGCTCGGCGTCGCCGGGCTGGTTGCGGCTGCCGGGTCGGCATCTGCGGCCGATGCGCCGGGCAGCGCGGCCGTGCTGTTCCGTGATGCCGACCTGGCGCTGGGCGACAAACTCGTGCGCGAACACAAGTGCAGCGAGTGCCATGCACGCAAGGTGGGCGGCGACGGCGCCAGCATCTATCGCCCGCAGGGGCGCGTCAACACGCCCGCCGTCCTGCGCGGCATGGTCGAGCAGTGCAACCTGGAACTCAACCTCGCCTTCTTCCCCGATGAGGTGACCTCGATCTCCGCCGTGCTCAACCGCGACCACTACCGGTTCAAGTGAGCGGGCAAGTCCTCATCGGTCCCATCGGCGCTTGCTGATACAGTGATGCCTCAAGATCAAATTCGCGAGGGTGCCGTGGCCAGTGATCGCGAGCAGGAGGACGCGGTCTTCGAGACCGCTGCAGAGTTGTTCGGCCTGCTGTCGACGCCCGTGCGGCTGAAGATCATCAGCGCCGTCTGCAATGGCGAGCGCAACGTGTCCGACTTGCTGGCGCAGATCGACACCACGCAGCCCAACATGTCGCAGCACCTGGCCACGCTCTACCGCGCCGGCGTGCTGGGGCGACGCCGCGAGGGCACGCAGATCTACTACCGCCTGCAGAGCGAACGCGTGGCCACGCTGTGCCGCGCCGTCTGCACCCAGGTGGCGACCGAGCTCGACGGCAACGACGCGGTGCCGGCGTCGGAACGCCTGCTGCGCGCCAGCGTGCGTTGAACCGGCCTGCCTGGCGCGTGCGGGGCAGGGCCCCTAGAACGCGATCTTCTCGGCCTCGAGGTAGGCCAGGCTGATGTACTTGCCGATGTTGCCTTCCCAGCCTTGCGTGCCGGCGGCACGGTCGGCCACGCGGGGGTCGGCCAGCACACGGGCACGGGCCTGTTCCAGCGTGTCGCCGGCCTTCACCGCCGCCTCGGCGTTGCGGTAGATGCCCTCGAAGAACGCACGCTGCTCGGCCAGCAGCGTGGCGCTGGCGCGGCCATGGCCCGGCACCCACAGGCGGGCCCGCGTGTCGCGTTCCAGTGCGTCGAAAGTCTTCAGCGTGCCGACGTAGCTGCCGTCGTCCATGTTCGCGATGCGGCCGTTCATCGCCACATCACCGAGGTAGACCACGCCGTCTTCCACCACCTCGACGCAGAGGTCGGCTTCGGTGTGTGCCACGCCATGGTGGTGCATGCGCAGCGTGGTGTCACCGAAGCGCATCACGTCGCCGTGCTTCGCGTCGCGGTTGGGCGGCACGACCACGGTGCCCATCGTGGCCTGGTTGGTCCAGCGCTCGAGCAGCGAGCGCCACAGGCTGCCTGCCGTGCCGGCGATCTGCGCCCGCGTGCCGGGGTGGGCGTGGATGGGCAGCGCGGGACCGTAGGCCTGCACGAAGGCGTCGTTGCCCAGGAAATGGTCGCCGTGGTAGTGCGAGTTGATGACTGCCACCACGGGCTTGTCGGTCAATTTGCGCAGGCGGCGGATCGCCATCTCGCCGATCTGCACCGAGGCGCCGGTGTCGAGCACCACCACGCCGGCGCTCGTGAGCACGAAGACCACGTTGGCCATCATGCCGCGGTTTTCGGGCGTCGGGAAACCGTCCTCGGCGTAGACCATGGCCACGCGCGGGCTCAGGCGCAGCAGCGGGTGGTCGGGCACGGCCGGGCCGCGGATGAAGTCGTCCGCCGCGCGTGCGAACTGCTGCACCGGCGGCGACAGCAGCCCCGCGCCCAGGCCCAGTGCCGTGGCGCGGGTGAGCCACTGGCGGCGCGTGGCGGGTGGGGGCTGCGGCATGGGTCGGGCTCCGGAACGGATTGGATATCAGTCGAGGATGATATTCGAACCCGGCCGCGGTGGGCCGCGACCGGCGCGGTGGCGCGCCGGGGCGGCGCTCAGTAGCGCGCCGGTGCGTTCGCGGGCGTGGGTGCCGGCGTCGGGGCCGTGACGGCCGGCGCCTTGGTCACGCGCACGCGGCCGCCGGTGGTGACGAGGATCACCGGGTCGCCGGGGTTGAAGGTCTCGGTGGCCTTGGCCTGCACCACCGAGCGCCGGTCGCCGTTCTTCAGCTGCAGGAGGATCTCGACGGCATCTTCCCGCGTGGTGCTGCGCTCGACGGCGTTGCCGATGACGCCACCGACCACGGCGCCGATGACGCCGACGACGACGGCTTCACGGCTGCCGCCCACGCTGGAGCCCGCCACGCCGCCGGCGATGCCGCCGGCGGCCGCGCCGATGCCGCTCTGCTGGCCTTCAACCACAACCGGGCGGGAACCCAGCACCACGGCGTCGACGACGGTGGACAGGCGCTGGGCCTCGTTGCGGCTGACGACGTCGGGGCTGGTGGTGGAGCACGCGGCCAGCACCAGCATCGAGGCCAGTGCAGTGCCGCGGACGAGCAGGCGGTTCATGGGGTTCTCCGTGCAGGCAGGGCAACCTCGGCAACCGCTCGCTGCAGCGGCTCTCTCAAGAGCAGTGGAGCCTGCCGCGGCGGGCAAAGTTCCGGCGCCGGCTTGAGGGTGCGCAAGCGCAGGGCTGGCCGCTTTCGGCGTCGGCACTTCAGCCGTGAAGGCGCGAACTGCGCGGCACGCTCGCCAGCAGGAAGTCCATCTGGTCGGCGACGATGCGCCGGCCGCGCAGGATCATGTCCTCGTGCAGGCTGGGCACGTAGGGCAGGTAGAGCAGCGTCATGTGGGCCTCTTCGGGCATGCGGTTGCCCTTGTGGCCATTGCAGGCGCGGCAGGCGGTGATGCAGTTCATCCAGCTGTCGCTGCCGCCGCGCGAGACGGGCACGATGTGTTCGCGGGTCAGGTCGTCGAAGTGGAAGCGGTGGCCGCAGTAGGCACACACGCCACGGTCGCGCACGAAGAGCTTGGGGTTGGACAGTGCCGGCGTCTGCCGCCACGCCCGGCTGGGCACGGCGCCGCGCACGGCGACGATGGGGTGCACCTCGATGCGCGACTGCAGCCCCGTGGCGCGCTGCACGCCGCCGCGCAGCACGTGAAAGGCCACGCCCAGCGTCCACGCCACGGCGTCGCTGGCGTACAGCACCGCCGCTTCGCGCGGGCTGATCCACGCTTGAGGGCGGCCCGAGATGTCGAGCTGCAGCACGTCCATGACCACAAGCGTAAACGATCTGCGGCGAGGCTTCCGTGACGGCCCTGCTTGCCCGCACCCTGCTGCGTACGGCGCTGGCCAGGCGTTTTCTAGGACACCCACCCTAAAAAACCTGGGTTCTTGGCCCCGCTGCGCCGGCCGAAGTCTGCAAAATAGAACGGTCGTTCGATTTCAGAAGCCTGCATGGCCGTGCCCGTCGAAAACCCCGCCGTCGAGTCCTCGCGCAACAGCAGCCGTGCCCTGCACAAGGGCCAGCAGACGCGTGCCGCCATCCTGGATGCGGCGCTGGGGCTGGCCTCGCACATGGGGCTGGAGGGGCTGTCGATAGGCGCGCTGGCCGAGGTCACGCAGATGAGCAAGTCGGGTGTCTTCGCCCACTTCGGCTCGCGTGAGGAACTGCAGATCTCGGTCATCCGCGAGTACCACGCACGCTTCGAGGAAGAGGTCTTCTTCCCCGCGATACGCGAACCTCGCGGCCTGCCGCGGCTGCGTGCGCTGTTCGAACGATGGATACGCCGTGTCTCGGTGGAACTCGACTCGGGCTGCATCTACATCAGCGGCGCCGTCGAATTCGACGACCGGCCGGGCCCGGTGCGCGACGCGCTGGTCTCGATGGTGCGCGCCTGGCACGCCGCGCTGGAACGCGCCATCCGCCTGGCCATGGCCGAGGGCCAGCTGCGCGCCGACACCGAACCCACGCAGATGCTGTTCGAGCTGCACGGCCTGATCCTGGCCCTGCACCACGACGCGCGTTTCCTGCGCACCCCGGGTGCGCTCGGCCGCGCACATGCCGGTTTCGAACGCACGCTGTCGCATTACGCCCGTGACGCCCACTCCGCCCCGGACGCCGGCGCGCTGCCCGCCGGCCTGCCCCCGCCCGCCGCGCGCAGGCCGGCCCGGCGCTGAAACGCCCCCCATCCGCACTTCTCCAGGAGCTCCACATGCCCGTCTACAACCCGCCGCTGCGAGACATGCAGTTCGTGCTGCACGAACTGCTGAACGTCAGCGATGAACTGAAGCTGCTGCCGCGTCACGCCGAGATCGACGCCGACACCATCAACGCCGTGATCGAGGAGGCCGGCAAGTTCGCCGCCGAGGTCGTGTTTCCGCTCAACATCAGCGGCGACACCGAAGGCTGCAAGCTCGACAAGGCCACGCACGAGGTGAGCCCGCCCAGCGGCTTCAAGGAAGCCTATGCCCGCTACGTCGAAGGCGGCTGGCCCGCGCTGAGCACCGACCCCGCCTATGGCGGCCAGGGCCTGCCCATCGTGCTCAACCAGTGCCTCTACGAGATGCTGAACAGCGCCAACCAGGCCTGGACGATGTATCCGGGCCTGTCGCACGGCGCCTACGAGTGCCTGCATGCGCACGGCACCGAGGCGCAGAAGGCGCTCTATCTGCCCAAGCTGAGCAGCGGCGAATGGACGGGCACGATGTGCCTGACCGAGCCGCATTGCGGCACCGACCTCGGCCTGCTGCGCACCAAGGCCGAGCCGGTGCCCGGCGCCCCCGAAGGCACCTACAGGCTGACGGGCCAGAAGATCTTCATCAGCGCCGGTGAACACGACCTGGCCGCCAACATCCTGCACCTGGTGCTGGCCCGCCTGCCCGACGCTCCCGCAGGCAGCAAGGGCATCAGCCTGTTCCTGGTGCCCAAGTTCAAGGCCGCGGCCGACGGCAGCCCGGGCGAGCGCAACCCCATCTTCTGCAGCGGGCTCGAACACAAGATGGGCATCAACGGCAGCTCGACCTGCCAGATGATGCTCGACGGCGCCGAAGGCACGCTGGTCGGCCAGCCACACAAGGGCCTGGCGGCGATGTTCGTGATGATGAACGCCGCGCGCCTGGGCGTCGGCAACCAGGGCCTGGGCCTGACGGAAGTGGCCTACCAGAACGCGGCGGCCTACGCGAAGGACCGTCGCCAGATGCGCAGCCTGAGCGGCCCCAAGGAGCCCGATCAGCCTGCCGACACCATCATCGTGCACCCCGACGTGCGCAAGATGCTGCTGACGGCACGCGCCTATGCCGAAGGCGGGCGCGCGCTGGCCGTCTACATCGCGCTGCTCATCGACAAGGAACTCAGCACCGATGACGACGACGAACGCAAGACCTGCGCCGACGAGGTGGCGTTGCTGACGCCGATCGTCAAGGCCTTCCTCACCGACAACGCCTGGATCGCCACCAGCCACTGCATGCAGGTCTTCGGCGGCAACGGCTACGTCAAGGACTACGGCATGGAGCAGTTCGTGCGCGACGCCCGCATCAACATGATCTACGAGGGCACCAACACCATCCAGTCGCTGGACCTGCTGGGCCGCAAGGTGCTGGGCGACAACGGTGCCAAGCTCAAGGCCTTCGGCCGCCACATCGTCGAATTCGTCGAGGAAGAGGGCACGAACGAGGCGATGCAGGAGTTCGTCAACCCGCTGGCCGAGCTGGGCGACAAGGTCACCAAGCTGACCACCGAACTCGGCATGAAGGCTTTCGGCAACGCCGACGAGGTGGGCGGCGCGGCGGTGGACTACCTTCGCATCTGCGGCCACCTGGTCTTCGCCTACTTCTGGGCCCGCATGGCGAAGGTGGCGCTGGCGAAGAAGGAGGAACAGGGTGTTGGGGGCGACCCCTTCTACACCGCCAAGCTGCACACTGCGCGTTTCTACTTCGCCAAGCTGCTGCCGGAAACGGCGGGCCTCATCCGCACCGCGCGCAGCGGCGTGGCGCCGCTGATGGCGATGGACGAAGCACTGTTCTGACTTTCAAAACCGGCCCGTTGCCCAGACGGGTCCGGGCCGAACAACCTCCCCCAAGGAGACACCGTGAATAGATTCCAAGTCCGCAAGGTCGCCGTGCTCGGCGCCGGCGTCATGGGCGCGCAGATCGCCGCCCACCTCGTCAACTGCAAGGTGCCGGTCGTGCTGTTCGACCTGCCTGCCAAGGACGGCCCCAAGAACGGCATCGTCACGAAGGCAGTGGAAGGGCTGAAGAAGCTCAAGCCCGCGCCGCTGGGCGTGCCCGAGGATGCCGCGCGCATCGAACAGGCCAATTACGAAGAGCACCTGGCCCTGCTGGGCGAATGTGACCTCGTCATCGAGGCCATCGCCGAGCGCATGGACTGGAAGCTCGACCTGTACCAGAAGATCGCCGGCAGCCTGGCGCCGCACGCCATCGTCGCCAGCAACACCTCGGGCCTGAGTATCACCAAGCTGAGCGAAGTGCTGCCCGACAGCATCAAGCCGCGTTTCTGCGGCATCCACTTCTTCAACCCGCCGCGCTACATGGCGCTGGTGGAATTGATCAACACACCGGCGACGCAGCCCGACGTGCTCGACGACCTGGAAGCCTTCGTCACCAGCGCTTTGGGCAAGAGCGTCGTGCGGGCCAAGGACACGCCGAACTTCATTGCCAACCGCGTCGGCATCGCCGGCATGCTGGCGACGATGAAAGAGGCCGAGACCTACGGCCTGTCCTTCGACGTCGTCGACGACCTCACCGGCAAGAAGCTGGGCCGCGCCAGCAGCGGCACCTTCCGCACCGCCGACGTGGTGGGCCTGGACACCATGGCCCACGTCATCAAGACATTGCAGGACAACCTGGCCGAAGATCCGTTCTTCCCGAGCTACGCCACACCGCCGGTGCTGCAACGCCTGATCGAGAAGGGCGCTTTGGGCCAGAAGACCGGCGCCGGTTTCTTCAAGAAGGTGGGCAAGGACATCCTGCGCCTGGACCCCGCGAAAGCCGACTACGTGCCGGCCGGCGGCAAGGCCGACGCCATCGTCGAGCGCATGCTGAAGAAGCCCGCGGCCGAGCGCCTGAAGCTGCTGCGTGAATCGAGCAACCCGCAGGCGCAGTTCCTGTGGGCCATCCTGCGCGACGCCTTCCACTACGCCGCCGTGCACCTGGCCGACATCGCCGACACCGCGCGCGATGTCGACTTCGCGATGCGCTGGGGCTTCGGCATGAGGCAGGGCCCCTTCGAACTGTGGCAGGAAGCCGGCTGGCAGCAGGTGGCGGGCTGGGTGAAGGAAGACATTGAAGCCGGCAAGGCGCTGAGCAAGGCGCCGCTGCCGGCCTGGGTCTTCGACGGCCGCACGGGGGTGCACACTCCCGAAGGCAGCTGGAGCCCGACGCGCAAAGCCTACGTGCCGCGCAGCGAGCTGCCGGTCTACCGTCGCCAGCACTTCCCGGAAGCGGTCGTCGGCGCCGGCGCCAAGGACGCGCTGAAGAGCGGCACCGAGGTCTTCCGCAACGAAGAAGTGCGGGTGTGGACGCTGGACGGCGAAATCCTCATCGCCAGCATCACCTGCAAGCTGCACCTCATCAGCGCCACCGTCACCGAGGGCCTGCTGAAGGCCGTCGAACTGGCCGAGGCCGGCTACAAGGGCCTGGTGATCTGGTCGCCGGACGACGTGTTCTCGGCCGGTGCCAACCTCGAGTCGATGATGCCGATCTTCATGAAGAGCGGCGCCAAGGGCATCAAGCCCGAGGAGAAGAAGCTGCAGGACGCCATGCTGCGCATGCGCTACGCGCAGGTGCCGGTGGTGGCCGCGATGCGCGGCATCGCCCTGGGCGGCGGCTGCGAGATCGCGGTGCATTGCGCGCGACGCGTGGCGGCGATGGAAACCTATGTCGGCCTGGTGGAAGTGGGCGTGGGCCTGATCCCCGGTGGCGGCGGCCTGGCCTACGTCGCACGCCGCGCGGCCGAGATGGCGGGTGCAGCGAACGTCACGAACTGGGCCAACGCCGACATCATGAAGTTCGTCACCGAAGGCTTCACCAACGCCGCGATGGCCAAAGTGGGCACGAGCGCGATCGAGTCGAAGAAGCTCGGCTACCTGCTCGACGGCGACATCATCGTGCCGCACAAGGACGAACTGCTCTTCGTGGCGCTGACGCAGGCCCGGGCCATGGCCGACAGCGGCTACCGCCCGCCGCCGAAAGCGCAGTTCGCGGTGGCCGGCCGCAGTGCCATCGCCACCATCAAGGGCCAGCTGGCCAACATGCGCGACGGTGGCTTCATCAGCGCGCACGACTTCCACATCAGCACGCTGATCGCCGAAGTGGTCTGCGGCGGTGACGTCGACGCCGGCAGCCTGGTGAACGAGGAGTACCTGATGACGATGGAACGCGACCGCTTCTGCGCCTTGCTGGAACATCCGAAGTCGCAGGAACGCATCATGGGCATGCTGCAGACCGGCAAGCCGGTTCGAAATTGACCACCCCCGGAGCGCCTGCGGCGCTCCCCCTCAAGGGGGCGCCGCCAGCGGCCCGGCAGAGCCGGTTCCGCGGCGGCCACTTGGTAAGCAACACGGAGTTATCGACATGAGACAAGTTCAAGACGCCTACATCGTCGCTGCCACGCGCACGCCCATCGGCCGCAGCGGGCGCGGCTATTTCCGCAACACACGGCCCGACGACCTGCTGGTGGCCGCCGTGAAGAGCGCGCTGGCCCAGGTGCCGACGCTGGACCCCAAGGCCATCGAGGACGCCATCATCGGCTGCAGTTTCCCCGAGGGTGAGCAGGGCATGAACATGGCCCGCGTGGCCATGCTGCTGGCCGGCCTGCCGCACAGCGTGGGTGGGGTCACCATCAACCGCTTCTGCGCCAGCGGCTTGACCGCGCTGCAGATGGCGGCCGACCGCATCCGCGTCGGCGAGGCCGACGTGATGATCGCCGGCGGCGCGGAGAGCATGAGCATGGTGCCGATGGGTGGCAACAAGCCGTCGTTCAACCCCGAGGTGTTCGCGAAGGACGAAAACGTCGGCATCGCCTACGGCATGGGCCTGACGGCCGAGAAGGTGGCCGCGCAGTGGAAGGTCTCGCGCGAAGACCAGGACGCGTTTGCGCTGGCATCGCACCAGCGGGCGCTGAAGGCCATGGCGGCCGGCGAGTTCACCGACGAGATGACGCCCGTCACCGTGGTCGACCGCTTTCCCAACTTGGCCACCGGTGAAGTCGCCACCAAGACGCGGACCGTCAACCTCGATGAAGGCGCGCGCCCCGACACCAGCCTTGAGGGCCTGGCCAAGTTGCGCCCGGTGTTCGCCGCCAAGGGCAGCGTCACGGCCGGCAACAGCAGCCAGACCAGCGACGGCGCGGGTGCGCTGATCCTGGCCAGCGAGAAGGCCATCAAACAGTACGACCTCAAGCCGCTGGCGCGCTTCGTCAGCTTCGCGGCGCGCGGTGTGGCGCCCGAGATCATGGGCATCGGCCCCATCGAGGCCATTCCGGCAGCGTTGAAGTACGCCGGGCTGAGCCTGGCCGACATCGGCTGGATCGAGCTCAACGAGGCCTTCGCCGCGCAGTCGCTCGCCGTCATCCGCACGCTGGGGCTGGACGCCGAGAAGACCAACCCGATGGGCGGCGCCATCGCGCTGGGCCACCCGCTGGGCGCCACCGGTGCCATCCGCGCCGCCACCGTGGTGCACGCGCTGCGCCGCCACAAGCTCAAGTACGGCATGGTCACCATGTGCATCGGCATGGGCCAGGGCGCCGCAGGCATCATCGAGGCCGTCTGAACGGCCCGGGCGCCAGAACAGGAGACAAGAGATGAGCATCAAGACCGCCACCCTCAACGGCGTGGCCACCATCGAGATCGCGCGGCCCGAGAAGAAGAACGCCCTCACCGTGGCCATGTACGAGGCGATGACGGCGGCGATCCACGCCGCCAAGGCCGACCCGGCGGTGCGCGCGGTGCTGATCACCGGGCAGCCGGGCGTCTTCACCTCGGGCAACGACATCGAGGACTTCATGACGCGCGCCCCGGGCCAGGGCAGCGACGCGATGGACTCGCCGGTCTTCCTGTTCATGCGCGCGCTGCTCGACTGCGACAAGCCGGTGGTCGCCGCCGTCACCGGTGCGGCCGTGGGCATCGGCACGACGATGCTGCTGCACTGCGATTTCGTCTACGTCAGCGACGAGGCGCGGCTGGCCATGCCTTTCGTCGCCCTGGGCCTGGTGCCCGAGTTCGGTTCCAGCCTGGTGGTGCCGCAGCTGATGGGCCTTCGCCGCGCGGCCGAGAAGCTGCTGCTGGGCGACCCCTTCACGCCCGAGCAGGCGGTGGAGTGCGGCATCGCCAACGCCGTGCTGCCCGCCGGCGAGGTGGTGAACCACGCCCGGCGCGTGGCCGAGCGCTTCAACACGCTGCCGCCCGGCGCCGTGCGCGAAGCCAAGCAGCTGATGCGTGCGCCGCAGCACAAGATGCTGCTGGAAGTCATCGCCACCGAAGGTGAACTCTTTGCAAGACGCCTGCGCAGCCCCGAGGCGATGGAGGCCTTCCAGGCCTTCTTCCAGAAGCGCAAGCCCGACTTCTCCAAGTTCTGACCATGTCACTCACCGTCAAGCTTGCCCTCAGCCCGCTGCTCGTCGCGCAGGCGTTGCTGACGCGACGGCGCTTGCCGCGCCTGGCCGAACCCGAGGGTGAGCGCCAAGGCGAAACCGGCGCTGCCGAGGCCACCCTGCTGCGCCTGCTGATCGCCGGCGATTCGTCGGCCGCCGGTGTCGGTGTGGTCACGCAGCGCGACGCCCTGGCCGCGCAGCTGGCCGAACGCCTGGCCGAAGGCGGTGCGCTGCGTGTGCGCTGGCGCCTGGTGGCGAAGTCGGGCCTGAACACGGCGCAGACGCTGCACGTGTTGCAGCGCGACGCGACGCCGCCGCTGGCCGACCTTGCGGTGGTGGTGACCGGGGTCAACGACGTCGTCGACCAGGTGCCCTCGCACCACGCCGTGTCGTCGCGCGAGACGCTGGCCAACTGGCTGCGCAACGCCCATGGCGTGCAGCACGTCGTGTTTGCGCCGTTGCCGCCCATCCACCACTTCCCCGGCCTGCCGCAGCCCTTGCGCTGGGTGGCCGGCAGCGACGCGCGCCGTCACAACCTGGCGCTGCAGCGCTGGGTGCGCACACGAGGCGACGTGTCCTGCGTCGACATGGAAATGCCGCTGAACCGCGGCGTGATGGCCGCCGACGGCTTCCACCCCGGCGTGCCGGTCTACCGCTATTGCGCAGCGGCCATCGCGCAGCACGTGGCCGCCCATGTGCTGCCCCACCTCCACCTCGAAGGCCCCAAATGAGCACGCGCACGCTGCAAGGCAAGACCATCGTCGTCACCGGCGCCAGCCGTGGCATCGGGCTGGCCATCGCCAAACGCGCCGCCGCCGACGGCGCCAACCTCGTGCTGCTGGCCAAGACGGTGGAACCCAACCCCAAGCTGCCCGGCACGCTGGCCAGTGCCGCCGCCGAGGTCGAGGCTGCCGGGGGTCAGGCATTGGCGGTACAGACCGACATCCCCGACGAAAACGCCGTGGCGGCTGCGGTGGCCGCGGCGGTGGCACGTTTCGGTGGCATCGACATCCTCGTCAACAACGCCAGCGCCATCAGCCTCACGCCCACCGCGGCCACGCCGATGAAGCGCTTCGACCTGATGTTCGGCGTCAACGTGCGCGGCACGTATGCGTGCACCCAGGCCTGCCTGGCTGAACTGACGAAGAGCGCCAAGGCCGGTCGCAACCCGCACGTGCTGAACATGAGCCCGCCGCTCAGTATGAAAGAGCACTGGTTCAAGGGTCACGTCGCCTACACCATGGCCAAGTACGGCATGAGCGAGTGCACGCTGGGCCACGCCGGGGAGTTCCGCCCGCTGGGCATTGCCGTTAACAGCCTTTGGCCGCGCACGGCAATTGCCACCGCGGCGATGCAGATGATTCCGGGTGTCGACCTGAACCTGTGCCGCAAGCCCGAGATCCTGGCCGACGCGGCCTGGTTCATCCTCACCAGCGACGCGAAGACGACCACCGGGCAGTTTTTCATCGACGACGAACTGCTGGCGCAGCACGGCATTACCGACCTGGAGGGCTATTCGGTCAAGCCGGGCACGAAAAACTTCATCCCCGACTTCTTCATCGACTGAAGGCCCAAATGAAGGCCGTGAGCGCGGCCTCAGGCGGCAGAAGCGGCCACGCCGCACTTGGGGCAGTAGCGGAAGAACACGTTCTTGCGCGTGCTGCAGGCGCTGCAATGGTCGAACAGCGTCATGCCGCAGTGCACGCAGAAGTCGGCCGCCACGTCGCCCGTGCTCAGCACCGGCCGCTCGCAGCCCGGGCAGACGCCGGCGCCCAGCTTCTTCAGCGCGTCTTCGTGGGTCAGTGACTGCCGGCGCTGCACCTCGGTCTGCTGTTCGACCTGCTGGCGCCGCGCCAGGTAGCGGCGCATGGCCTTGATGACGTAGTGGCCGCCGACCGCCGTGAGCAGCACGCCCACGGCATAACGTACGTAGCCACCGTAGCTGGGCAGGTAGGGCACCAGTTCGAAGAAGAAGGTGAAGGCCGCGAAGAGCACGAAGCCGCGCATCAGCGGCCAGTAGTCGCTGCCGCGTCTGCGCGCCACCAGCCAGGCGGCCACGCCCAGCAGCGGCAGCGTCAGCGCCAGGCGCACGCCGAAGATGCGCAGCTCCTGCATGAAATACGCACGGTCGTAGGCCGACTGCGCCGCGCGCAGCAGTTCGCCCTGCACCTCGTGCTGCTGGCGCAGCGCCTGGCGGGCCTGCAGTGCGTGGCTCTGCAGCGCCTCGGTGGCGGCCTGGGTCTCGCGTTGGCGCGCCTGCAGCTGGTCGAGTTCACGTGTGCGCTGCATCACCTCGGCATCCTGCCGGGCGTCGCTGGTGGCAGTGCGCGCGGCCAGCCAGTTGGCGTAGGCGGTGCGCGCCGAGTCCTTGGCGTTGGCCGCAGCGGTGGCTTCGAGCCGCGCGCGCGCCAGCTGGTCGTCCAGCTCAACGCCGCGCTTGTCCAGCCGATTGATCTGCTCGCGCGTTTGCGCCAGCGTCGCCGCGTCGGCGAACTGCTCCACGCTGAGCGGCTGCTCAAGGCGCGGCAAGTCGGCCACGATCTTGCCGCCCAGCCCCACCAGGAAGCCGGCAAAGGCGAACGAGATCAGCCACATCGTCGCGGCGAACAGCCGCTCGGGCACACGCAGGAACTTGAACATGGCGGGCGCCCGGGTGCTGCTCTTCAGCGCGGCACGGGGCGCGGCTGACCCTTCAGGTCGATGGCCACGTAGGTCAGGTCGGCCTCGGTCACCTTCACCACCTGCAGGTCGGCCGGGTTGCGTTCCGCATAGACCTCGACGTGCACGCTGACGCTGGTGTTGCCGATGCGCGTGACTCGGGCGTAGAAGCTCAGCAGGTCGCCTATCGACACCGGCTGCTTGAAGATGAACTGGTTCACCGCCACGGTGGCGATGCGGCCCTTGGCGATGCGCACCGGCAGCACGGCGCCGGCGAGGTCGACCTGGGCCATGATCCAGCCGCCGAAGACGTCGCCGTTGGCGTTGGCGTCGGCGGGCATGGGCATCACGCGCAGCACGAGCTCGGCGCCATTGGGCAGCGTGGCCGGGGCCATGCGGGGGGTGGGAAGGGCTTCGGTCATCGGCGGGCTGCCTGTATGGTGCGCGGCGACAATCACCGCATGCGCTCCACTGTAGCCGCTCGCTCGGCACCTGTAATCGACGACCCCGCCCACCGCCGTTCCGATTGGGGCACGCTGGCCAAGCTGCTGCCCTACCTGTGGCAGTACCGCTGGCGCGTGGGCATCGCATTGGCCTTCCTGCTGGCGGCCAAGGTCGCCAACGTCGGCGTGCCGCTGCTGCTGAAGAACCTGGTCGACGCGCTGGCCTTCAAGCCGGGTGACGCGGTGGCAGTGCTGGTGGTGCCCATCGGCCTGCTGGTGGCCTACGGCGGTCTGCGGCTGAGCACCACGCTCTTCACCGAGCTGCGTGAGCTGATCTTCGCCAAGGCCACCGAAGGCACGGCGCGCAGCATCAGCCTGCAGGTCTTCCGCCACCTGCACGCCTTGAGCCTGCGCTTCCACCTCGAACGCCAGACCGGCGGCATGTCACGCGACATCGAACGCGGCACGCGCGCCGTGCACTCGCTGATCTCGTATTCGCTCTACAGCATCGTGCCCACGCTGATCGAGGTGACGATGGTGCTGACGCTGCTGGCGGTGAAGTTCGACGCCTGGTTCGCGTGGATCACCATCGCCGCGCTCGTCGTCTACATCACCTTCACGATCATCGTCACGGAATGGCGCACGCAGTTCCGCAAGCAGATGAACGAACTCGACAGCACCGCGCACAGCCGCGCCATCGACGCGCTGCTGAACTACGAGACGGTGAAGTACTTCAACAACGAGGACTTCGAGGCCAGGCGCTACGACGAGAACCTGGAGAAGCTGCGCCGCGCGTCTCTGAAGAGCCAGAGCACGCTGAGCCTGCTCAACACCGGCCAGCAACTCATCATCGCCACCGCGCTGGTGGCCATGCTGTGGCGCGCCACCGCGGGTGTCGTCGAAGGGCGCATGACGCTGGGCGACCTGGTGATGGTGAATGCCTTCATGATCCAGCTCTACATCCCGCTGAACTTCCTGGGCGTGATCTACCGCGAGATCAAGCAGAGCCTGACCGACCTCGACAAGATGTTCACGCTGCTGGAGCGCAACCGTGAGGTCGACGACGTGCCCGGTGCGCCAGCGCTGGTGGTGACGCAGGGCCATGTGCGTTTCGAGCACGTGAGCTTCGCCTACGACCCGGCGCGGCCGATCCTGCACGACGTGAGCTTCGAGATCCCGCCGGGCAAGACGGTGGCCGTGGTCGGGCCTTCGGGCGCCGGCAAGAGCACGCTGGCGCGGCTGCTCTACCGCTTCTACGACATCACCGGCGGCCACATCAGCATCGACGGCCAGGAACTGCGCTCGGTGAAGCAGACCAGCCTGCGCGGCGCCATCGGCATCGTGCCGCAGGACACCGTGCTCTTCAACGACACGGTGGAATACAACATCGCCTACGGCCGCCCCGGCGCCACGCGCGAAGAGGTGGAAGCCGCGGCCAGGGCTGCGCACATCCACGACTTCATCGCCGGCACGCCCAAGGGCTACGACACGATGGTCGGTGAACGCGGGCTGAAGCTGTCGGGCGGCGAGAAGCAGCGTGTGGCCATCGCGCGCACGCTGCTGAAGAACCCGCCCATCCTGATCTTCGACGAGGCCACCTCGGCACTGGACTCGGCCAACGAACGTGCCATCCAGGCCGAGCTGCGCAGCGTCTCGCAGGGCAAGACGGCGCTGGTCATCGCGCACCGTCTCAGCACGGTGGTCGACGCGCACGAGATCGTGGTGCTGGACGCCGGCCGCGTCGTGGAACGCGGGCCGCACGCCGAACTGCTGGCGCGCGGCGGACGTTACGCCGAGATGTGGCGGCTGCAGCAGAGCGGGCAGGACGGGGGCTGAGCCCCGCCCGCGGCCGCGGCGCCGCGCCGGTCAGCGGCCGTGGCGACGGTCGTTGCGATCGTCACGGTGGTCGTGTCGCACATCGCGGCGGTCGTGACGACGGTCGTCACGACGGTCGTAGCGGTTCGGGACGCCGTCGCCGTCACGGTCCCAGCGCGGGTTGTAGACGCGGTCGTAGCGGTTCGGGATGCCGTCGCGGTCGGCGTCGTGCCAGCCGGTGCGGTGCACGGCGCGGCCCGGCACGACGTAGACCGGAGGCGCGTAGGCGCGCGGCGCGTAGACCTGGGGCACATAGACCTGGGGCGCGTAGACCCGCGGGGCGTAGACCGGCGTGACGTAGTGGCGGGGCTGAATCAACGGGCTGCCGACGACCACGCCGATCTGCGGGCTGCCGATGGTGACGGCCCACTGCACTTCGGCGCGGTTGCCGGCGTGTGCGGCGCCAGCGGCCAGGACGCCGGCCAGGGTGAAGGCGGCGAGATACTTGCTGTTCATGCGTCGTACTCCTTGGTTGCTTGCTGCGCCCGCCGATGCGGTGCCACCCGCCCACAACGCCCGCCGCGCCGGGGTGGACCACGACTTCAAGGTCAAGCTGACGTAAAGCTGTGTGGCTGGCCGTGAGCGGGTGCAAACCCCGGCGCGGGTCGCGCAAGCCCGCCCGATACACTCGCCGCCGTGGAAACCAAGTGGCTCGAGGACTTCGTGAGCCTGGCCGAGACGCGCAGCTTCTCGCGCTCGGCGCAGCTGCGGCACGTCACGCAGCCGGCGTTTTCGCGCCGCATCCAGGCGCTGGAGGCCTGGGCCGGCATCGACCTCGTCGACCGTTCGTCCTACCCCACGCGCCTCACGCCCGCCGGCGAAACCTTCCACGCCCAGGCGCTGGAGGTGCTGGACGCCCTGCAGGCGGCGCGCAATCTGATGCGCAGCCACCAGGTGGCCGGGCAGGACATGATCGAGTTCGCGGTGCCGCACACGCTGGCCTTCACCTTCTTCCCGCACTGGATCACCGGGATCAATCGCGACCTGCGGCCACATTTCGGTGCGTTGAAGACGCGGCTGACGGCGCTGAACGTGCACGACGCCGTGCTGCGCCTGACCGAGGGCGGGTGCGACCTGCTCATCGCGTACCACCACGCCAGCCAGCCGCTGCAGATCAACGCCGAGCGCTACGAGATGCTGAGCCTGGGCCACGAGACGCTGGCGCCCTACGCCAAGGCCGACGCCGAAGGCCGGCCGCTGTTCACCTTGCCCGGCCGGCCGGGCCAGGCCGTGCCCTTCCTGGGCTTCGCCTCGGGCGCATACATGGCGCGGCTGGTCGAGGTCATCCTCAAGCAGTCGGCCACGCCGCCGGCGCTGGAACCCATCTACGAGACCGACATGGCCGAGGGCCTGAAGGCGATGGCGCTCGAAGGCCATGGCCTGGCCTTCCTGCCGCACAGCTCGGTGCGCAGGGAACTGCGGGCGCGCCGGCTCGTGCCGGCGGCGCCGGCCGGGCAGTTGAGCCTGACGATGGAGGTGCGCATCTACCGCGAAAGGCCTCAGGCGGCGCGCCACGTCAAGCCGGCGGTGCAGGCGCTGTGGAGTTTCCTGGGCGCCCCGGGTCAACCCTAGGCTGTCAACGCGCAGCTACCAGGGTGGCGTTGAGGGATACGCGGCGTCGCGCCGCACCTGCCCTCTTGTACCCGCTGCCCGTGCCCTGCACTGGTGCTACTGTCCTGGCCCGCGGCTTGCATCTGCTGTTTGCGAGGCACGGGCTTCCCCCCGTCCAGTGCCCCTGGCCGGCTTCCTAGAATCAAGTTTCGAGCCTCAAAAGGAGAACCCATGAAGAAGATGTTGTTCGTGCTGGCCACCGTCGCGCTGGCTGCCGGGGCCGCGCAGGCCGACACGCTGGCCAAGATCAAGACCAGCGGTGCCGCGACGATGGGCGTGCGCGAGTCGTCGGGCGCGCTGAGCTACACGCTGGGCGACGGCAAGTACGCCGGCTTCCACGTCGAGATCTGCCAGCGTGTGCTGGCCGACGTGCAGAAGGGCCTGGGCCTGCCCAGGCTCGACGTCAAGTACCAGGCCGTGACCTCGCAGAACCGCATCCCGCTGGTGCAGAACGGCACCGTGGACATCGAGTGCGGCAGCACCACCAACAACGCCACGCGCCAGAAGGACGTGAGCTTCGCCGTCACCACCTACGTCGAAGAGGTGCGCATCGCGGTGAAGGCCAACTCGGGCATCACCAGCATCGCGCAGCTGGCCGGCAAGAACGTGGCCACCACCACCGGCACCACCAGCGTGCAGCTGCTGCGCAAGCACGAGCGCGCCAACAACATCGACTTCAAGGAAGTCTTCGGCAAGGACCACGCCGACAGCTTCCTGCTGATGGAAAGCGGCCGCGCCGACGCCTTCGTGATGGACGGCCAGATCCTGGCCGGCAACATCGCCAAGGCCAAGAGCCCGGCCGACTTCAGGATCGTCGGCGAGGTGCTCTCGGTCGAGCCCATCGCGATCATGATCCGCAAGGACGACCCGGCCTTCAAGAAGGCGGTCGACGACAGCATCATCGCGATGATGAAGAGCGGCGACATCGCCAAGCTCTACGACAAGTGGTTCCTGCAGCCCATCCCCCCGAGCAACACCAAGGTCGGCCTGCCGCTGAGCGACGCCACGAAGGCTGCCTGGGCACAGCCCAACGACAAGCCGGTCGAGGACTACATGAAGAAGTGAGCACCGCGGGCCCGCCGCGGCGGGCCTGACGGGCCAAGCGCACTGACCGGGGAGGGCCTGCGTGGCCACTTGGGACTGGCAGGTCTTCTGCAAGGAGACGACCACCGGCGAGGCGGCCAAGGGCTGCTTCGGCCGCGGTGGCGACATCACCTACCTCGACTGGATCCTCTCGGCCTGGGGCTGGACGCTCAGCGTGGCCGCCCTGGCGCTCATCGTGGCCGTGCTGGTGGGTTCGCTGATGGGCATCCTGCGCACCGTGCCCGACAAGCGGCTGGTGGCCCTGGGCAACGCCTGGACCGAACTGTTCCGCAACATCCCGCTGCTGGTGCAGATCTTCCTCTGGTACCACGTGCTGCCGTCGCTGGTCAAGCCGCTGCAGGCCTTCCCGAGTTTCATCCTCGTCGTCTTCGCCCTGGGCTTCTTCACCAGCGCGCGCATCAGTGAACAGGTCAAGGCCGGCATCCAGGCGCTGCCGGGCGGCCAGCGCTACGCCGGGCTGGCGATGGGCCTGACGCTGCCGCAGACCTACCGCTACGTGCTGCTGCCGATGGCCTTCCGCATCGTCATCCCGCCGCTGACGAGCGAGAGCATGAACATCGTCAAGAACTCGTCGGTGGCGTTTGCGGTGAGCATCGCCGAGCTGACGATGTTCGCGATGCAGGCGGGCGAGGAGACCTCGCGCCCCGTCGAGATGTACCTCGCGGTCACCGCGCTCTACTTCGTCTCGGCCTTCACCATCAACCGGGTGGCGCTGTTCATCGAGAACCGCGTGCGTGTGCCCGGCATGATCGGCTCGAAGTGAGGTTCGGCACATGAACCTCGACTTTTCCTTCCTGAGCTACGAGGTCCTGGCCAACTTCGTCGTCAAGGGCCTGATCTTCTCGGTGCAGCTGACGCTGATCGCGATGGTCGGCGGCATCATCCTCGGCACGGCGCTGGCGCTGATGCGGCTGTCGGGCAAGCCGTGGCTGGTGATGCCGGCGGCCGCCTACGTCAACACCATGCGCAGCATCCCGCTGGTGATGGTGATCCTGTGGTTCTTCCTGCTCATCCCGTTGCTGCTGGGCCGGCCGATGGGGGCCGAGCTGTCGGCGATGCTCACCTTCACGCTCTTCGAGGCTGCCTACTACTCCGAGATCATGCGTGCCGGCATCCAGAGCGTGCCCAAGGGCCAGGTGCATGCGGGCTACGCGGTGGGCATGAACTACAAGCAGACGATGCAGTACATCATCCTGCCGCAGGCCTTCCGCAACATGCTGCCGGTGCTGCTGACGCAGACCATCATCCTGTTCCAGGACACTTCGCTGGTCTACGCCATCGGCGCCTACGACCTGCTCAAGGGTTTCGAGATCGCCGGCAAGAACTTCAACCGCCCGGTGGAAACCTACCTCGTGGCCGCCGTCGTCTACTTCGTCATCTGCTTCTCGCTGAGCATGCTGGTCCGCAAGCTGCAGCAGCGCATTGCCATCATCCGATAGGGGCCGGTCGTGATTGAAATCAAGAACGTCAGCAAGTGGTACGGCAGCTTCCAGGTGCTGACCGACTGCAGCACCACGGTGAACAAGGGCGAGGTGGTGGTGGTCTGCGGCCCCTCGGGTTCGGGCAAGAGCACACTGATCAAGACGGTGAATGCGCTGGAGCCCTTTCAGAAGGGCGACATCAGCGTCGACGGCGTCAGCATCAGCGACCCCAAGACCGACCTGCCCAAGCTGCGCAGCCACGTCGGCATGGTGTTCCAGCACTTCGAGCTGTTCCCGCACCTCAGCGTCACCGAGAACCTGACGCTGGCGCAGATCAAGGTGCTGAACCGCAGCCCCGCCGAGGCCATGACACGCGGCCTGAAGATGCTCGACCGTGTGGGCCTGATGGCGCACAAGGACAAGTTCCCGGGCCAGCTCTCGGGCGGTCAGCAGCAGCGCGTGGCGATCGCGCGCGCGCTGAGCATGGACCCGATCGTCATGCTCTTCGACGAGCCCACTTCGGCGCTCGACCCCGAGATGGTCGGCGAGGTGCTCGACGTGATGGTGCTGCTGGCCAAGGAAGGCATGACGATGATGGTCGTCACGCACGAGATGGGCTTCGCGCGCAAGGTCAGCCACCGCGTCATCTTCATGGACGCCGGCAAGATCGTCGAGGACTGCAAGAAGGAAGACTTCTTCGGCAACACCTCGGAACGTTCACCGCGGGCGCAGGACTTCCTCTCGAAGATCCTGGCGCACTGAGTGTGGACGTGCGGGTCCGGAAGGACCTGCTCGCCTCACGAAGACCCGAGCGCGATTTCACGCGCGAGGGCTGAATTCACGGCTCGATCGCGGCGCCCACCAGCGGCTCACCGCCGCCCACCGTGCCGATGAAGGTGGCGCGGCCCGTTGCCAGGTCCACGCGGTGCCAGCGCGTGGCTTTCTCGCCGGCGGCGCGTACGCCAGCGTAGGCCGTCGGGGTGATGTCCGAGATGTCGAAGCTGGCGTGGACGAAGGGGCCGATGCCCAGGCTGCCCACGGTATAGAGGCGCCCGGTGTTGGGTGACACCGAGGGTGTCACGCCTTCCTTCGTGCCCTGGTGGATCAACATGCCCAGAGCGCCGTCGAGCGCGTAGTTGGTGGTGATCTTGTCGTTCAGCTTGTTGTAGGTGTAGCCGGCAGCCACCACGTGTGCCGGCTTGCCGGCGTTGATGTCGCCGGCGTCGTAGGCCAGGCGACCGTCGAACTGCAGGCCGGGCGTGTTCGGGTCGCTGTCGACCACGGCGCCGGTGTCGGGGTGCAGGCGCAGGTTCCGGCCGGCCGCGTTGACGACGCGGATGCGGTCGACGCTAGGGTTGAAGTCGAAGCCCCACTCCGGACTGGCCGCGGGCAGCGCTGCCGGTGTCCCGATGGGCGTGGCCTTGGCCGCCACAACGTCGATCCTGTAGAGCTGGCCCGAGGCACCCAGTGCGTAGAGCTCGCCGCGCGCCACGCGGTAGTCGATGCCGAGCAGCGTCTCGCCGGCAGGCAAGCCGCTCAGCGGGCGCCGTTCGCGCACCTGCTGCGGCTGACCGGCGTTGAAGCGCAGCAGCTGGTTCGAGACGCTGACGGCGACGATCTCCTCGCGCGCCGGCGGCCCCACCGGCTCGATCGGCGCGATGCTGCTGCAGGCGCCGAGGGCCAAGGACAGCGCAAGCGTCGGCGAGAGGCGGGGCTGGGTGGGGCGGGGCAGTTCCATGGGCGGGCAGGGTTACGGTTGAACGACATCCTGTCTATCGGACGTTGCGGCCTTCAGCTGTAGAGCCGATGCGAGAATGACCCCATGCCCCACCACGTCATCGATGCCGTCACCCTCAAGCGCCCCGACGACTGGCACCTGCACCTGCGCGACGGCGCCGCACTGGCGGCCGTGTTGCCGGCCACGGCACGGCAGTTTGCCCGTGCCATCGTCATGCCCAACCTGCGCCCGCCCGTCACCACGGCCGCCGCCGCACTGGCCTACCGCGATCGCATCCTGGCCGCGCTGCCGGACGGCAGCGCGTTCCAGCCGCTGATGACGCTCTACCTCACCGACAACACGCCGCCCGACGAGATCGCGCGTGCGAAGGCGGCCGGCGTGGTGGCGCTGAAGCTCTACCCGGCGGGCGCCACGACCAACAGCGACGCCGGCGTGACCGACCTGCGCAAGTGCCACGCCACGCTGCAAGCCATGCAGCGCGCCGGCCTGCTGCTGCTGGTGCACGGCGAGGTCACCGACCCCGAGGTCGACATCTTCGACCGCGAGGCCGTCTTCATCGACCGCGTGATGCAACCGCTGCGCCGCGACTTCCCCGAGCTGAAGGTGGTCTTCGAGCACATCACCACCGCCGAAGCCGCGCAGTACGTGGCCGAGGCGGGCGCGCACACCGCCGCCACGCTCACCGCGCACCACCTGCTCTACAACCGCAACGCGCTCTTCCTGGGTGGACTGCGCCCGCACTACTATTGCCTGCCGGTGCTGAAGAAGGAACATCATCGCCAGGCGCTGGTGAAGGCCGCCACTTCGGGCAGCCCGCGATTCTTCCTCGGCACCGACAGCGCACCGCACGCCGCGGTGATGAAGGAGCAGACTGTCTGCGGCGCCGGCTGCTACACCGCGCCGGCGGCGCTGGAGCTCTACGCCGAGGCCTTCGAGGCCGCCGGCGCGCTGAACAAGCTGGAGGCCTTCGCCAGCTTCCACGGCCCCGACTTCTACGGCCTGCCGCGCAACACCGGCACCGTGACCCTCAAGCGCGAAACCTGGACGCTGCCTGAAACCTTGCCCTTCGGCGACGCCAGCATCAAGCCGCTGCGTGCCGGCGAAACCCTGAACTGGAAACTGCAATGACGACCGACCGTGTGATGCTGCTGATCGACGCCGACAACGTGTCGGTCGACATCATGGAACAGGCCGTGCGCCTGCTGATGAACCAGCATGGCGGCGTGCACGTGCGCCGCGCCTACTGCACGGCCGAGAGCGCCGTGGTCAACCAGGGTGTGTTCAAGCGCCTGGGCATCAAGCCGATGGTGAACCTGGCCGCCGGCAAGAACAGCACCGATATCGCGATGGCCGTCGACGCCATCGACCTCGTGCTTGCCGAACGCCCCGACGTGGTGGTCATCTGCTCGTCAGACAGCGATTTCGCGCCGCTCGTGAACCGCCTGCGCGAAAAGGGCTGCGTCGTGCGCGGCATCGGCCAGAAGGGCAAGACCGCCGACGAGACGCAGGACGTCTACGACGACTACACGGTGCTGGAGCACCGCAAGTCGACCGCTGGCGAGCAGGCGCGTGACGCCGCAGCCGACGCGCCCAAGCGCACACGCGCGCCGCGCAAGACGGCCGCGGCCAAGGCACCGGCCGTGAAGAAGGCGCCTGCGGCGAAGAAGGCGCCGGCGGCCAAGAAGACCAGCAGCGCAGCGACGAAAGCGACGAGAGCAACGAAGGCTGCACCGCGCAAGACGGCGGCGCGCAAGTCGACGGTGGTGGTGGAAGAGCCCGCCGCCAAAGTGACGCCGGCGGTGGTGGACGCGGCCGAGGCGCCGCCGGCCTTGGCTGCCGCCGCGGCGCCGGCCCCCCGCGCAGCACGCGAGGCCCCGGCCAGGAACGCCACGCACACACGCGCCGACCGCGGCCAGGCGTCGATGCAGGCCGTGCTGGCCTGCCTGCCCGAACTGAAGGCAGGCCAGGGCCTGGCGCTGAACGTGGCGGTGCAGCGCCTGCGCGAGGCGCAGCTGCTGGGCAAGAACAGTTCGTCTCTGAAGCTGTTCTCGCAGCTGTCGGACCGTTTCGAGCTGGTGCCGGCCGGCAAGCCTTCGCAGGTGCGCCTGCGCGCCTGACGGTCCACCGGCACGGCATCCTGCAGGCGGCCCGTCGGCTTGGCCCTACGCGGCCCGGGTGTGCTTGAAACAGCGCGCCGCACCCTAACATTCCGCCTGTCCCAGGCAAACCTGCGGCCGCAAGTGCCGCCACCGCCATGAAACGTATCGTGCTGTTCCTCGTCACCAACCTGGCCGTGATGCTGGTGCTGGGTATCGCCGCGCACCTGCTCGGGCTCAACCGCTTCCTCACCGCCAACGGGCTGAACCTCGGCGCGCTGCTGGGCTTCGCGGCGCTGATGGGCTTCGGCGGCGCCATCATCTCGCTGCTGATCAGCAAGCCGATGGCCAAGTGGAGCACCAAGGCGCAGGTCATCAACGGCTCGACCGACCCCACGCACCGCTGGATCGTCGGCGCGGTCGAGAACTTCGCGCAGAAGGCGGGCATCCGCACGCCCGAAGTGGCCATCTTCGACGGTGAACCCAACGCCTTCGCCACCGGGGCCTTCAAGAACTCGGCGCTGGTGGCGGTGTCCACCGGCCTGTTGCACACCATGAGCCGCGAAGAGGTCGAGGCCGTCATCGGCCACGAGGTGGCGCACGTGGCCAACGGCGACATGGTGACGATGACGCTCATCCAGGGCGTCATGAACACCTTCGTCGTCTTCGTCTCGCGCGTCGTGGGCTACTTCGTCGACAAGGTCGTGCTGCGCAACACCAACGACGGCCCGGGCATTGGCTACTACGTCACCACCATCGTGATGGACATCGTGCTGGGTGTGCTGGCGGCCATCATCGTGGCCTGGTTCTCGCGGCAGCGTGAGTACCGCGCCGACGCCGGCGCCGCGCAGCTGATGGGCCGCAAGCAGCCGATGATCAACGCGCTGGCGCGCCTGGGCGGGCTGGACCCGGGTGAACTGCCCAAGAGCGTGGCCACCATGGGCATCAGCAGCCGGCCCAGCGGCCTGATGGCGCTGTTCAGCAGCCACCCGCCGATGGAAGACCGCATCCGGGCGCTGCAGCAGCTGCAGTAAGCACACAGCCTGGAACGCAGGGCCTGGCACCAGCTGCCAGGCCCTTTCCGTTCGGGGGGCCGTCCGCCGGCCCTTCAGGGCTTGGCGCGGGGCACCCTGCCCATCATGAAGAACTCGTCGTTGGGCCGCATGCCGCTCAGGTTCGCCATACGGTTGGACAGGCCGAAGAAGGCCGTGATGGCGCCGATGTCCCAGGCGTCGTCGTCGCTGAAGCCGTGGGCGCGCAGCGCCGCGAAGTCGGTGTCTTCGAGGGCGTGCGAGGCGGTGCAGACCTTCATCGCGAAGTCGAGCATCGCGCGCTGGCGTGGCGTGATGTCGGCCTTGCGGTAGTTCACCGCCACCTGGTCGGCCACCAGCGGCTTCTTCTCGTAGACGCGCAGGATGGCGCCATGCGCCACCACGCAGTACAGGCACTGGTTGGCCGCCGAGGTGGCCACGATGATCATCTCGCGGTCGCCCTTGCTCAGGCCCTGGCCGGAGCCCTGCTGATCCTTGAGCGTGCCCGTGTCCTTGACCAGCAGCGCATCGTGGTAGGCCATGAAGGCGCGCCACTCGGCAGGGCGGTGCGCCAGCGCGAGAAACACGTTGGGCACGAAGCCGGCCTTTTCCTGCACTTCGAGGATGCGGCTGCGCATGTCCTCGGGCAGGTCCTTCAGCTCGGGCACGGGGTAGCGTGAGATCGTCGTCATCGGGGTCTCTCCATCAGGAACGGAACTGCATGGCGTGCAGCCGCGCATACAAACCATCGGCCGCCAGCAGCTCGGCATGCGTGCCCTGTTCGACCAGCCGCCCGCCGTCCAGCGCCAGCACGCGGTCGGCGTGTTCGATGGTGCTCAGGCGGTGCGCGATGACGAGCGTGGTGCGGCCCACCATCAGCCGTTCCAGCGCGTCCTGCACCGCACGTTCGCTCTCGCTGTCCAGCGCCGAGGTGGCTTCGTCGAGGATGAGCACCGGTGCGTCCTTGGCGATGGCGCGCGCGATGGCCAGGCGCTGGCGCTGGCCGCCCGAGAGCTGGCTGCCGTTGTGGCCGATGGGCGTGTCCACGCCCTGCGGCAGGCCGTCGACGAAGTCCAGCAGGTTGGCACCACGCAGCGCGTCGCGCACCTGCGCCGTGGACATCGGCGCGCCCAGCGTGACGTTGACGGCCACGGTGTCGTTGACCAGCACCACGTCCTGGCTGACGAGCGCAAATTGACGCCTCAGCGCCAGCATGTCCCAGTCGGCCAGCGGCACGCCGTCGAGCGTGATGCGGCCAGCCGTCGGTTCGATGAAACGCGGCAGCAGGTTCACCAGCGTCGTCTTGCCGGCGCCCGACGGCCCCACCAGCGCCACCGTCTCGCCGGCGCGCACCTGCAGGTCCAGCGTGTCGACGGCCGGGGGTGTGTCGTCGCGGTAGCGCAGGCTCACGCTCTCGAAGCTGATGTCGCCGCGCGCGCGGCCGCCGTCGTGCGTGCCGCCCTGTTCCACCGGGCTCAGCTCGATGAGGTCGAGGCCGCGCTCCACCGCGGCCAGGCCGCGGGTCAGCGGCGCCATCACGTCCGACAGGTGCTTGACCGGCGCGATGAGCTGCAGCATGGCCATCACGAAGGCCACGAAACCGCCCACCGACGCGCCACCGCTGCTGCTTTGCCACAGCGCCAGCATGATCACGACCGACAGCGCGATCGACGCCAGCATCTGCGTCACCGGCGTCATGGTGGCGCCGGCCACCAGCGCCTTCATCAGCAGCTGCCGCACGCGGTCGGCGCGCGCGAAAAAGCGTTCGTTCTGCTGCGCTTCGGCGCCGTGCAGGCGCACCAGGCGCCAGGCCAGCATGTTCTCTTCGACGACGTAGGCCAGCTCGTCGACGGCTTTCTGGCCCTCCACCGTCAGCCGGTGCAGGCGGCGACCGATGACACGCATCACCAGCCCCACGGCCGGGAAGAGCAGCGCCACCAGCAGCGTGAGCTGCCAGTTCAGGGTCAGCAGGTAGACCAGCAGCGCCACCAGCGTGAGCGAGTCGCGCACCAGGGTCAGCAGCGAAGTCACCAGCTGCTGCACGCCGGCCTGGGCCTCGTAGACCATGGTGTTGGTCACGCCGCTGGCGGTGTTCTTCGAGAACAGCGTCGGGTGCGCGGCCAGCAGCCGCGCGAACATCTTCTGGCGCAGGGCCAGCACGGCGCGGTTGGCCGTCCACGCCAGGCCGTACTGCGCGACGAAGCCCGACAGGCTGCGCAACGCGAACAGGCCGATGATGGCCGCCGGCACCATCCACAGCGCCAGCGTGCCCTTGGTGAAGCCCTCGTCCAGCAGGCGGTTCATCAGCGCCGGAATCATCGGCTCGGTGATGGCCGTCACCACCGAGCCGGCCACTGCCGCCAGCAGCCCGGCACGGCTGTTGTTGATGTAGGGCCAGAGCCGCTTCAGGCGCTGCAGGAGGGTGGGCATGGGGCGGGGGGCGGTCGGGGTAGCGCGGCAGGGCGCTGCGGGTGCGATCTGGCGCGGCGGCGCTGGATTATCGCGGCGGCCGGACACCCTCCGGGGCCTTCCGGGGCGCTGCCTACAATGCGCGCCATGCAACGAGCCCGCACCCGTCCGTTTTGGAAGCCCTGAGCAGCCGCGCCCGCCGCGCCTTCATCGCCGCCAGTGCGTTGACTGCTGCAGGGCCCGTGCTGGCGCAGTTCCGGCTCGAGATCTCGGGCGTCGGCGCCACGCAGGTGCCGGTGGCGGTGGCGCCGTTCCGCGGCGAAGGCGCTGCCAGCGTGGCGGTTTCAAAGGTGGTGCGCGCCGACCTGGAGCGCAGCGGCCTCATCCGCACCGTGGAAGCCGATGCCACGCTGGACGAGCGCAGCACCGTCGACCTGCCGCCGCTGCGTGCAAGCGGCATCGACGCGCTGCTGGCCGGGTCCGTCACGCGCCTTGCGGACGGTCGCTTCGACGTGCGCTACAAGCTCTGGGACGCCGTGCGCGGCGAAGATGTGCTGGGGCAGAGCAAAGTGGTGCTGGAGGGCGACCTGCGGCTGGCCGCACACCGCGTGGCCGACGAGGTGCAGCTCAAGCTCACCGGCGAGCGCGGCGTCAACGCCACGCGCATCGCCTACGTGGTGCGGCAGGGCCGCCGCTACGCGCTGCACGTCACCGACGCCGACGGTGAAGGCGGCGCGGTGGCGCTGGCCAGCCCCGAATCCATCATCTCGCCGGCCTGGAGCCCCGACGGCCGCCAGCTCGCCTATGTCTCCTTCGAGACGCAGAAGGCCGTGGTCTGGGTGCAGGACATCACCACCGGCGCACGCCGGCTGGTGGCCAACTTCCGCGGCAGCAACAGCGCACCGGGCTGGTCACCCGACGGCCAGCGGCTGGTGGTGACGCTGTCGCAGGACGGCCTGGCGCAGCTCTACACGCTGCCCGCGGCCGGTGGCACGCCCACGCGGCTGACGCGCAGCAGCGGCATCGACACCGAGGCCGTCTACGCGCCAGACGGCCAGAACGTCTTTTTCGTCAGCGACCGTGGCGGCGGCCCGCAGGTCTACCGCGTGCCGGCCGCCGGCGGCAACGCCGAACGTGTGACCTTCAGGGGTGACTACAACATCAGCCCGGCCGTCAGCCCCGACGGACGCCACCTGGCCTACATCACGCGCAGCGCCGGCGGCTACCGTCTGATGCTTCAGGACCTGGGCGACGGAACTGTCACGGCCGTAACCGACACTCAAGATGACGAAAGCCCCAGCTTTGCGCCCAACGGCCGCCTGCTGGTCTATGCCAGCCGCATCCAGGGCACCGACGTGTTGATGACCACCACGCTGGACGGCAGGATCAAGACGCGACTGCTGAGCATCGGCCGCGGCGCCGACATGCGCGAACCGGCCTGGGGCCCGTACGGTCGCTGACTGCAGCGACGCCCTTTCGCCACCTCAAGGAGAAACCGATGACGACCCGCACCTACCGCCTGCGCACCGCGCTGGCCCTGACCGCCGCGCTGGCGCTGCTTGCCGGCTGTGGCACGACCAAGCTGCCCGAACAGACGGCCACCACGCCGGTGGAGACCCGCAGCCCGGTGGCCGCCACACCGGCCCCGTCGGGGGCCGCGCCGGCCGCCACGCCGCAGTCGCAGGTGACCAGCGTGGACCTCGAACGCGATGCGGCGGCCCGGGCTGCCGCCCAGGCGGCGGCGTCGAGCGGGCGCATCGTCTACTTCGACTTCGACAGCTTCGTCATCAAGAGCGACTACAAGTCCCTGCTCGATGCCCACGCCCAGGCGCTGACGGCCAACCGCGGCAAGCGTCTCGTCATCGAAGGCCATGCCGACGAACGCGGCGGCCGCGAATACAACCTGGCGCTGGGGCAGAAGCGCGCCGCGGCGGTGCTGAACTCGCTCAAGCTGCTGGGCGCCAACGACGGCCAGATGGAAGCCGTGAGCTTCGGCGCGGAGCGCCCCGCGGCCACCGGCAGCAACGAAGACGCATGGGCCAAGAACCGTCGCGCCGAGCTGAAGGACCGTTGAGATGCAGCTGCGATCCTTGCTGCGGTCCGCCGGCATCACCCTGCTGCTGGGTGGCATGGTGGCCAGCGCCCAGGCGGGACTCTTCGACGACGAAGAGGCGCGCAAGGCCATCGTCGACCTGCGTGGCCGGCTGACGGCCGTCGAGGATGCGAACAAGACGCGCATCATCGAACTCAGCTCGGCCAACACGCAGTTGCTGGAACAGCTGACGGCCACCCGGCGCAGCCTGGTGGAGCTGAACAACCAGCTCGAGACCATGCGCAGCGAACTCGCCACGCTGCGTGGCAGCAACGAGCAGATGCTGCGCGAACTGGCCGAGGTGCAGAAGCGGCAGAAGGACGCAGCGCAGAACTTCGACGACCGGCTGCGCGCGATGGAGCCCGCGAAGGTGGTCATCGACGGCCGCGAGGCCACCGTGCCGCAGGAAGAGAAGCGCGCCTACGACGATGCCATCGCGGCCATCCGGGGCGGCGAATTCGACAAGTCGGTGGGCATGCTCACCGGCTTCCAGCGCAAGTATCCCGAAAGCGCCTACACCGATTCGGTGCGCTTCTGGCTCGGCAACGCGCTCTACGGCAAGCGCGACTACCGCGAAGCGATCGCCGCCTTCCGCAGCTTCGTCGCCGGTGCCGGCGCACACCCGCGTGCGCCCGAGGCGATGCTGGCGCTGGCCAACAGCCAGGCCGAGATGAAGGATGCGCGCGGCGCGCGCAAGACCATCGAAGACCTGATGAAGGCCTATCCGCAGTCCGAGGCGGCGCAGGCCGGCAAGGAACGGCTGGCCTCCATCCGTTAGGCGCGGCGGTCTTGTCGCTGCCGCACCGGCCGGCCGCTCGCCGACCATGACCGCCTTGCCGACCGACGCGGCCGATCTCGAACGCCGCTTCGGCAGCCTGCGACGGCTCTACGGCGACGCCGCCTACACGCGCATCCGCGCCGCCCGCGTAGCCGTGGTGGGCCTGGGTGGCGTCGGTTCCTGGACGGCCGAGGCGCTGGCGCGCAGTGGCGTGGCGGCGCTGGTGCTCTTCGACCTGGACCATGTCGCCGAATCGAACGTCAACCGCCAGGTGCAGGCCCGCACCGCGACGCTGGGCCAGCACAAGGGGCTGGCGCTGCAAGAGCGTATCGCCGGCATCCACCCGGGCTGCGCGGTCACGGTGGTCGATGCCTTCGTCGAACCCGGCAACTGGCCGGCCTTGCTGCCGCTGCCCGTCGACGCGCTGGTCGACGCCTGCGACCAGGTGCGCGCCAAGGCGGCGCTGGCGGCGTGGAGCCTGGCCGGTGGTGTGCCTCTGGTGTGTGTGGGCGCGGCGGGCGGCAAACGTGCGCCGCAGTACGTGGAGGTGGAAGACCTGGCCGACACCACGCACGACCCGCTGCTGGCCAGCCTGCGCCAGCGGCTGCGCAAGGAAGCCGGCGCGCCGCGCAGCGGGCGCATGGGTGTGCGCTGCGTGTTCTCACGCGAGAGCGTGGCGGCGCCGCAGGACAGTTGCGACAGCGACGGCTCGCTGAACTGCCACGGCTACGGTTCCAGCGTCACCGTCACGGCGACCTTCGGCATGGTGGCCGCGGCCGAGGCGCTGGCGCAACTGATCGCCAGCCGGCCTTAGGCGGACCCGGTGAGTCCGGACTTTCTGGCTATAATTCGAGGCTCTGCGGACGGGTCGTTAGCTCAGTCGGTAGAGCAGCGGACTTTTAATCCGTTGGTCGCGTGTTCGAGTCACGCACGACCCACCACGCGACCGGCGTCAGTCCGTTTGCAGCAGTTTCAGGGCTCCTAGCTCAGTTGGTAGAGCAGCGGACTCTTAATCCGTTGGTCGACAGTTCGAATCTGTCGGGGCCCACCAGGCATGAAAACGGGGTTTGGCAGCGATGCCAGACCCCTTTTTCCATTCTGGGGTCGGTCGACTGCCCCTCTCGGGCCGCAGCCATCGTCGGCGACCGAGCTTGACCGAACCCGGATTGACGATCTGTTCGGAATTGTTGCCAAGGTGGGCGCGGTGCCCTGATCGTTGACGAGCGTCCCATGGAGAGCCGCCCGGGGCCAGGTTGCCCGGCATCGGCAGTCCTAGACCCGGCGGCACGTCTTCTTCGCCAGTCCGCAAGACGGCGCCTGACCCCTCGATCAGGCCGAGTCCCAACGGCGGACTGGCAGGCTCGGTCGCGGCCATCATCGCCACAGTGAACCCGCAAGTGCGGGGGGAATGGGTAAACACTGCTCGCCCTCGCCGACGATTCTCGACACTAGGCTGCGCCACCCCCTACTCCTTCCGACGCCGCGTCGGGTAGTACTGATGTTGCGGGGCGAGTGCGGCGGCCAGAAGAGCCGGCCGTGCACTCGGATACAGGCTGTCGAGTTCTTCGTTCAGTGAGCTGGAATCGCCGCCGCAACCAGTGGGGCGACCCTAACGGAGTCCATCATGCAAATGAGGTCCCTGACGAAAACCCCGGCCCGTGCCCTCGGGGCCGCCCTGCTTGCGCTCACATCGGCGGTTCCGGCAACTGCGGGCCTGATCGTCAATACGCGCAGTTCGATCCTGTATCACGACGGAACGCAACTCTACGATGCGGCTTCCCTGAACACGTACGACGGAACGCTGACGCCCGGCGAAATCGTGCAGTCGCAAGGGATCGTCGGCGGAACGGATCCGCAGAGGGCCATTGCCAGCGCGAGAGCCGACTACGGAAGCCTTGGCGTCCTGACCGATGTCTCGGTGTCCAACGTGACACCGCTGAATCCCAATGACCCCTCGCCAAACTACAGCCGCTCCCGTCAGGTGGTGGCCCAGGCATGGAACAGCTGGGAAGACAGCGTCAGCTTCGTCAAGGCCGGCGCGCCAAGTGGCACCCTGGTGGACGTTCGAGTCAATCTGGTCGTGGACATCGAGAACGTTTCCGCACTGATCGATAGCTTCGCGTTGACGGTTGCCTCGTTTGACTTCTCTGCCCACGGCCGCACCTGGTGCCTCCGGGCCAACAGTCCCGGTTACGACTGCCCGGCCGGTATGCTCGGCCTGCAGGTCGGACACAACGAGATCAGCTTCGACCTGCAGGTCCTGACCGGCATGTCGTACAACTGGGGCGCCTACATGCACGCCGAGTCGTTGGTGGAGTCCTATTCATGGACCGACCCGTTCAATTCGATCGCCTCGGTTCATGCCATGAACACGGCGCACTCCTACTACACGGTGCTGACAGCCGAAACGAGCATGCTTTCGCTGAGCGGCCACGATTACGCCCTGCCATCATCTGTACCCGAACCCGCCAGCTACGCGACCGTGCTGGTTGGCCTGGGGCTTATTGGCGTTCAGCTGCGGCGAAGGGCGCGCGGAGCCGCCTGACGTCGACTGCCGCAGCCGACACCGAAGCGTCAGCGCCGGCCGGCCTCCGATCCGGTCGGGGCCGCGCGATGGCGATCACCCAACATCAACCCATTTGGCAGACGCCCGGCGCGACGCGGGGATACCGAATCGGCCCTGCCACACTTGACGCCGCATGCGTGGCCAGCCGAGTGCAGCGCACCGCGTTCCATTTCATTCCGGGCCAGATACCGCCATGCTGTTCCGGGCCGGTTAGCTCAAACGTTAGGCATCACCAAAAAAATGAACGCGCCCTCTTCCTTTCGCCTCCTCGGGCCGGCTCTTCTTATCTCTACGCTTGTCGCCGTGGCTCCAATGTCGGCAACGGCACTGACCGCTCCGAACGTGGTGGTCATCGATGCGAATCTTGTCACGTCAGGCCAACCGCCCGTCAGTGCGCTCGAAAACCTGAAGGCAGAAGGTGTCGAAGCAGTCATTTATTTGGCCCCGGCCACCGTTTCCGACGCTGTGAAGGGCGAGCCCGATATCGTTAGCAGGCAAGGTATTGAGTTCATTCATATTCCTATCCCGTTTGAGACACCATCCGAAAGTCACTTCGAGGCAGTGTCCTCCGCGCTCCAACGCCTGCAAGGTAAAAAGGTCCTGGTCCACTGCCAAGTGAACATGCGCGCTTCCACCATGGTCTTCCTTTTCCGGGTGCTGCACCGGAAAGACAGCCCTGCCACGGCCTACGATGCCGTGACGCGGGTCTGGTCGCCACAGGGCCCATGGAGGGACATGGTCCAAGACCTACTGAAGATGCGCGGAGTCGCTTTTGAGTTGTACTAGTCAGCCACTTGTCGACG
>JAURZK010000100.1 GCA_030653505.1 Rubrivivax sp.
ACTCAGGCGTGACGGCCGACTGACGAGGGCGGGCTTGCACCGCGGCGTCGCTGCCTGCGGCAGCGACGCCGGCACGACGCATCCCTGCCAGCGCTTCGACCTGCGGCGATTGCAGCGACTTGGCGCCAGTCAGGATAAACGTGGTGTCGAAATTGTTTACGAGCGCCGCGCTCATCGGGCAGCGCGTGTGCCCGTCTACCCAGCAAGCCCCTGTGCTCGGCGGCGTAGGCAGGAAAATTGCATGCCGGTGTAGATTGTCTTCTGAAGGGCCAATGATGACCAGAAACGCTCGCGGTGCCGTTTGCGCCACGCTGCTCGGCTTGGCCGCGGCAATCGCTGCCCCCACGGCTTCAGCGGCGATCGTCACTGGCAGCTGGGATCCGGCCTTGCCGGCCGCCTTTGGTGGCTACGGCTGGACCGCTACGGTCAACTTGAAGGTCGCCGAAAACTGCGGTGTAGGGACGCCAGCAACACCGACGCAGGCCCTGACGATGGTGAACTTCCTGGGCGTGAGCTTCGGATGCAATGGCAGCGCGTTGCCGGTTGTCGCGTCCTTCGAGATACTGACCGCTGAAGTCGGCATCTACGACCTGAGCACGAATGTGATCCTGGACGTGCTGCGCTTCAGTGCCTCGTCGTTCAATGCAGCGCTGTTCGCCAGGCTCGAACTCGGGGCGGAGGGAGAGATCCTCTTCCTCCAGACACTGACCCCTTCGAACGCGTTGCGCAGCGACCTGACCTACGACGGCGGCTGCAAGTACGACTTCAGGCTGGACCTGCCTGGCGCGAATCCGGAGTTTGAGTACAAGCGCGTGGCCAACTCGGGCACTGGCTGCGCCGGCAGTTCCTGGTACTTCACGGCCGCCACCGCGCCGATCACCGAGACACGGTTCACGGTCAACGACACGTCGGACCCGAATGCTGTGATCCAAGCGACCAGGCTCGAGATCGGGCAGACCGTCTTCAGCGTGCCCGAGCCCGGTTCGCTCGCGCTCGTCGGGCTTGCACTGGCCGCTGCGGGGCTGAGCGCTTCGCGTCGCGCACGCCTGGCCAGCTGAGGATTCACACGCCCCGGGCTGTCCCGCTCAAGCGGCAGTTTCGAGATCGGCCAGCACGGCCAGTGCCCGCCGGGCCGCCGCCTCCATGCCAGCTTCCTGGCCCGCGTCCCAGGCCCGCTGAAATTCAGCGGCATCCGGCACGGCGCCCTGCAGCGCGTCCAACTCGGCCTGCCAACGCCGGTCCGCGGATTCGGTCTGCGGCACCCCGATCAACGCCAAGCCGGCGGCCGCAGCCGCGGCCACCGCCACGGCCGGCCCGGCAGCGCCGAGTTGCAGCATCAGCCGCGCGTGGTCGCGCAGGCAGAGCACGGTCTCCAAGCGGCGCTCGGAGGCGACGAAGGCTTCCAGCGCCGCGCTGAGCGCCTCCCGCGCCTCAGCGAGATCACCGACCTCAAGCGCCAGCTTCCCCTGCCACCACCGCACGCTGGCCTCGCCGTGGCTGTCGCCCGAGGCCTTGCACACGGCCAGTGACCGCACGAAGTGGCGCGCGGCCACTTCGGGTTGTGCTTTCCTGAAGGCCAGCTGGCCCAACACCAGTTCGCACTCGGCCTCCACCTCCTGGTGCTTGATCTGCCGCGCCAGGCCCAGCCCGGCCTGCAGATGGCTGCGCGCCGCTGCCTCGTCGTCCAGGCGGGAGAAGAACTGGCCCAGGTGCAGCAGCGCCACGGCTTCGCCGACGCGGTGGCCCGCATCGCGGAACAAGGGCAGCGCCTCCTGTTCACCGGCCAGCGCGCCGTGCGTGTCGCCACGGCCGAAGCGCGCCAACGCCAGCGTCGACAGCGTGGCCGCAATGTCGGCCGTGTTGCCGAGTTGCCGCCGCAACACCAGGCAGGTCTCGAGCATGCGCTCGGCCTCGGCGTAGTCGCTCTGGCTGGCGGCCAGTGCAGCACCAACGTACAGCGCATGCGCCTGGGCCATCGGCGACGCCTGGACATCGGGCAGCGCCAGCGCTGCGCTCACCGCGGCGCGGCCCTCGGACAGGTAGCCACGCAGCGTCCAGAAGCCCTGCATGGCCACCGCGATCTTCACCGCGATGAAGGCGTCTGCCCCTCCAGCCAGGGCCAGCGCCAAAGCCGCCCGCGTGTTGTCGAGCTCGGTCTCCATGCGTCGCACCCAGAGCGCCTGCTCCGGGCCCTGCAACCCCTTGTTCGTTCTCTTGGCCAGGGCGAAGAAGTGCTCGCAGTGGCGCGCCGCCGTCTCGCCGGTGTTGCCGGCCTGCTCGAGCTTTTCACGCGCGTAGTCGATGATGGTCTCGAGCATGCGGTAGCGCGGCTCGGCGCCCTGCTCGTCCAGCATGACCAGCGACTTCTCGACCAGCGAGCCCAGCAGGTCCAGCGCGTCCAGGCTGTCGATGGGGTCGGCGCTGCACACGTGCTCGGCCGCATCCAGCGCAAAGCCGCCGCGGAAGACCGACAGCCGCTGCAGCAGCAGTTGCTCGTGCTCGTTGAGGATGTCGTAGGACCAGTCGACCAGCGCCCGCAGCGTCTGCTGGCGTTGCTGGAGTATGCGGCCGCCGCCCGTCAGCAGCTTGTAGCGGTCGTTCAGCCGCAGGTTGATGTCGGCCACGCTCAACTGGCGCACGCGCGCGGCGGCGAGTTCCAGCGCCAGCGGAATGCCTTCCAGCCGCGCCACCAGTTCGGCCACGGCCGGCGCCTCGCGTTCGTTGAACTCGAATGCCGGCTTGTGCTGCTGCGCCCGCTCGACGAACAGGCGCACGGCTGTCATCGCACCCAGCTTCGCGACACTGTCGCCCTTGGCCGGCACCGGCAGCGGCAGGATGGGGTAAGCCTGCTCACCCGTCACGCGCAGCGCTTCGCGGCTGGAAGCGACGAGGCGCACGTTGGGCGCGCTCTTCAGGACGGCGCTGGCGAGTTCGGCGCAGGCGCGCAAGACCTGCTCGCAGTTGTCGATCACCAGCAGCACGCGCAGCATCCTGAGGTGCGTGCAAACGGTCTGTGTCGGCGAACGGCCCGGCTCCTCGCGCACACCCAGGACCTGGGCCACCTCGCTGACCACCAGCGCGGCATCACGGATCGGCGCCAGGTCGACGAACCAGACACCGTCCGGAAAGTGGCCCAGCATTTCAGTGGCCACCTGCAGCGACAGGCGTGTCTTGCCCAGGCCGCCCATGCCCAGCAGCGTCACCAGGCGCGACTTCCCGAGCAGGGCCCGCAACTCGGCCCGTTCGCGCTCGCGCCCGATGAACGAGGTGCTCTGCACGGGCAGGTTGTTGGGAATCTGGCGCACCGGCAGCCAGTTCTGCCCGACCCGCACCACCTGGAAAGCCTTCTCGGCGTCGGGGGGTGGGGAGAAGCGGGTCTCGGCCGAGCCGATCTCGAACAACTCGACAGGCTCGCTCACTCCCTTCAGGACCCAGTGGCCGTGCGACTCGGTGCGCAGCGGCGTTTCCCCCAGCGCCGACTTCGCCTCCGGTGTCAGCAGCGTCTGGCCACCGCGCGCGAGCGACATCACGCGTGCCGCCATCGGCTTGGCGATGCCATCGACTTCCAGCGGCTTGGCACCACGCGCGACATCTGCCTGCAGGTTCTCGCGCAGGATCACCGGCCCCACATGCAAGCCGGCACGCGCCTGGATGCCCGACGGCAGCGCAGCCAGCCCCGCGTGGTAAGCCAAGGCGTAGTTGACGGCGTCGGTGGCGTCGTCGAACAGCAGCAGCATGCCGTCGGTCTTGTCGATCTCGCGTCCACGCCAGGGCACCAGCAAGTCGCGCGCGACGCGATCGTGTGCCGCCCACACCGCGGCCATCGCAGTGTCGCCGAGGTCTTCCGACAGCCTGGTGCTGTCGACCACATCGGTCAGGAGAAGGGCTCGAACAGTGTCGGACGGCATCTTGGTCTTCGGAGGCCGGCAGGCGGTGCCGCAGCAACGTAGAGGACTTTACGGCAGCGCCGGGGAAGGACGAGTGCCCCGCCGGGCGATGATCGTGAGCCGAGAATCCACCACCACGGGCCATGACGACCGACCTCACCCCCCTGCCCGACACGCCGCCCGGCCGCTACCGCCACTACAAAGGCGGCGAATACGAGGTGCTGGGTGCCGCCCGCCATAGCGAGACACTGGAGCCGCTGGTCGTCTACCGCCCGCTCTACGACGACGCGGGGCTGTGGGTGCGGCCGCATGCGATGTTCTTCGAGCAGGTGCTCGTCGACGGCCAGGTACGAGCCCGTTTCACCTTCATCGGCTGACGCGCCGACGGTGCGACTTCGCACCGACGGCCCCAGCTCGCGCGGGCATGGTGGTCCTTCGGCCGCCCCTTCGGCGGCCACCCGCCTCGAAAGGCCCGCATGAAGAAGACCCCGCAAGCCCCCGTTCGCATGCTGGCCCTGGCACTGGCCCTGGGCACGCTGGGCTTTGGCGCCGCCGCGCCCGCGCTGGCGCAGGTCAGCGTGGGCATCGGCATCGGCGTCGACCTGCCTGGCGTGCGCATCGGCGTCAACGTGCCGCTGTTCCCGAACCTGGTGCGTGTGCCCGACAGCCCGGCCTACTACGCGCCGCAGCTCGCGGCGAACTACTTCTTCTACGAAGATCGCTACTGGGTCTACGCCGACGACCGCTGGTACACCAGCACCTGGTACGACGGCCCCTGGGGCTACGTGCAGCCTGAGGTGGTGCCGCTCTTCGTGCTGCGCATCCCCGTGCGCTACTACCGCCAGCCGCCCAGCCACTTCCGCGGCTGGCAGCGCGACGCCGCACCGCGCTGGGGTGAGCACTGGGGCCCGTCCTGGCAGAACCAGCGCCGCGGCTGGGACCATTGGGACCGCCGTCGCGCGCCGGCGCCAGCGCCGCTGCCGGTCTACCAGCGCGACTACCGCGGCGACCGCTACCCGGGGCCGCAGCAACAGCGCGAGTGGCAACGCCGCGACCCGCGCGAGCAGCACGGCGGTGGGCGGGTGCAGCCCCCGCCGCACAGGCAGCCGGTCAACGAGCGTCCGGACGCCGAACCGCCACGCAGCCGCCCGCCGCCGCCCGAGCGCAACCGACCGCCCGAACGTGAACGTCAGCCCGACCGCGCCGGCCCGCCGCAGCGGGGACCGGACCGCGACGCCGACCGCAGGCCCGAGCGGCACCCTGACCGCAGCGAACGCGGTAGCGACCGTGGCAATGATCGCGGCAACGACCGCGGCAACGACCGCGGCAGCGACCGCCGCGACGACCGCAGGAACTGACTTCGCTCGGCGTCAGCCCGCCTCTTCGGCGGGCGCGCCGCGCACGCCGCCGTCCCAGCGCCGCACACCCGGCAGGTCGATCTCGAAGAGGTCGAGCGCCCTGCCCACGGTCTGGTCGACGATGTCCATCACCGTCGCCGGCCGCGCGTAGAAGGCCGGCACCGGCGGCATGATCACGGCACCGTTGCGCGTGGCCTGGTCCATCAACGCGATGTGGCCGGCGTGCAGCGGCGTCTCGCGCAGCAGCAGCACTACGCGCCGGCGTTCCTTCAGGCAGACGTCGGCCGCCCGCACCACCAGTTCGTCGTTGTAGCAGTGCGCGATGCCGCTGAGCGTCTTCACCGAGCACGGCGCCACCAGCATGCCCAGCGTGCGGAAGGAGCCCGACGAGACGCTGGCGCCGATGTCGCGTGCACTGTGCACCACATCCGCCAGCGCCCGCACCTCCGCGGCGGTGGTGTCGGTCTCCTCCGCCAGCGTGCGCACCCCCGAGGCGGTGAGGATGAGGTGGGTCTCGATGCCGCCGGCTGCACGCAGCAGCTGCAGCGCGCGCACGCCGTAGACGACGCCCGAAGCGCCGGTGATGGCGACGATGAGCCGGCGCGGGGTGGGCGTGGCGGGCGACGTTGGTGCGGCTGGGGACATGGCCTGTCGTGTGGGGCTGTGGCGGCCTGCCCATTCTGGCCGCCATGGCGGGTTTGCGCGCGCCCGGGGCTTCGGTCATCGGTCTGTCACAGGTGCGTCGCACCATCCGGGGCATGCGCCTCACTCTCGCCTCGACGGCCACGGTCACAAGCACGGCCGCAGTCACGCCGCCGCCGCCGCGGCCCACGCCCGCACCGGTGCGCAAGACCGTGCTGCTGGTGGCTGCCGACGCCCAGCTGCGCGAGTTGCTGTCACTGCAGCTGCGGGCGGCGGGCTGCTTTCCGATGACCGCGGCCCACGCCGCGGAAGCCCGCCGCCTGGCCACCCAGGTGGTGCCCGACCTGGTGCTGCTGGACACCGACGGCGTGGACGCTGCCGACATCGCCTGGGCCACCACGCTGTTGCAGGCCGACGGTACCCGCCCGGTGCCTGCCGCGCTGCTCGGCTCGAACGGCCTGCAGGCGGTGCCGCCGGCCGGCCCTGCCGCCCCTGCCCTCCTCCTGCGCGTGGCCAAGCCGCTGGAGATGGCCGGTTTGATGCGCCAGCTGCTGCGCCTGCTGCGGCCGCCCCCCGACGCCGCCGGCCTGCGCTCCCGCCAGCGGCTGCGCGCAGGCGCGCTGGAAGTCGACCGCCAGCGCCCGGTGCTGCGCCTGCGGCGCGCCGAAGGCTGGGCCGAGGTCGACCTGCCGTGGACCGAGCACCGCCTGCTGGCCTGCCTGTTGGGCGAAGCCGGCCGGGCCTGCAGCCGGGCAGACATCCGCGACGCCGTCTGGCGCGACGGCGACGTGAACCTGCGCACCGTCGACCAGTACGTGCGGCGGCTGCGCCGCAGCCTGGCCCGCGCCGGCGCGCCGGGGCTGGTGAAGACGGTCAACGGCCTGGGTTACCGCCTCGACCTGGCCGCGCTGGCCTTGCCGGCCGCGTGAACCAGTCACAGGCCTGTCACAGACCGTCATTAAGGTCATGGACAGCCCTTCTCCCCTCCACTGCAGGAACCCGACGATGAAACTGAAATCGATCTTCGCCCTCTCCGCCGTCAGCTGCACCCTGCTCGGCAGCAGCCTCGTCCAGGCCCAGGCCGTGAAGGTGGACCCGGCGCTGCCGACCTACCAGAAGGCCGCCGGCGTTTCCGGCAACTTCACCAGCGTCGGATCGGACACGCTGAACAACCTGATGACGCTGTGGGCCGAGGAGTTCAAGCGCACCTACCCGAACGTCAACATCCAGATCCAGGGCGCCGGTTCGTCGACTGCCCCCCCGGCGCTGACCGAAGGCGCCTCGAACTTCGGCCCCATGAGCCGCCTGATGACGGCACGCGAGGTCGAGAGCTTCGAGAAGAAGCATGGCTACAAGCCCACCGCCGTGGGCGTGGCCATCGACGCGCTGGCCGTCTACGTCAACAAGGACAACCCGATCAAGGGCCTGAGCATCGAGGAAATCGACGCTGCGATGTCGGTGGGCCGCAAGTGCGGCGCCGCGGCCGACATCACCAAGTGGGGCCAACTCGGCATGACCGGCGAGTGGGTCAACCGCGACATCGCGCTGTACGGCCGCAACTCGGTTTCGGGCACCTACGGCTTCTACAAGGACGTCGCGCTGTGCAAGGGCGACTTCAAGCGCAACGTCGCCGAGCAGCCGGGTTCGGCCTCGGTGGTGCAGAGCGTGGCCACGCAGATCAACGCGCTGGGTTACTCGGGCATCGGCTACAAGACCTCGGGTGTGCGCGCACTGCCGCTGTCGAAGAAGAAGGGCCAGCCCTTCGTCGAGCCCGACGCCGTGCACGCCATCGACGGCACCTACCCGCTGGCGCGTGTGCTCTACGTCTACGTCAACAAGAAGCCCAACCAGCCGCTGAACCCGCTGGAGCGCGAGTTCTTCAAGATGGTGCTGAGCAAGCAGGGCCAGGAAGTGACGATCAAGGACGGCTTCGTACCGGTGCCGGCCGCGATGGCCACCCGGTTCCTGTCCGCGCTGAACTGACACCGCCAGGAGCACCACGATGACGCTCACCGTGCGACTCAGCATGCTGGCCGCCGCCGCCGTCATGGCCGGCTGCGCCACGCAGACACCACCGGCCGCCGCGCCGGCAGCTGCCGCCACCCCGGCGACCACCTCGCCGGCCGCCGCCGCCCCAGCGGCAGCGGCCCAGGCCAAGGAGTTCTACGCCGTGCTGCCCGAAGACGGCCGCATCTACGCCTTCGGCGACACCAAGAACTACAAGGACTACCAGGCCCACGGCGAGGTGACGTTGACGCGCACCAAGATCGGCGAAGGCCCCGGCGGCAAGACCCTGGTCTTCGGCATCACGCCCGACGACGTGAAGACCAACAAGCCCAGCCTGGGCGAGCAGGTGATGAGCGGTGCGCTGGCGCCGGCACCCGATTTCTACGGCGAAGTGTTCAAGGCGGGTCGATACTTCATCTTCGGCAACCTGAAGGACATGAAGGACTTCATCGCTTTCGGCGAGGTGCCCTACAGCTACACCGACATCGGCGCCGGCCCCCAGGGCGAGACGCTGGTCTTCGTGATGAACAAGGACAGCTACGCCAAGGGCAAGCCACAAGACCGCATCGAGCGTTTCAAGGCGCTGCGCGTGGCTGCGAAATAATCGGCCCTGCCTGCCGCAACCGACAGGGTGGTGACGGAACGTCGCCACCCTTCTTTTACGCCTGAACGGGCCGCCAGCGATGAACACCGCCAGTTCCACCTCCACCGCGACCAGCGTCGATGCGGCCATGAACCGGCGCATGCTGACCGACTCGCTGTTCAAGAACCTGATGACCGTGGGTGGCATCAGCGTCATCGTCGCGGTGTCGGCCATCTTCTTCTACCTGGCCAGCGTCGTGGTGCCGCTGTTCACGCCGCCCGGCGTCGACAACCGCCAGCAGTACACCGCACCCGGCCCGGCCGACCAGCCCACGCTGGCCTACAGCGGAGAGGAGCAGCGCGAGATCGGCTCGCGCATCGGCACCCAGGGCGCCATCACCTTCTTCCGCTTCGACACCGGCGCCGTGCTGGCCGAGACCCAGGTGCCGGTGCCGCCCGGCGCACAGATCACCAGCGCCAGCCTGGGCGAGGCGCGCAGCTACAGCCAGGGTTTCGGGCTGTCGAACGGCACCGTGGTGCTGGCCAAGCAGGGCTTCACGGTCACCTTTCCCGACGACAAGCGCCTCATCACCCCGGCGCTGACCTACCCCCTGGGCGAGGCACCGCTGCCCGTCGACCCGCAGGGCCGGCCCATCACGCTGCTGGGCATACAGCAGACCGACGACGGTTCGACCATCGTCGCGCTCACCGACGACAGGCGCCTGTTCGTTTCGGCGGTGAACGTCACCACCAACCCGATGACGGGCGAGTCGAAGAGCGAGGTCCAGCAGTCGGAGATCTCGCCCGCGCCCGCCGACATCCGCCAGCTGCTGATCGAATCGAAGCAGCGTGAGCTCTACGTGCAGCACGGCGCCAACAGCCTGGCGCGCTACGACATCTCGAACAAGACGGCGCCCAAGCTGCTGGAAACCGTGGCGCTGGCGCCCGAAGGCCAGCGCATCACGGCGCTGACCATGCTCAGCGGCGGCCACTCGCTCATCGTCGGCACCGACAAGGGTGAGCTGGCGCAGTGGTTCCTGGTGCGCAGCGAAGGCGCGAACTTCAAGCTGCAGCGCATCCGCGGCTTCAGGCCCATGCCTGCAGCCGTCACGGCCCTGGCCCCCGAGTTCTTCCGCAAGGGTTTCATCGCCGGCGACGCACAGGGCCACCTGGGCAGCTACTTCGCCACCTCGGAACGCCAGCTCTTCGTCGAGAAGCTCGGCAGCCAGCCGCTGACGGTGCTGGGCGTGCCGCCACGCGGCAACGGCTACCTGGCGCAGGACGCGGCAGGCAAGGTCTACACGGCCGCGGTCGAGAACCACTACCCCGAGGTGTCGTGGCACAGCCTGTGGGAGAAGGTCTGGTACGAGAGCTACGAAGCGCCCGACTACGTCTGGCAGTCGTCGGCCTCCAACGCCGACTTCGAGCCCAAGTTCAGCCTCGCACCGCTGACCTACGGCACCCTCAAGGCCGCCACCTACGCGATGATGATCTCGGTGCCGCTGGCGGTGCTGGGCGCCATCTTCACCGCCTACTTCATGACGCAGCGCATGCGCACCATCGTCAAGCCGACGATCGAGGTGATGGAAGCGCTGCCCACCGTGGTGCTGGGCTTCCTGGCCGGGCTGTGGCTGGCGCCGCTGGTCGACAACAACCTGGTCGGCGTGCTGCTGTGCATCCTGCTGCTGCCGGCGAGCATGGTGCTGGCGTCCTACGTCTGGCACGTGCTGCCCACGCCGCTGACCGAGCGCGTGGCCCCCGGCTGGGAAGCGGCGCTGCTGATGCCGGTGATGATCGTCACCGTGTGGCTGGTGTTCCAGATCGGGCACCCCATCGAGGCCGTGCTCTTCGGCGGCGACCTGCCCAACTACCTCAGCAACGAGCTCGGCATCACCTACGAACAGCGCAACTCACTGGTGGTGGGCATCGCGATGGGTTTTGCCGTCACACCCAACATCTTCTCGATTGCCGAAGACGCCATCTTCAGCGTGCCCAAGAGCCTGACTTCCGGCTCGCTGGCATTGGGCGCCACGCCCTGGCAGACGCTGCTCGGCGTGGTGCTGCTGACCGCCAGCCCGGGCATCTTCTCGGCCATCATGATCGGCCTGGGCCGCGCGGTGGGCGAGACCATGATCGTGCTGATGGCCACCGGCAACACCGCGGTGATGGACTTCAGCCTCTTCACCGGCTTCCGCACCCTGGCGGCCAACATCGGCGTCGAGATGCCCGAGGCCGGCGTCGGCGAAACCCACTACCGGCTGCTCTTCCTTTCCGCGCTGGTGCTGTTCGGCTTCACCTTCTTCTTCAACACCATCGCCGAGCTGGTGCGCCAGCGCCTGCGCGAGAAGTACCAGACCATCTAGGGCCCGAGGGAAGACACCATGCGCGACTGGTTCAAATCGGGCTCACCCTGGATCTGGCTGACGGCCGGCGCCGTGGCCGCCGCCGTGCTGGCGGTGGCCGGCGTGCTGGCACTGACGGCGCTGCGCGGCCTGGGCCACTTCTGGCCCAAGCCGGTGGCCGAGACCACCTTCACCGAACGCGACGGGCGTGTCATCGGCCTCATCGGCGAGATCCGCGAGCGCGAGGAAGTGGCCACGCGGCGCCTGCGCGAAGCCGGTTTCGTGATCCCCGGCAACGACGCCTTCGCCGAACGTGTGCTGGTGAAGATGGGCAACCGCGACGTGAGCGGTGTCGACTTCCGCTGGTTCCCGGTGCCGCTGCTGGGCGAGCTGAAGTACCCCGGCGACGTGGTCACCGTCGAGCGCCGCGAGTGGGGCAACTTCTACGGCCACCTGGTGGCGGTGAAGGAAGGCGGCACCGTGGTCGCCGACGGTGCAGCCACCTGGCCCGAGCTGGAAAAGCGCGTGGCGCGGGCCAACGGCCTGTTCCAGCAGATCCTGGCGCTGGAGAAGAAGGACATCGGCAAGATCAACTACGGTCTCGAGCAGTTGCGCCTGCAGGCGCGCGGCCTCGAGCTCAAGGGCCAGCTGACCGAGGAGCGCAAGGCCGCATTCGAGAAGCAGCGTGAAGTGCTCAACGGGCAGTTCGGCAAGCTGCAGGAGCGCATCGGCACCTTGCGCACCGAGATCGGGCGCGACACCCTCGTCGGCCGTGTCATGGACGGCCAGGAAGTCGAGATCAAGCTCGCGCTGGTGGCCGACGTCTACCGCGCCAACGAGATGGGCCTGGCCGACAAGATGGGGCACTACGCGCGCAAGCTGGGCGAGTTCATGTGGGACGAGCCGCGCGAGGCCAACACCGAAGGCGGCATCTTCCCGGCGATCTTCGGCACCGTGCTGATGGTGCTGCTGATGGCGGTGATGGTCACGCCACTGGGCATCATGGCCGCGATCTACATGCGCGAATACGCCAAGCAAGGGCCGCTGATCCGGGTCATCCGCATCTCGGTGAACAATCTTGCGGGTGTGCCGTCCATCGTCTACGGCGTGTTCGGCCTGGGGTTCTTCGTCTACTTCCTGGGCGGCAACATCGACCAGCTGTTCTTCCCCGAGGCGCTGCCGTCACCCACCTTCGGCAGCCCCGGCATCCTGTGGGCGTCGCTGACACTGGCCATCCTCACCTTGCCTGTCGTCATCGTCTCGACCGAGGAAGGCCTGGCGCGCGTACCGCGTTCGGTGCGCGAAGGCAGCCTGGCGCTGGGTGCCACCAAGGCCGAAACGCTGTGGAAGACCGTGCTGCCGATGGCCAGCCCGGCGATGATGACGGGCCTGATCCTGGCCGTGGCGCGTGCCGCGGGCGAAGTGGCGCCGCTGATGCTGGTGGGTGTCGTCAAGCTCGCGCCGACGCTGCCGCTGGACGGTTATTTCCCCTTCCTGCACCTGGAACGCAAGTTCATGCACCTGGGCTTCCACATCTACGACGTCGGCTTCCAGAGCCCCAACGTCGAGGCCGCGCGCCCGCTGGTCTACGCCACCGCGCTGCTGCTGGTGATCGTGATCCTGGTGCTGAACCTCAGCGCCATCCACCTGCGCAACAACCTGCGCGAGAAGTTCCGCGGGCTGGAAAACGTTTGAGATGAATCCGCCCGAAGCCCCGCTGCCCACGGAGAACAAAGACATGTCCGCCATCCCTGCTGCCGCCATCCCTGCTGCGGCCATCCCTGCTGCGGCCACCACCGCGCGCACCGACATCCGCATCGAGACCAAGGTCGCCGCCGGCAAGCCGCCGGTGGCCGCGCTGAACGACCTCGATGTGGCGATGTCGGTCACCAATCTGCGGCTCTTCTACGGCGAGAAGCAGGCCCTGCACGGCGTGACGATGAACATCCCGCGTGGCCACGTCGTGGCCTTCATCGGCCCCAGCGGCTGCGGCAAGAGCACGCTGCTGCGCTGCTTCAACCGCATGAACGACCTGATCGACGGCTGCCGCATCGAAGGCCAGATCCTCATCGACGGCAAGGACATCTACGACCGCAAGGTCAACGTCGCGCAGCTGCGCAGGCGCGTGGGCATGGTGTTCCAGAAGCCCAACCCCTTTCCGAAGACGATCTACGAAAACGTCGCCTACGGCCTGCGCCTGCACGGCGTGAACAGCCGTGCGCAGCTCGACGAGGCGGTGGAGAAGTCGCTCAAGGGCGCGGCGCTGTGGGACGAGGTGAAGGACCGCCTGAACACCAGCGGCCTGAGCCTGTCGGGCGGCCAGCAGCAGCGCCTGGTGATCGCACGCGCCATCGCGCTGGAACCCGAGGTGCTGCTGCTCGACGAACCCTGCTCGGCGCTGGACCCCATCGCCACGGCCAAGGTGGAAGAACTGCTGCACGAGCTGAAGAAACGCTTCACCATCGTCATCGTCACGCACAACATGCAGCAGGCGGCACGGGTGTCAGACTTCACCGCCTACATGTACATGGGCAACCTGATCGAATACAGCCCCACCGACCAGCTCTTCACCAAGCCGGCGCGGCGCGAGACCGAGGACTACATCACCGGGCGCTTCGGCTGAACCGGTTGCCATTGCAGGAGACACGATGAACGACAAACACATCTCGACCCAGTTCGACGCCGAGCTCAGCGGCATCTCGACCCGCGTGCTGGAAATGGGCGGCATGGTCGAGTCCCAGGTCGCGCAGGCCGTCTACGCGCTGACGCACTTCAGCGGCGAGACCGCCAGCCAGGTGCTGCAGATCGAGGAACGTGTCAACGCGATGGAGGTCGAGATCGACCGCGACCTCTCGACCATCATCGCGCGGCGCCAGCCCACGGCGCGCGACCTGCGGCTGCTCATCGCCATCAGCAAGACCATCGGCAACCTCGAGCGTGTGGGCGACGAAGGCGCGCGCATCGCACGCACGGTGCAGCGGCTGATGAACAGCGGCCTGTCGAGCAAGATGCGGCTGCCGGTGAGCGACATCTCCTTCGAAGCCGACCTGGCCATCGCGCTGCTGCGCAAGTCGCTCGACGCCTTCGCGCGCCTGGACGCCCACGCCGCGCTGGCCGTCATCAAGGCCGACAACGAGATCGACGTCGAGTTCGACGGCCTGATGCGCAAGCTGGTGACCTACATGATGGAAGACCCGCGCACGATCTCGGCCAGCATCGACCTGGTCTTCGTGGCCAAGGCCATCGAACGCGTGGGCGACCACGCCAAGAACCTGGCCGAGCAGGTGATCTACGTCGTCAAGGGCACCGACGTGCGCCACACCCCCACCGACGACCTCGAGTCGGCGGTGTCCTGAACCCGCGGCACGAGGGAGCAAGCGCATGGCAAGAATCCTGGTCGTCGAGGACGAACCCGCGATCGCCGAGCTGATCACGTTGAACCTGCGCCACGACGGCCACGAGGTGCAGGTGGCGCCGAGCTCGCAGGACGCCGACGACGCCATCCGCGCCGCGCTGCCCGACCTGGTGCTGCTGGATTGGATGCTGCCCGGCGAATCGGGCGTGCAACTGGCGCAGCGCTGGCGGCGCGATGCGCGTACCCGCGAGCTGCCCATCCTGATGCTGACCGCACGTTCCGACGAACGCGACGTCGTGCAGGGCCTGGACAGTGGCGCCGACGACTACCTCACCAAACCCTTCTCGCCCAGCGTGCTGGTGGCGCGCATCCGCTCGCTGCTGCGGCGCAAGGCGCCGCAGGCGCTGGACACCGCGGTGCAGGTCGGCAGCCTGAAGCTCGACCCGTCGACGATGCGGGTCTCGGCCGGCGACGTCGTCATCAAGCTCGGCCCCACCGAGTTCCGCCTGCTGCGTTTCCTGATGAACCACCCCGAGCGTGTGCACTCGCGCGCCCAGCTGCTCGACCGTGTGTGGGGAGATCATGTCTTCATCGAGGAGCGCACGGTGGACGTGCACGTCAAGCGCTTGCGCGAAGCGCTGGCCGCGGCCGACTGCGCCGGCATGGTGGAAACCGTGCGCGGCGCCGGCTACCGACTGGCCCGGCCCGTGACTGCCAGTGCATAGAGTGAGTCCCCCAAGCTCACTTCGTTCGCCACCCCCCAGGGGGGCTCTTGCCGCGGCCCGGCAGAGGCCGGTTCCGCGCAAGGCCTTGGTGCAGGGGCGCGTCCAAGGCCACAGGTCGCACGAAATGCGTTGGGGCCACTGAATTGAGCGAATCGCCAGTGTCGCTGGTCGTGGCCGTCGGCCTGGCGCTGGGTTTCGCGGCGCTGTGGCTGCGCGACCGGCGTCGGCTGTCGCGGCTGATGGACTGGCTGAGCGGGCCGCTGGACGGCCCACCGCCCGAGGAGACCGGCAGTTTCGGCGAGGTCGGCTCGCGCATCCGGCGTGCGCTGCGCAGCCGCGAGCATCAGACCGCGGCCGAACGTGAACGCCTGGCCCAGTTCCTGTCGGCCATCGAGGCTTCGCCCAACGGCGTGGTGCTGCTGGACGGTGACGACCAGATCCAGTGGCTGAACCGCACGGCCGCAATGCACTTCGGCCTCGACACGCAGCGCGATCTGGGCCAGCGCATCACGCATCTGGTGCGTTCGCCGGCCTTCGTCGGCCACCTGCAGGGGCCCGACACCGGCGCCGAACTCCAGTTGCCCAGCCCGCGTGGCGACACCACGCTGCTGCTGCTGCTGCGCCCCTACGGCGGCACGATGCGGCTGCTGCTGACGCAGGACATCACCGAACGCGAGCGCAACGACGCCATGCGGCGCGACTTCGTCGCCAACGTCTCGCACGAGATCCGCAGCCCGCTGACGGTGCTGCTGGGCTATGTCGACTCGATGGTGCAGCTGCCCCTGAGCCCGGCCGAGCGTGAACGCGCCCTGGCCGTGATGCACCAGCAGGCCGAACGCATGCAGACGCTGGTGACCGACCTGCTGGCGCTGGCGCAGATCGAGGGCGCACCGCGCCCATCGGTGGAACTCTGGGTCGACGCGGTCGAGCTGATGCGGCGGCTGCAGAACGACGTCGCGGCGAGCGACGCCGGCCAGCACCCGGTGCACGTCAGCGTGGAAGGCGCGGCCAGCGTGAGCGGCGTCGAGTCGGAACTGTTCAGCGCCTTCTGGAACCTGGTCAGCAACGCGCTGCGCTACACCCCCGCCGGCGGCGCCGTGGAGATCAAGTGGCGCCTGCGGCCCGAAGGCGGCGGCGAATTCTGCGTCTGCGACCAGGGCCCGGGCATCGCGCGCGAACACATCCCGCGGCTGACCGAACGTTTCTACCGCGTCGACCCGAGCCGCTCGCGTGCCACCGGCGGCACCGGCCTGGGCCTGGCCATCGTCAAGCACGTGGTGCAGCGGCACGACGGCGAACTGCTGATCACCAGCGAGGTGGGCAAGGGTTCGCAGTTCCGCATCCTGCTGCCGGCACACCGGGTGCGGGCGGTGTCGGCCGCAGCCGCGGTGGCCTGAGCGCCGCGGCGTAGCGCGCGCGGGACGCACGCACCCGGCGCGCCGAGGCCACTCAAGCCAGTGCGCGCTCGATTTCCGAGAAGCTGTGCGCGATGGGCGTGATCGTGATGGCCTGGCCCAGCTGGCGCTCGATCTGGGAGCGCGAGACGACACCGCGCACACGCCGCGGATGGTGTTGACCCGCCGCCTGCACGACGAGCATGTGGTTGCGGCCGTGGCGCTGCAGCGTGGCCACGAGATGGCCCACGGAAGCGGTCTTCAGGCGCGCGAAGTCCAGCGCCTGCAGTTCGTCGGCGGGTGTCATGACGTCGGCCACACGAAGCTCGTCGTACCGGACGCCGCGGTCGTGCACGGCACGCATCTGCTTTTCGCCACTCAGGTCGGTGCTGGTGACGAGGCCGAGGATGGCCGGCATGTCGACGACCACGAAGAGCATGCGCACACCCTGGTAGATCATCACCTGCTCGGCCTGCCGCAGGCCGACCGAGGGGTGGATGTTGGCGGCCTTGACCTGCGTCAGGTCCGTCATCACCTGCAGCGCGGGCGAGTCCAGGGTCACCGGTGCATGGTGCCAGGGGCTGGCCTGGGCCAGGGCCGTGCCCGGTTCGATCTGGAAGGCAGGCAGTGCGGGGTGCGGGGTCATGGGGGGCTCCTTGCACGGGGCGGTGCCGAAACGACAACCGGGGCCAGCAGCTTACGCCGGTATCGCAGGTCAGGTGCATGGCGACCCACAATCGCGCCATGGGCCCCGCCGAACGTCACCTTCGCCAGGTGCTCGCCGCCATGGCGGGCCCTGCGGCATCGCCGCGTCAGGACCAGACCGCGGCCGTGGCGGCGCTGGTCGAGCAGTGCGCCCGGGTGCTGGTCGTGCAGGCCACGGGCTGGGGCAAGTCTGCCGTCTACTGGGCCGCGACATCCGCCCTGCGCGCCGCAGGCAAGGGGCCCACGCTGATCGTCAGTCCGCTGCTGGCGCTGATGCGCGACCAGGTGAGCGCCGCGGCCAAGGCCGGCCTGCGCGCGGCCACGGTCAACTCCACCAACCCCGAAGACTGGGACGCGGTCTTCGACGACATCGCCGCCAACCGGCTCGACGTGCTGCTGGTCTCGCCCGAGCGTCTGGGCAACGCCGGCTTCGCGCGCCGGCTGCCCGGCCTGGTGGCCGCCACGGGGCTGGTGGTGATCGACGAAGCCCACTGCATCTCCGACTGGGGCTTCGACTTCCGCCCCGACTACCAGCGCCTGGCCAAGACGCTGCTGGGCATCGGCGCCGACACGCCCGTGCTGGCCACCACCGCCACGGCCAACCGCCGCGTCACGCTGGACATCGCACACCAGCTGGGCGGGCAGACGCAGACCTTCCGCGGCTCGCTGGCGCGTTCGTCGCTGCAGCTGGCCGTGGTGCCGGGGCTGGGTGCGCTGGAGCGCTACGCCTGGGTCGGCGACGCGCTGGCGCAGTTCGCGGGCTCGGGCATCGTCTATGCGCTGACGGTGGCCGAGACCGAGCGTCTGGCGGGTTTTCTCCGCTCCTGCGGCTTCGAGGTGGCGGCCTACCACGGGGGCCTGGAGCCCGCCGCGCGCGAGGCGATCGAAGACGCCCTGCGCCGCAACACGCTGAAGGCCGTGGTCGCGACCTCGGCGCTGGGCATGGGCTACGACAAGCCCGACCTGGCCTTCTGCATCCACGTCGGCTCGCCGGCATCGCCGGTGGCCTACTACCAGCAGGTGGGCCGCGCCGGCCGCGCGCTGGACGACGCGGTGGCGGTGCTGCTGCCGGCCGAGACCGACGCCCAGATCTGGGCCTACTTCGCGACCGCGGGCGTGCCGGACCCTGAGCGTGTGGGCAGGATCATCGACGCGCTGGCGCAGCGGCCCCAGACGCTGGTGGAGCTGGAGAACGCCACCACCCTCAGGCGCGGGCGGCTGGAAGGCCTGCTGAAGATCCTGACCGTGGAAGAAGTGGTGCGGCGCGAGGGTTCGGCCTGGGCGCTGACGGGCAAGCCCTGGATCTACGACGCCGAGCGCTGGGCGGCCCTGGCGCAGGTGCGCGAACGCGAGGCCGGCCTGATGCGCGCGTTTGCCGGTGGTGCGGGCTGCCTGATGCGTTTCCTGCAGGACGCGCTGGACGACCCCGACCCCAGCGACTGCGGGCGCTGCAGCGTGTGCACCGGCCGGCTTCCCGGCCCCGGGGCACGGCCGGGCCTGGCACGCATCGAGGCCGCGCGGGTCTTCGCCCGCGGGCAGGACGTGGTCATCGAGCCGCGCAAGCTCTGGCCGGCCGGCAGTGCCCGCAAGGGACGCATCGTCGGCTGCAACGAGGGCCGCGCGCTGGCTTTTGCCGACGACCCCGGCTGGGCCGAGTTGCTGCGGCCGCTCTTCGCCGCGCCGGACGGCCCCGCGCCGCCACAGGTGCTCGACGGCCTGGTCGGCGTGCTCGGCCGCTGGCGGCGCAGCTGGGGCCCCAGGCCCGTGGCGGTGGTGCCGATGCCGTCGGCGCTGCACCCGCAGCTGATCCGCTCGGTGGCGGCGCACCTCGCAGCGGTGGGCCAGCTGCCGCTGCTCGACGCGCTGCAGCTGGCGGGCCCCGCGCCGGATGCCGACACGGCGTCCGGCGCCAGGGTGCTGGCGCTGCTCGAGGTGCTGACGCCGCAACCTGGCGTGGAGATACCGGCCGGGCCGCTGCTGCTGGTCGACGCCCGCTACCGCAGCGGCTGGTCGATGACCGTGGCCGCTGTCCTGCTTCGCCAGGCCGGTGCCACCGCGGTGCTGCCGCTGGCCCTGCACCGTCTGCCCTGAGCGGGCTGTTCGACGAGGAACCGCCGGACCCCCCACCCCAGGCAAACCCGGGCCGCTGGAGACCTTTGCACACCGCGCCGTCAGCACTCTCGGGACGAGAGTGCTAATATTTGCGGAACCCACTGATCCGAGAGGTACTCAGAAACCGCATGAACGCCACTGCCACCAACGCCCTCACCCTGCGCGACCCCTGGTCCCTGGTGCCCTCGCTGGGCAACC
>JAURZK010000106.1 GCA_030653505.1 Rubrivivax sp.
AACCGGCGCTACATGCAACTTGAGGGCCTGCAATCCCTCAGCGATACTGTTCCCACTCGGCTGTCCGCAGTGGCTCGCTGAGTAGCGTGCACCTCAGCTCTTCTGGGCTGTGGACTTACACCACGCGATGGGACGCGACCCACCGTTCTTCTTCGAGACAGTCTGCAGCCCGCTTTGCAAAGGCCTAAAGGTTTTCCGGGCCGGGACGAAAAAGGCTTCAACGCTCTCACGGAAGTGGGTGCGGGGTCCGGACCGACAAAGGTCGCGTGGTGTAGCCAATCTGAAGAGCGGCAACCTCGACGATCCACGAAGGCCCGGGCGAGTTCCGGCGGTGCGTCGCCCTAGGGCGCCAAACCGGTGGAGTTGCAGGCAGGCACCGTGATAAGCGATGTCCCGACTGCGGAGCCTGCCAGGCATATGCCTGTGGTCATCAACCTTTGGAGCTATCCATGGCCCTCACGATCAATACGAATGCCGCTTCCCTGAACGCTCAGCGCAACCTGGGCGCGAGCCAGGCTTCCCTGTCCACCTCGATGCAACGGCTCTCCTCCGGCCTGCGTGTCAACAGCGCCAAGGACGACTCCGCTGGCCTGGCCATCGCCGAACGCATGAACGCGCAAGTGCGCGGCAACACCGTCGCCATCCGCAATGCCAACGACGCGATCTCGCTGTCGCAGACGGCTGAAGGTGCGATCGGCAAGGTCGGTGACATGCTGCAGCGCATGCGTGAACTGGCCGTGCAGTCGGCCAACGTCACCAACAGCACCGACGATCGCGCCAATCTCGAGCTCGAGTTCAAGCAGTTGGGCTCGGAAATCACACGCACGCTGACGAACACCCGCTTCAACGGTCAAAACATTCTGGGCAGCGACGCGGGCGCCAAGGCTTTCCAGATCGGCGCCAACAACACCGACGTCGTCACGGTCACCACGACGAACTTGTCGACCAACACTGACATTGCCGCGGTAACTGCCGGCGGCGTGACCACGGCAGCCGCTGCGAGCACTGCCATGGACAACATCGACAAGGCGCTGAAGGCCGTCAACACGGAGCGCGCCACCTACGGCGCCGTGCAGAACCGCTTCGAGGCGATCATCTCGACGCTGCAAGTGACTGTCGAGAACGAGTCGGCCGCTCGGGGTCGCATCATGGACGCCGACTTCGCGACGGAAACCGCCAACCTGTCGCGCAGCCAGATCCTGCAGCAGGCCGGCACGGCGATGGTGGCCCAGGCCAACCAGCTGCCGCAGATGGTGCTGAGCCTGATCCGCTGAACGCAACACGAGGCATGACGCCGGGGCGCATGTCCCGGCGCCCAGCGCATCGGGGCCTTCGGGCCCCGATGGCATTTGGGCCGGGAAACGGCCTCACTTCCATCGATCCACTCACCTGCCACTGCCGAGAATGAGCACAGCAGGCAGCAGAACTCTCCGGCCTGCGGGAACCGGTTCGTTGCAACCGGAAACTTGTACAGACCTCGCACGGAGAAACCGACGTGGCTCAAACCATCAACACCAACCTGGCTTCGCTGAACGCACAGCGCAACCTGTCTGTGTCCCAGGGCAGCCTGGCCACGTCCATGCAACGCCTATCCTCCGGCCTGCGCGTGAACTCTGCCAAGGACGACGCCGCGGGTCTGGCCATCGCCGAGCGCATGCAGACGCAGATTCGCGGCAGCACCGTGGCCATGCGCAATGCCAACGACGCGATCTCGCTGTCGCAGACGGCCGAAGGAGCCATCGGCAAGGTGGGCGACATGCTGCAGCGCATGCGTGAGCTGGCCGTGCAGTCGGCCAATGCCACCAACGGCACCGACGATCGCGCCAACCTCAACGCCGAGTTCGCGCAACTGGCCAAGGAAATCGATCGCACGCTGACGAACACCCGCTTCAACGGCCAGAACATCCTGGGCTCGAACGCCGGTACGCAGGCCTTCCAGATCGGCGCCAACAACACCGATGTCGTCGCGGTCGTGACGACCAATCTCGCGACAGCCACCACCATCGCGGCCTTGGCCACCGGTGCCATCACGGACGCCACGACGGCCAGCCAGGCCATGGCCACCATCGACGCCGCACTGAGTACGGTCAACACCGAGCGCGCCACTTACGGTGCAACACAGAACCGCTTCGAAGCCATCATCGCCACTCTGCAGGTGACGGTCGAGAGCCAAACCGCCGCCCGTGGCCGCATCATGGACGCCGACTTCGCGACGGAAACCGCCAACCTGTCGCGCGCCCAGATCCTGCAGCAGGCCGGCACCGCGATGGTGGCCCAGGCCAACCAGCTGCCGCAGCAGGTGCTGCAGCTGCTACAGCGCTGACGTCCACCCCCCGGCATCGGGGGAGCCGGGCACCAAGACCCTAAAGTTCCCGCGCCAGGTGTCGAAAACAGCGGTGAATACCTGGAATTCCGCCGGTCCCCTGGGGGCTGGCGCAGTTCCATCACCCTACGGAGATCCACACCATGGCAATCTCATCCGCCGGCATCGGCAGCGGCCTCGATGTCAGAAGCATCGTCAGCCAGCTCGTCGACATCGAACGCCAGCCCATTCGCCAGCTGCAGGGCGAAGCCACGCGCCTGCAGACGCAGATCTCGGCTTTCGGCAAGGTGCAGGGCGCGCTGTCGACCCTGCGTGACGCGTCCACCAAGCTGACCCAGGCCAGCAACTGGAGCGCCAGTACCGCCGCGTCGTCGAACAGCGCGGCGCTGGGCGCCACCGCCACCGGCGCCGCCGCCAGCGGCAACTACAACGTCGTCGTGACGCGCCTGGCCGTCGCCCAGACCCTGGCGTCCACCGGTTACGCCAGCCCCAGCGCGCCGCTGGGCTCGGGCACGCTGCGCATCGAACTGGGCAACTTCGACGCCGTGCCGCCCGTGCCCAAGGCCGGCGCCACCGCCGTCGACCTGACCATCGACCCCGCCAAGAGCTCGCTGACCGACATCCGCGACCAGATCAACGCCGCCGGTGCCGGTGTCCTGGCCAGCATCGTCAACGACGTCTCGGGTTCGCGCCTGGTGCTGCGCTCGGCGGCCTCCGGTGCCGAGAACGGCTTCCGCGTGCAGGTGACGGGCGACGCCGACGGCAACACGGCCGACGCCGCCGGCCTTTCCGCACTGGCCTTCGACCCCAGTGCCGGCGGCGTCAGCGTCATGGGCCGCACCCAGACCGCGACCAACGCGCTGGCCAACATCAACGGCGTGGCGATCGAGTCGCCATCGAACACCCTGAACGGCACCATCGAGGGCCTGACGCTGAACCTGCGCCAGCTCGGCCAGGCCGAGGTCGTCGTGGAGCCCGACACCGCGGCGCTGAAGAAGTCGGTCGACGAATTCGTCACCGCCTACAACGAAAGCATCAAGCTGCTGCGCGCGCAGACCAGCTACGACCCCGCCACCAAGCAGGCCGGGGCACTTCAGGGCGACCGCTCCAGCAGCGCCATGCTCAACCAGCTGCGCGGGCTCTTCACCGGCGCCGGCGGCGTCAGCGCCAGCTACGCGCGCCTGGCCGACGTCGGCCTGAACCTGAACACCGACGGCACCATCAAGGTCGATGACAGCAAGCTCACCGCGGCCCTGGCCAACGGCGCCGAGCTGAAAAAGCTCTTTGCCAACGTCGACGACGTGACACCCGCCAACCAGGGCTTCGCCAACAAGCTGCAGGGCTGGTTGAACCAGTCGCTGAACAGCGACGGCACACTGGACAGCCGCACGCAGAGCCTGCAGGCGCGCAAGCGCAACAACGAACAGGCGCAGGCGCGGCTGGAAGACCGCGTCGCACGCACCCAGGTACGGCTGGAACGCCAGTACACCGCGCTGGACACGCGCATGGGCCAGCTCTCGGGTCTGGCCAGTTACGTCAGCCAGCAGATGACGATGCTGAACAACAGCACCAACAATCGATAGCACCGCGTCCGCCGGTCGCTGTTGACCGCGGGGCCGACTCAACCCAACGCCCCGGTGCGGCTGCGCGCCCGGGGCGTTGCGCATTCTGCGGCGGACCGGTGGCGCCACCGGCAGCGCCAGGAGAGGGTCGTCGAAACAGCGCCCCGAACGTGCACCCGGCTCGCCTCAAGTCGCCGCCCGGGGCACCGATAAATACAGCATCCCGACGCTCACTCCACGCCACCCATGTTTGCTGCCTCGCTGTTCACCCCCCGCCGCGCCGCGCCCAGCCATGCCGCCGCCTACCAGGCCAATGCACTCGAGATCCAGGTCGCCGGCGCCGATGCGCACCGCCTGGTCGGCCTGCTCTTCGAAGGCTTCGAGCAGGCCGCAGTCGAGGCCCAGGGTGCCCTGGCCAGCGGCGACACCGAACTGAAGTGCCGCGCGCTGACACGCGCCATCCGCATCGTCGACGAAGGCCTGCGTGCGAACCTGGACCTGTCGGCGGGCGGCAGCCTGGCGCGCGACCTGCTGGAGCTCTACGGCTACGTCGTGCAACGCCTGAGCCTTGCCAACGCGCGCAACGAAGCCGAACTCATCGCCGAATGCCAGCGCCTGATACGGCCCCTGCACGAGGCCTGGCTGTCGATCGGCAACACGCCGCATGCCCAACGCTGAGCCCGCCCCACGAGGAAAGCCGAACATGGACCCGCAACTGCTCAGCTACTACGAAGCCATCGAACGCGCCAGCGTCGACATGCTCACCGCCGCACGTGCCGGCAACTGGGACGAAGTCGTCAAGCTCGAGGGCGCCTGCGTGCTGCTCATCAGCCAGCTCAAGCACGCGGCACAGGGCCCGGACGACGCCGGCCCGTCGCGCGGCGCGCCGGCGCCGCAGGCCGTCGAGGTGGCCAAGGTCAAGTCGCGCATCATGCAGCGCATCCTCGTCAACGACGCCGAGATCCGCCACCTGGCCGAACCCTGGCTGCAGGACCTGGACGACACGCTGTCGGGCCGCCGCGCCCACAGCCTGCACTGACCCCGCTGCCCTTCCACCCTGGTGAGTGCCATGTTCGAGGACACCCGGCCGGCCGAGCTCGACGCCTCGGGCGCAAGCGACCCCTGGGGCCAGTTCCGCGTCGCGCTGCCGGCCGAGCGTCTGTCGCTGCTGCGTGCGCTGCGCGACGGCAGCGTGCCGGTGGTGGTGAACGCACCCGACGGCACGGCGATGACGGTCACGCTGTGGGCGCTGGACACCGAGCAGGGCCGCATGAACCTCAGCGTCGATGCCCACGCGCCGCAGCTGCCCGCAGTGATCGACGCCGACGAGGCCGTGGCCGTGGCCTACCTCGAAGCCGTCAAGCTGCAGTTCGACCTGCAGGACTTCATGCTCGTGCACGGCGCCGCCAGCTGCGCGCTGCAGTGCCGCCTGCCCGACGAGATCTACCGCTTCCAGCGCCGCCACGCCTACCGCGTGCGCACGCGCGAAGGCCATGGCCCGCAGGCCAGCTTCCGCCACCCGTCGATGCCCGAGATGCGGGTCGAACTGCGCGTCCTGGACGTGAGCATCGGCGGCTGCGCGCTGTGGCTGCCGCCCGACGTGCCGCCGCTGCAACCCGGCACGCTGGTGGCCGACGTGCACCTGGAACTAGACGCCGACACACGCTTCACGTCGGCCATCGGTCTGCAGCACGTCAGTGCCCAGGGTGCCTTCCACGGCAGCCCGGGCGGCAACGGCACGCAGGGCGTGCGCGTGGGCTGCGAGTGGCGCGGCCTGCCGCCGTCTTCCGAACGTGTGCTGCAGCGCTGGATAGACCGCACGCAACGCCGCCGCCACCTGCTGACCCTGGGCTGACGATGGCACGCAGCACCGGCCGCGGTTTCACGCTCGTCGAATGCCTCACGGTCTGCGCGGTGGTCGCCGTGCTGGCCACCGTGGCCTGGCCGGCTTGGCGCGACCACAGCCTGCGCGCGGCGCGGCTGGACGCCGTGGCCGCCCTGACACGCCTGCAGGGCGTGCAGGAGCAGTACCGCTCGCTGCACGGCCTGTACGCGGCCGAACTCTCGGTGCTGCGCGGCGTCGCGCCGGTGAGTGACCAGGGCCGCTACAGGCTGGCGCTGGAACGCACGGGCCCCGAGTCCTACCGGGCCACGGCGCTGGCCCAGGGTGTGCAGGCCGGCGACCACGAGTGCGGCGCGCTGACGCTCGATGTCAGCCTGGGTTTTGCCACCCCTGGCCCCGGGCCGCAGTGCTGGAACCGCTGATGCGCCGCCCTGCCCCCGGCTTCACGATGATCGAGCTGGCGCTGGCGCTGGTGGTGCTGGCCATCCTGGCCGCGCTGGCGCTGCCCGACCTCGGCCGCCGCATGGAACGCCAGCGCCTGCAGGGTGCGGCGCAGGGCCTGGCCGCCGACCTGGCCGAAGCCCGCTTCGAGGCCGCGCGCCAGGGCCAGGCGCTGTTCGTCGAGGCCCGCCCCGCCGCCAGCCGCGACAGCGGCTGGTGCTGGGCCGTGGCGCGCAGCGCGGGTTGCGACTGCGCCGCCGCCGAGGCCTGCCAGGTGCATGCCGTGCGCAGTGCCGACTGGCGCGGCGTGCGCCTGGTCGAAGGCCTGGCGGTGGCGCTGCAACCGGGCGGCACCACGGCCGGCGCGCAGCAGGCGGCACTGCTGGAAAGCTCGCGCGGCGAGCAGTTGCGTGTGGAAGTCTCTGCGCTGGGCCGTGCGCGGGTCTGCGCCACGCGCGGCAGCTGGCCCAACGTCCCGGTCTGCTCGTGAAATCGCACGGTATTGACCAAGCTTCCCGCCACGGAACCGGCTCTGCCGGGCCGTTGGCGGACGGCCTGCAGCGAGGACGCTGCAGGCGCTCGCAGGCGAGAAGCAGTCCGCAGGGACTGTTTCACGTCCGGCTCGCCCCCCTCGGGGGGTAGCGAGCGCTAGCGAGCTTGGGGGCTCCGGTTCACACCTGCATGTTCATGATGTCGCTGTAGGCCTGCGCCAGCCGGTTGCGCACCTGCAACGTGGCCTGGAAGCCGATCTGCGCCTTCTGCATCGCCATCACGGTGTCTTCCAGGCTCACTGCCGGGTTGCCCAGCGTCAGCTCACGCTGCAGATGCTGCGCCTGGAACTGGGTCTGGCTGACTTCCTTCAGCGCCGTGTCCATGGCGGCGCGGAAGCCGCCGGTCGGCGCGCCGGTGGCGCTTTCGGTGCGCGGCATGCCGTTGGGCTGCAGGCCGGCGCGCGCCACCGCGGCGGCGAAGTCGAAGGGCTTGATGCGGAGGTCGTTCATGGTGGGCTGGTCGTGCGGGGGCATCGAGCCCATCACACGCCGCCAATGTAGGGGACCGGCAGGCGCCGGCAAGGCGGGATCAGGCGCGTCTTTGCGGGCCTTCTCGCGCTAATGCCGCGGCGTTGCGCGTCGAACAATGGCGCCGAACCCGGAAGTACGCCCGCCACCCATGGACAACGCCGTCGCCCATCCCCAGCCCACCAAGCTCGTGCCGCTCGTCCCTGCCGCCACCGGCCTGGGCGCACGCTGGCAGACCCTGCCCGCCCGCACGCAGATCGGCGCCATGTTCGGCGTCGCCGCGCTGATGGCGGTGCTGGCCTTCATGACCCTGGGCGCCAAGGACTCGAACTACCGCCCGCTGTATTCGAACCTGTCGGACAAGGAAGGCGGCCAGGTCATCGACCGCCTGACCCAGCTCAACGTGCCCTACAAGTTCACCGAGGGCGGCAGCGTCATCCTGGTGCCCAGCAACCAGGTGCATCCGCTGCGCATGAAGCTGGCCGCGGCCGGGTTGAACGTCGGCACCGGCAGCACCGCGCCAGGCTACGAACTGCTGGACAAGAACAACTTCGGCCAGACCCAGGGCCAGGAACGCATGAAGATGCAGCGTGTCGCCGAAGGCGAGCTCATCACCACCATCCAGAGCCTGGAATCGGTGAAGGCGGCGCGTGTGCACCTGGCGCTGCCGAACCAGAACGGCTTCTTCCGCGAACAGCAGAAACCCAGCGCCAGCGTCGTGCTCACGCTGCACCCCGGCCGCACGCTCGACCGCAACCAGGTCGCCGGCATCGTGCGCCTGGTCTCGGGCAGCGTGCCCGAACTCACCAGCAAGGCGGTGAGCGTGGTCGACAGCACCGGCGCGCTGCTCAGCGGCCCCGGCGGAGACGAAGGCGCGCAGGGCCTGGACTCGCAGCAGCTGCAGTACCGCCGCGAGATCGAGACCGGCCTGCACAAGCGTGTGCTGGCGCTGCTGGAACCGGTGGTGGGCGGCGACAACGTGCGCGTCAGCATCACCGGCGACATCGACTTCAACCAGGTCATGCAGACCGCCGAGGCCTACCGCCCGAACCAGGGCGACGACGCCAAGCCCGCCATCCGCGAGCAGCGCACCGAAGAGAGCAACCAGCCCGGCAGCGCCACGCCGGCCGGCATCCCCGGCGCCATGAGCAACCAGCCGCCGGTGGCCGCCGCCGCGCCCATCAACGGCGCCAGCCAGGCGCTGCAGGGCACGCAGGTCCCCGGCGGCGTGGGCGGCGGTGCGCAACGCAAGGAGGCCGCCACGCGCTTCGAGGTCGACAAGACCGTCACCGTCACGCGCAACGCCGTCGGCACGGTGAGGCGGCTGAGTGCGGCCGTCGTCGTCAACCACCGCAGCAACACCGACGCCAAGGGCAAGACCACGACGGTGCCGCTGAGCGAGAAGGAACTCGAACAGCTCACCGCGCTGGTGCAGCAAGGCATCGGCTTCAACGCCGAGCGCGGCGACGTCGTGAAGGTCGTCAACGCCCCCTTCCGCCAGGACGTGCAGCCCAAGGCCGAAGAGACGCCGCTGTGGCAGCAACCCTGGCTGCTGGACCTGCTGAAAAGCGCCGCGGCGCCGCTGGCGCTGGCGCTGGTGGCGCTGGTGGTCGTCAGCAAGCTCATCAAGCCCGCGGTCAACGCGGTCCTCACCCCGCCGCAGCGCGAGCCGGGCAGCCAGGTCAACGAGGTCGTCGCCGACGATGCACCGACGCCGCACGCGCCGCCGGCGCTGATGGCGCCGGCCAGCTTCGACAAGATCGAGCAGGCGCGCGCGCTGGCCAAGGCCAACCCGGCCGCGGTGGCGAACATCGTGCGCGGCTGGGTCAACGGCGAAGCAGCCTGACCCCGCCACAGGAAATCAACTGACCATGGCCAGCGCATCGAAGGACGACCAGGGGCTGGAGAACGCCGCCATCCTGCTCATGACCCTGGGCGAGGAAGAGGCGGGCGAGGTCTTCAAGCACCTCGCGCCCAAGGAAGTGCAGCGCCTGGGCGAGACCATCGCGCGCATGAAGGCCGTCACCCGCGAGCGTGTCGACCAGGTGATGGACTCGTTCGGCGAGCTCGCCGCCAACGAACACATGCTGGTGGCCGACAACAACGAATACGTCAAGAGCGTGCTGCGCCGCGCCCTGGGCGACGACAAGGCCAACCTGCTGATCGACCGCATCCTGCAGGGCAGCGACGTCACCGGCATCGAGAGCCTGAAGTGGATGGACCCCACCTCGGTGGCCGAGTTGCTGCGCAACGAGCACCCGCAGATCGTCGCGGCCATCCTCGTGCACCTGGAATTCGACCAGGCCGCCGAGGTGCTGAAGCTGTTCAGCGAACGCCAGCGCAACGAGGTGATGGTGCGCATCGCCACGCTGGACGGCATCCAGCCGCTGGCGCTGCGCGACCTCAACGAGGTCATGAGCAAGGTGCTGGCCGGCGGCGACCGCGGCCGCAAGAGCAGCCTGGGCGGCGTGAAGACAGCGGCCGAGATCCTGAACATGCTCGGCACCGCGGTCGAGACCAGCGTGCTCGACTTCGTGCGCGAGGCCGACAACGACCTGGCGCAGAAGATCATGGACAACATGTTCACCTTCGACGATGTCGAGAAGATCGACGACAAGGGCATACAGGCGCTGATGAAGGAAGTGCAGACCGACTCGCTGGTCATCGCGCTGAAGGGCGCCACACCCGCGCTGCGCGAGAAGATCTTCAAGAACATGTCCAGCCGCGCTGCCGAGACGCTGCGCGAAGACCTGGAGTCGCGCGGCCCGGTTCGCCTGTCCGAGGTCGAGGCCGAGCAGAAGGAAATGCTCAAGATCGTGCGCCGCCTGGTCGACGAAGGCCAGATCGTGCTGGTCGGTGGTGGCGACGAGGCCTTCGTCTAAGTGGGCGCGCCGCCGAAAGGCCCCTTCTTCCGCAACGTGCCGCCGCCCGCCGGCCGCAGGCCGGATGTTTCCGCCGGCAGCAAGGCGAATTCGCCCTACCAGCGGTTCATCCCCCGCGAGGAACTCGGCGACTTCGCGAGCTGGATGCCCGGCGAGCTGGGCGAGCAAGCCGAAGCGGCACCCGCCGCGCCGCCCGAGCCCACGCCCGCCGACTGGCAAGCCCGCGTTGCCGCCGCGCGCCAGGCCGGTTACCAGGACGGTTACCGCGACGGCCTGGTGGCGCTGGACAACTTCAAGCAGACCTTCGCGCAGCAGGCCACGTCGCAGATCGGCGCGCTGCTCGAGAGTTTCGACACCCAGCTCTCGTCGCTGGACGCCGAGATGGCCGCCGCGCTGGCCAAGAGCGCCGTGCTGCTGGCCCAGCAGGTGCTGCGCGCCGAACTGAATTCGCACCCCGAGGTGGTGGCCCAGGTGGCAGCCGAGGCGGTGAACGCGGTGATGCTGAGCGCGCGCCACATCGCCGTGCACGTGCACCCGGCCGACCTGCCGCTGGT